>NZ_JACHZA010000003.1:0-528578 GCF_014193305.1 Rhizobium sp. BK181
AAATCTCTAGAGCGAAGGACTTCGTCGCCAGCAGCGCCGCCGCCCTCGTTCAGTGAGTGGGCTTATAGATCCTACCCCTTTTCTAAGTCAACAGCGCAAAACAAAGTTTTTTGACATTTTTGTAACACGCTGATTCGATTGACGGATTTTCGGGAGGTGCGGTTTTGGCCGTTCTCAGGGCACCGGAACGGCGACTCTCGGCTGTGCTTTTGGCGCAGCTTCCATTTTCAGCTGCAGAATCCCTCTCTCTTACCTCTGTGGCGGTCCCGAAGAGAGACGACTTGCGCAAAGGCGCGGTGTCAGTAGGTTCACGAGCGATGCAACCCCGGGGAATGACCGCATGCCGATCCTGACGGAAATGCGCCCCGCCCACGCTTATGAGATGAAGACGCGCACGTGACCCGCATGACTTTGCCGGACCTTCCGGTCTCAGACGTTCTCCCGGATATCGGCGCGGCGCTCGCCGCAGAGCGTCGCGCGGTGCTGTCTGCCCCTCCCGGCGCCGGCAAGACTACGCTTGTACCCCTTTATCTGCTTGATCAGGATTGGCGTGGGGATGGCAAGATCGTGCTTCTCGAGCCGCGGCGTCTGGCAGCCAGGGCAGCGGCAAGCCGTATGGCATCGTTGCTCGGTGAGACCGTAGGTGAGACCGTCGGCTATCGCATGCGCCTCGACACCAGAATATCGGCCAAGACCCGCATCGAGGTAGTCACGGAAGGCGTGTTCGCACGCATGATCCTCGATGATCCGGAACTCTCGGGCGTGTCGACGGTGATCTTTGATGAGTTCCACGAGCGTTCGCTCGACGCCGACTTCGGACTGGCGCTGGCGCTGGACGTACAATCCGCTTTGCGCGAAGACCTGCGGGTGCTGGTGATGTCAGCGACGCTAGACGTCGCGCGCATCATGACACTCCTGGACCAACCCCCGCTCGTCGAAAGCATGGGGCGCAGCTTTCCGATCGATATCCGCTATCAGGATCGACCTGCAAGCGAGCGCATCGAAGAAACGATGGCGCGCGCCGTCACTAGCGCGCACGCCAGCGAAAGCGGATCGATCCTTGCCTTCCTGCCCGGCCAAGCAGAAATCGCGCGCACCGCTGAGCGGCTCGAAGGGCGCTTCGGGTCACAGACACTGATCGCTCCGCTCTACGGCAATCTCACACAGCGGGAACAGGACGCGGCGATCCGGCCGGCCGAGCCAGGAACGCGCAAGATCGTGCTCGCCACCTCGATCGCCGAGACATCAATCACCATCGACGGTGTGCGGATTGTTATCGACAGCGGTCTGCAGCGGCTACCGGTGTTCGAGGCGTCGACCGGCATCACGCGGCTGGAGACGGTGCGTGTGTCGCGCGCCTCGGCGGACCAGCGCGCCGGGCGCGCCGGCCGAACCGAGCCGGGTATCGCCATCCGCCTGTGGCACCAGGGACAGACTGCCGCACTGCCGGCATTTACACCGCCACAAATACTCTCCAGCGATCTCTCCGGCCTTGTCCTCGACTTGGCGAATTGGGGCGTTCAGGACACGCGTTCGCTCTCCTTCGTCGATCAGCCGCCGGAGACGACGCTTTCCGAAGCACGTACGCTGCTAGTTCAGCTCGGTGCACTCGACAAGGAAGGTGCTTTGACGCGGCGCGGAAAGATGATGCGCGATCTTGCCCTGCCACCGCGTCTGGCCGCCATGGTGATTTCGGCAGGCGAGACGGGGCATGCAAGAGATGCAGCGGAGCTTGCGGTGCTGCTGACTGAACAGGGGCTCGGAGGCCCCAGCATAGACCTCGAAGAGCGGATGCGGCGCTTTCGCTCGGAGCGTGGCGATCGCGTCGAAGGCGCGCGTCAGCTGGCGGCTCGACTGGCCAAGGGTCTCGATGTCACCAAAGCAACGGAACCGAGCCAGACGGGACGGCTGTTGCTGCACGCCTTTCCGGACCGCATCGCACTGCAGCGCGGCGGCAGAGGCCGCTTCCTGATGGCGAACGGGCGCGGCGCCGAACTGCCGGAAACCGAACGGCTCGCCGGCAGCCCGATGCTCGTCATCGCAGACTTGACGGGTCGGGCCGCGCAAGGGCGCGTCCTGTCGGCAGCCGAGATCTCACGCGCCGACATCGAGGAGGACCTGCCCGGCGCCATTTCGACCGGCGATCAGATCGTCTTCGACCGGCAGAGCCGGCAGGTGAGAGCCAGGCGGGCGACACGGCTCGGCGCCATTATCTTCGACGAGACACCTCTGCCCCGCCCCACCGGCGAAGCCGTCAGCCGCGCGCTGGCAGACGGTGTGCGCGAGTTGGGGTTGGAACAGCTGCCGTTTTCCAAAGAAGCCATGCAGTTGCGCGAACGCATCGGCTTTCTTCATCGCAGCATCGGCGGCCCGTGGCCTGACGTCAGCGACGCGGCACTGGTTGCGCGCCTGGACGATTGGTTCGTTCCCTACCAGACGGATGCCCGGGGGATTTCCGACATCTCTTCGTCCGCACTTTCGAACGGGTTGATGGCGCTGATCCCGCACGAGCTGCAGCGCGATCTCTCACGTCTCGCGCCGACGCATTTCGAAGCGCCGACCGGACAGCGGCATCCAATCCAATATAGCGGCGAGGAGCCTGTTCTGACGATCCGTGTGCAGGAGCTGTTTGGTCTCAAGCAGCATCCGGCGATCGGCGGCGGACGACTGCCATTACTTCTCGAGCTGACCTCACCGGCGCACCGGCCGATTCAGACGACGCGTGATCTGCCCGGATTCTGGGCCGGATCTTGGAAAGATGTGCGGGCCGAGATGCGCGGCCGCTATCCCAAGCATCCCTGGCCCGAACGCCCGGAAGACGCCATGCCGACGACACGGGCGAAGCCGCGTGGTACATGAGCCCTAGCATAGCCCATGGGGATATCAGATGGTCGATAATGTCGTGAGTTCGCCGGAAGAAGATAGGCACAGCAGCAGGCGCCTGAGACTTCAAACGCTGGTGCGGCTGCGATGGCTTGCCGTGGGCGGCCAGGCTGTGACCGTGTTCATCGTTGCCTTCTGGCTCAAGTTTCCGCTTCCACTTGGTGCCTGCGCGGCGCTGATCGCAGCCCTGGCGGCCGTCAATTTCTACCTGATGATCCGCTATCCGCCGACACACCGGCTCTATCCCGGCGCGGCCTTCGTGCTGCTCGGCTTCGACCTTCTGCAGCTCTGCGCACTGCTCTTCATCACCGGCGGCCTGGCCAATCCCTTTGCGGCCCTCGTCTGCGTTCCCGTCATCATTTCCTTCGCATCGCAGCCGATCCGCTTCAGCACCGTGCTTATTCTGATCGCGATGGTTTGCATCACTATCCTCGCCTTTTCCCCCTTTCCCTTGCCGTGGTTCGATGGGGTCGAGATCAACGTCCATACCGTGATGCAGTTCGGTGTCTGGTGCTCGATCGCATCGACCATGGCTTTTGCCGCTTTCTATGCATACCGGGTCTCGATGGAAGCGAGCCAGCTGGCCGATGCGCTGGCGGCCACCGAGTTGGTGCTGCAGCGCGAGAAGCACCTTTCTCAGCTCGACGGTCTTGCTGCCGCCGCCGCACACGAACTGGGAACGCCACTCGCCACCATCAGCGTCGTTGCCAAGGAAATGGAGCGCGAACTGAAGAATGACGACCGCTTTCGCGAGGATGTGCAACTGTTGCGCAGCCAGAGCGAGCGGTGCCGCGACATCCTGCGGCGGCTGGCAACGCTTTCCGCGGAAGGCGAAGCTCATCTCCGGCGGCTGCCTTTGTCGTCAATGATGGAAGAGATCGTGGCGCCTCACAGAGAATTCGGGATCAAACTCGAACTGATCGAGAAGAGCCCGCGCAAGGGCGAGCCAGTGACTGACCGCAACGCCGGCATTATGTACGGGCTCGGCAATTTGATCGAAAACGCTGTCGATTACGCGCGCGACGAGGTGATCGTGACCGTCGAGCATGATGTCAGAAAAGTTCGCATCACGGTGGAGGACGACGGCGACGGTTATTCCCCTGATATCCTGACCCGGATTGGCGAGCCCTATGTCACCAAGAGGCAGAGGGAAGACCGGGCCGGCGGGCTGGGGCTCGGCCTCTTCATCGCCAAGACTCTCCTCGAACGATCGGGCGCGTCGCTGGTGTTCGAGAACCGCATGCCCGAGACGGCTGGAGCGCGGGTGCGTGTCGAATGGCCGCGCATGCTGATCGATGCAAATTCGACAAAATGACGCTATCGGCTTAATGAACAGCGGGACACTTGACTTTTATCAGGCAGGCAGCTGCCGGGATTGACGAACATGAACGAGCTTGACCACGACTCCTCCCTCGCAGATGCGGATCATATTGGTCCGGATGCCAGCCTTCTGATCGTCGATGACGATGGCCCGTTCCTGCGCCGACTGGCGCGCGCGATGGAGACACGTGGCTTCAAGGTCGAGACTGCGGAATCGGTCGCGGAGGGCGTTGCCAAATCGAAGAGCCATCCGCCCAAATACGCAGTGGTCGATCTGCGACTTGGCGACGGCAACGGGCTGGATGTGATCGAAGCCATCCGCCAGCGCCGTGATGACACCCGGATCATCGTCCTCACGGGGTACGGAAATATTGCGACCGCTGTTACGGCCGTGAAACTTGGCGCCGTCGACTACCTGGCGAAGCCCGCCGATGCCGACGACGTTTACGCCGCCCTTACCCAGCGCGCCGGCGAGAAGGCGGAACTGCCGGAGAACCCGATGTCGGCCGACCGTGTGCGCTGGGAGCATATCCAGCGGGTTTATGAGATGTGCGAGCGCAATGTTTCGGAGACTGCACGACGGCTCAACATGCATCGCCGCACGCTGCAACGGATCCTTGCCAAGCGCGCACCGAAGTAACGTCAGATATCGTCGACCTCAAACGGCTTGCCATTTGCCCACTCGGCCATCAGCAGGCGCTGGGCGGCTGCGCGGGAGAAGTTCAGGGTGACCGATTTGCGGGTAGCGGGCGCAAGCCGATGTTCGGGCGCCTCCCTGATCATATGCGCGCCGTAGCCATCCGACAGAAACAAGCCGCAGTCCTCGGGGAAAATCTCGAGCGGAACATCTTTGTGCGTGGCGAAGAATAGCCGATCGCAATGCAGGCGATAGTCAGGCCACTTGCGGTCGACACGGAAATCCTCGATCGAGGTCTTGATCTCGATGATCCAGATTTCACCCTTCTCCGAAATGCTGATCAGATCAGCCCGTCGCCCGCTCGCAAGCGACAGTTCCGGCAAGACGGCGTGACGCATCTCATGAAGTAAAATCTGAGTCCCGCGACGGACCAGCATAGCTCTGTCCGACTGTCGCCCGTCTATTAACGGATTGTTATTGTAAACACTCAAAATCGTCATGGATAACCGTAGGTCTGGCGCGCGTGTTGTTGCAAAAAAACCATGCGATTCTAATTTGCCGCTGCGTATTGGTTTTGCCGCACTGCAACAGCTTGCAAAGGCAAAGTTAATCGAAAATAAACCATAATCAAAGATGGTTCAAAAGACCGTTCCTCCCTGCCTATTTCTTAAGAGACATCCATGCGCATCCGCAATGCATTTCCTGTATTCGGCCTGATGGCGACGCTCGCTCTGGCCGGCTGCTCCTCGACTACCGAGAGCGCCTCCGTCGAAGCCACGGTCGCGCCGGGGCCAACCGTTCAGACCGCGCAGATCTTCGACGACGCCTATGGCGTGACGACGGATGCCGGATATTCGCTGCCGGCGATCCCGATCCAGAAGGTCAAGCCGCAGTTCCGCCGCCAGATCGTCTCTTACGAAACCACCGAGCGCCCGGGCACGATCATCGTCAACACCCGCGAACGCTTCCTCTATTACATCCTGCCCGGCGGCCAGGCGATGCGTTACGGCATCGGCGTCGGCAAGCAGGGCTTCGCCTGGGCCGGCACGGCCTACGTTGCCTGGAAGCAGGAATGGCCGACCTGGCATCCGCCGAAGGAAATGGCCGAGCGCAAGCCCGAGGTCGCCAAGTACGTCGAGGAGGGCATGGGCCCCGGCCTCAGCAACCCGCTCGGCGCGCGTGCCATGTATCTCTTCAACGACAAGGGTCAGGACACCCTCTTCCGCCTGCACGGCACGCCGGAATGGGCTTCGATCGGCACCGCTGCCTCCTCTGGCTGCATTCGTCTGATGAACCAGGACGTCATCGATCTCTACAGCCGCGTACGTCCGGGCAAGACGACCTCGAAGGTCATCGTTATCCAGTAAGCTGTCGCTGAAATGGGGTATTAAAAAGGCCGCCGGAACATCGTTCCGGCGGCCTTTTCCATTGATTTGTCCTTATCAGATTGTCTGCTTGGCCTTCAGCTCGAGGCGGCGACGATGGAGGACCGGCTCGGTATAACCGTTCGGCTGTGCCCTACCCTTCAGGACAAGATCGAGTGCCGCCTGGAAGGCGATCGAACCGTCGAAATCGACGGCCATCGGCGCGTAGGCTGGATCGGATGCATTCTGCTGATCGACGATCGCGGCCATACGCTTCATTGTCTCGACGATCTGCTCTTCGCTTGTCACCTTGTGATGCAGCCAGTTGGCCATATGCTGGGCGGAGATGCGCAGCGTCGCACGGTCTTCCATGAGGCCGACATTGTTGATGTCCGGTACCTTGGAGCAGCCGACGCCCTGATCGACCCAACGGACAACGTAACCCAGAATGCCCTGGGCATTGTTGTCGAGTTCGCGCTGGATTTCCTCAGGTGTCCAGTTCGGGCGGACGGCGACGGGGACCGAAAGAATATCGCACAGCTTGGCGCGCGCACGATCCTTCAGGCCCTGTTGGACGCGGGCGACATTGACGCGGTGATAATGGGTGGCGTGCAGCGTCGCGGCGGTCGGCGACGGAACCCAGGCGGTATTGGCGCCTGCCTTCGGGTGCGCGATCTTCTGCTCCAGCATCGCCGCCATCAGATCCGGCATGGCCCACATGCCCTTGCCGATCTGCGCATGGCCGGAAAGGCCGCATTCGAGACCGATATCGACGTTCCAGTTCTCGTAGGCGGCGATCCAGGCGGCCTGCTTCATGTCGCCCTTGCGAATCATGGGCCCGGCTTCCATCGAGGTATGGATTTCGTCACCGGTACGATCGAGGAAGCCGGTGTTGATGAAGACGACACGCTCGCGGGCAGCGCGGATGCATTCCTTGAGGTTGACGGTGGTGCGCCGTTCCTCGTCCATGATGCCCATCTTGATCGTGTTGCGCGCCATGCCGAGAGAATCTTCGACGCGCGAGAAAATCTCAGCCGCGAATGCCACTTCCTCGGGACCGTGCATCTTCGGCTTGACCACGTAAACCGAACCGGTGCGGGAATTCTTGCGGCGGCCATCCGGACCGACGTCATAGAGCGCAATCATGCCAGTGATCATCGCATCCATTATCCCTTCGGGCACTTCGTTGCCATCGCGGTCAAGGATAGCCGGATTCGTCATCAGGTGGCCGACATTGCGAACCAGCATCAATGAGCGGCGATGCACTTCGAACGGCGTGCCTGACGGATCGCTGTACTGCAGATCAGGATTGAGTTTGCGAATGAAACTCGAGCCGCCCTTCGACACTTCCTCCTGAAGGTCTCCCCTCATGAGACCGAGCCAATTGCGATAGACGACGGCCTTGTCCTCGGCGTCGACGGCAGCAACCGAGTCTTCGCAATCCATGATCGTCGTGATCGCCGATTCCAGCCAGACGTCGGAAATATGGGCCAGATCGCTCTTGCCGATAGCCGTCGAGCCATCGATGACGATATCGATGTGGATGCCGTTGTTCCTCAACAGGATGTGCGTCGGAGCGGAGGCGTCGCCCTGATAGCCGGCAAAATGCGCTGGATCGGTCAGCGAAACATGCTCGCCGTCGGTCGAGGTGATCGCGAGAGCCCCGTCCTTGACAGCAAAGGTCGCAACATCCTTCCAACTCCAGCCATCGAGCGGCGCGGTGGTGTCCAGGAAATCGCGAGCCCAGGCAATGACCTTTTCGCCGCGTTTCGGATTGTAGCCTTTGCCCTTCTCGGCGCCATCGGTCTCGGGAATCGCATCCGTGCCGTAGAGCGCGTCATAGAGGGAGCCCCAACGAGCGTTGGCGGCGTTCAGCGCGTAGCGCGCGTTCATCACGGGAACGACGAGCTGAGGACCGGCAATCGAGGCGATCTCAGGGTCGACGTTCGTCGTCGTGACCTGGAAATCCGAGCCTTCCGGCAGGATATACCCAATGTCGCGAAGAAATGCCTGGTACGCTTCGATATCGGTCGGCGCACCGTGCTGGCGGTACCAATCGTCGATGCGAAGCTGGAGTGCATCGCGCTTGGCGAGCAGCTCGCGATTGCGCGGCGCCAGATCGTGGACGATGGCCGAGAAATCGGCAAAGAACTTTTCGGCGTCGATCTTCAAGCCGGGCAGCGCTTCCTTGACCAGGAAATCATGAAGGACGGCCTCAACAGCAAGACCGTTTTTATCGATGCGGCTCATTCAATATCTCCTTAGACCCACACGGGGTTTTGCATGCTGCCACTTTGCCCGGCTTTCATTCATAGTCAATTATGCAATAGTTCTAAAGATTTATGTCCGTTCAGGAACATATCTCGACGTGACGCGCATCGGTAGACCGTTTTGCGGCTGTGTCGTCAGTTTCTGCACCGGCCATGGATTGGTCTGGTTTGTCACATCGAAGCGGAAACGGTGCATCAGCACGGCGAGAGCGATGACAGCCTCCTGCAGCGCAAAGGTTGCGCCGATACAGACACGCGGCCCGGCACCGAACGGCAGGAACTGGAAGCGCCCGATGCTACTGCGGTTCTCCGGCAGGAACCGCTCCGGGATATAGGCGCGCGGCTTGTCCCAATAGAGTTCGTGGCGATGCAGCGTCCACGGCATGATGAGGACGGTGACACCTGCCTCGATCTCCACCGTTTCGCCTTTCGCGTCGGTCCAGCGATCGGCGGTGATGGCGGCGCGATTGATCGACGGCGCCGGCGGATAGAGCCGGAGCGCCTCCTCAAAGGCGGCGCGCGTATACGGCATCAGGTCGAGCCACTTCACCGGTTCGACATCCTGGGCCAGAACGCGATCGATCTCCTCCTCCATCGCCCCGCGGATGTGCGGCGTGTTGGCCACGCAATAAAGCGTCCAGGCAAGTGCGCGTGCCGTCGTCTCGTGGCCGGCGCCGATAAAGGTGAGGATATTGTCCTCTATTTCGTCATTCGTCAGTCCGCCGGTCTCAGCCTGATCAAGGAGCAAGGTCAGAAAGTCGTCCGGTGTGGAGGCTCGATCGGCCTGCATGCGAGCCAGGCGGGCATCCATGGTCTGGCGCACGATGTTGCGGAATTTGTCGAGCACTTTCTGCCCGCCGATACGCGTGACGCGCGGAACCCAAGACGGGGCGCGCAGCAGGTCCATCGGATCGACGCGGCCCATGCGATGCAGCAGGGCGTTTACGTCGTCGGCAAAGCTGTCGGAGGAGGTGACGATCTCGCCGGAAAACAGCGTATCGGCAAGAATGGCGAAGGTCAGCTCCGTCATGTCGGCGGCAACCTCGAAGACCTTGCCGTCACTGCCGGCTGCTTCGTATTTCCTCGCATAATCTTGGGACTGGCGCAGCATCTGCCCGGCAAAACCGTTGGCATGACGAGGCGTGAAAACCGGCGCCACCGCCTTTCGAGAGCGCTTCCAGACGTCCCCCTCCGCCGTCAACAGCCCGTCGCGCAGGATCGGACGCAAAATAAGCTGGCGAATATCCGACATACGGTAGTTCGCGGCGTTATCGACAAGAACATGACGGATCAGGCCGGGATCGTTGACGATCAGGGTCCTTTCGCGAAAGAACCGTGTCTGAATCCACGGCAGCGTGTAGGAGGGCTCGCCCCAGAGCTCCAGCGGGTTGCGCAGAATGGTTCGAATTATCTGAAGACGGCTCGGCGGCACCGTACGAGGTAACGGTGCGGGCGGTACGAAGGGATCCGGACGCATGTCCATCAGAATTCAGCCTTTTCGCAGGAGATCTAGGCTCTCCCGGCAAGGCGAAAGCTAGAGCAGACGCTCCAGCTCGTCCAGCTTGTCGTTGACCAGCCAGCCGTAATAGTTTTCTTCCGGCCAGACGGTTTCACCGGAAGCACGGTTCTTGGCAGCGAGAGCCGCCGCGCGCTGGCGCGAATTGCCGACATTGTAGAGCGTCGCGGTCAGTCCCGGGTTCCTCGAGATATCCATGTCGGCGATCTGCTTATAGTCGTCGATCGACCGCCGGATGGAGGCAGCGACAAAGGCGAGCGAGATATCCGGCTGCATGATCGCCTTGTAAACGGAACCGGCGTCCTTCTCGTTCAGCTTCTCGTAACCCGAGACCTTGGAGACCAGATCGGTCAACATCAGGGCCGTCAGCGGGTTGATCTGCCCAAGACCGAAGGTCTGGCCGGCGTAGAAAGGCTGGAAGAAAACTGCGCTGAAGCGGTTGTTCGGGTAGCTCTCGCCATCGACGGTCTTGCCTCGGAACTCGCTTTCCCAGATGTCCTCGCGGCAGCTCCACAGCGTGTAGGAATCGCCCTTGCCATTACATTCGGCAAATTGCGGCCGCCTGACGAAGTCATCCACATCCTCGCCGTTGTAGGCGAAGCGGAAGCTCTCACCCGCGTAGGACGCAGCCTTCACGTAGTAGGACTGCAAGCGGTCATAGGCGTCGACATTATAAGTATGCTCGCCGACGATCGCGCCGATCACATGGATCGGATCGATGCCGTAAGCGGCCGACACCTTTTTGATCTTGGCCATCAACTCGTGATCCGACGCCAGGAGGTCATGGACCTTGTCATACTTGCGATCGAACGAGCTCTTCGTGCCCTTGGTGCGGCGAACCGAGGCGCCCGGAATATCCGGCTGCTCGGCGTGACGATTGCCCGGCGGCACCACCTGCATGGCGAAGGCAGGTGCCGACGTCAGCACGACAGCGGCAATCAGGAGGCTTGTCAGAAGGCGTCGCACGATCAGCGTTCCCGTCGGTTCATGGCAATGTCGCGAAGCGCGCTGACTGGACCACAATCTTGGCCGAATAATGCTGGCGCCGACAACAAAACGGGCCTTTCACTAAAAAGTAAAAGGCCCGCTGTCGAGAGTTGAAGCTATCAAAATCGTGGCATCACATCAGTAAGGCGCGCCCCGATGCTTGTTCATCACAGGATGAAGCGTGACAGATCGGTGTTTTGCGCCAGATCGCCGACATGCTTGCGGACATAGTCGGCGTCGATCGTCACGCTTGAGCCGCCGCGATCCGGGGCATTGAAGGAGATTTCGTCCAGAACACGCTCCATCACCGTCTGCAGGCGGCGCGCACCTATGTTTTCAACGGACGAATTCAAATGAACAGCAACGTCCGCCAGGGAATCGATGCCATCGTCGGTGAATTCGAGGCCGAGGCCTTCGGTTTCCATGAGAGCCTTGTACTGCCTGATGAGGCTCGCCTCGGTCTCCGTCAGAATACGGCGGAAATCTTCCTTGGTGAGCGGGCGCAGCTCGACGCGGATCGGCAGACGGCCCTGAAGTTCCGGCAGCAGATCGGACGGCTTGGAGACGTGAAAAGCACCGGAGGCGATGAAAAGGACGTGGTCCGTTTTCACCGGGCCGTACTTCGTCGACACCGTCGTGCCTTCGACCAGCGGAAGCAAGTCGCGTTGAACGCCTTCGCGCGAAACGCCGGCGCCCATGCCGCCGTCGCGAGCCGCGATCTTGTCGATCTCGTCGAGGAAGACGATGCCGTCATTCTCGACGGCCCGGATCGCCTCGCGCTGAATGACTTCGTTGTCGATCAGCTTGTCGGATTCGTCGCGGATCAGATCCGTATAGGATGCCTTGACCGTCGTGCGGACCTTCTTGGTACGACCCCCCATCGCCTTGCCGAACATTTCGGAAAGGTTGAGCACGCCGATATTGCCGCCCTGCATGCCGGGAATATCGAAACCGCCCATGCCTGTGCCCGTATCGGCGATCTCGATATCGATTTCCTTGTCATCAAGCTCGCCACTGCGCAGCTTCTTGCGGAAGCTGTCGCGGGTCGCCGGCGACGAGGTGGCGCCGACGAGCGCGTCGAGAACACGCTCTTCAGCGCTCATGTGCGCCTTGGCCTGCACTTCGCTCCGCTTCTTTTCGCGAGCGAGGCCGATGCCGACCTCGACGAGGTCGCGGATGATCTGCTCGACATCGCGGCCGACATAGCCGACTTCGGTAAACTTCGTGGCTTCGACCTTGATGAACGGCGCGCCGGCGAGCTTGGCGAGGCGACGGGAGATTTCCGTCTTGCCGACGCCGGTCGGCCCGATCATCAGGATGTTCTTGGGCATGACTTCGTCGCGCAGATCCGGATCGAGCTGCTGGCGCCGCCAGCGGTTGCGCAGCGCAATCGCCACTGCGCGCTTGGCCTCATGCTGGCCGATGATATAGCGGTCGAGTTCGGAAACGATCTCGCGGGGGGAAAATGTGGTCATATCGAATATCCCATCAGGGCGTGGATCTTTGAAACCGGATCAAGCTTCGGCATCGAGCGTCTCTACGACCACGTTGTGGTTGGTGTAGACGCAGATATCAGCGGCAATATCGAGTGCTCGACGCGCGATCTCCTCGGCCGACTTGTCGGTATCCATCAAGGCGCGGGCCGCAGCGAGCGCAAAATTACCGCCGGAGCCGATTGCCATGGCGCCGTGTTCGGGCTCGAGAACATCGCCATTGCCCGTTATTGCAAGCGTCACCTGCTTGTCGGCGACGAGCATCATGGCTTCGAGGTTGCGGAGATACTTGTCGGTGCGCCAATCCTTGGCGAGCTCGACCGCGGCGCGCATCAGCTGGCCGGGGTACTGTTCGAGCTTCTTTTCGAGACGTTCGAGAAGCGTGAAGGCATCGGCCGTGGCGCCTGCGAAACCGGCAATGACCTCACCCTTGCCGATGCGCCGCACCTTGCGGGCATTGCCCTTCATCACGGTCTGGCCGAGGCTTACCTGGCCATCGCCGGCCATGATGACCTTGCCGCCCTTTCGAACTGTAACAATCGTTGTCATCTACTATACCTTTGCCCGTCTGCCGGGCTTGTTGCGTCGGGCCGAACGCCGGCCCTGTCGAGCCCTATGTAAGTGCGTGAAAGCCGATTGCAAATGGCGGCGTTTTCTGCCGCCGCGGTTCTGGATATTTCACGGCTCGCCTGATAAGGAACCCCCGTATTTCCTGATGGAGCAGCCATATGGCCGAGACCGCAGCAAGCCGCACGGGTACCGTGTCCCGCAAGACGAACGAGACTTCGGTTTCGGTTTCCGTCAATCTCGACGGTACTGGAAAGTCGAAAATCTCGACCGGCGTCGGCTTCTTCGATCATATGCTCGATCAGCTTTCGCGACATTCGCTGATCGACATGGAGATCGAGACCAAGGGCGACCTGCACATTGACGATCACCATACGGTGGAAGACACCGGCATCGCGATCGGCCAGGCGATTGCCAAGGCGCTCGGCGATCGCCGCGGCATTGCCCGCTATGCCTCGATCGACCTCGCGATGGACGAGACAATGACGAAGGCTGCCGTCGACCTCTCCGGTCGCCCCTTCCTCGTCTGGAACGTCGCCTTCACCGCGCCGAAGATCGGCACGTTCGACACCGAGCTCGTTCGCGAATTCTTCCAGGCGCTTGCCCAGAACGCCGGCATCACCTTGCATATTCTCAACCACTATGGTGCCAACAACCACCATATTGCAGAGACGTGCTTCAAGGCCGTTGCCCGCGCGCTGCGTACGGCGACAGAGATCGATCCGAGACAGGCGGGCCGTGTTCCCTCGACGAAGGGCACGCTCGTCTGAGCCCCCTAGGGAGCTTGACGATATGACTTCCAGCTATCTGGTTCTGACTGCGCCTGGCGGAACGGACACCAACCGCGAGAAGACGCGTTTCATTCGCGACGGCTTTACCGTGCTCGGTTTTCTCTTCCCCTGGATATGGCTCGCCTTCCACAGACTGTGGCTCTACGCCATCGCAGCATTTCTCCTGCAAAGCCTCGGCGGTGCGCTAGCGGACCGGGCCGATCTCTGGCCAGTCGGCGTCGCAATCACCTTCGGCACCAGTTTGCTGGTCGCGCTTGAGGGTCAGAATCTTCGCGCCCGTAATCTGGTTGCGAAAGGCTGGGGCGAAGCCGATCTCGTTTCGGCCGATTCGCTTGCGACCGCGGAAGAAATCTACTTTTCGAATATCCAGACCGATGCCGGCGACAGCCGACCGGCGCCCTCGCCGCAATGGGATCAAGCAGCCCATGCACCGCGACACGGCAACGCCACTTCGCTCGGTCTCTTTGGTTTTGATGGAGGACGCTGAATGCGCGTCGCAATTATAGACTACGGATCCGGCAATCTGCGTTCGGCGACGAAGGCCTTCGAACGGGCAGCGCGGGAAGCCGGCATCGACGCCGTGATCGAACTGACGGACAAGGCAGAGGCTGTGGCGGCCGCCGATCGCGTCGTGCTGCCGGGTGTTGGCGCCTATGCCGATTGCCGGCGCGGGCTCGATGCCGTTCCCGGCATGTCGGAAGCGTTGATCGATGTGGTCCAGAGGAAGGCCCGGCCGTTTCTCGGCATTTGCGTCGGTATGCAGCTGATGTCGTCGCGCGGTCTCGAGAAGACCGTCACCGATGGCTTCGGCTGGATTCCCGGCGATGTCGTTGAAATGACGCCTGATGATGCCAACCTGAAGATCCCGCAGATCGGCTGGAATACGCTCGATCTGAAATCCCCTCACCCGCTGTTCGACGGAATTCCGACCGGACCGAACGGGCTGCATGCCTATTTCGTGCATTCCTACCATCTGGCGGCGAAGAACCCCGGCGACGTGATTGCGACGGCCGAGTACGGCGGCCCGATCACCGCTTTCGTCGGGCGCGACAACATGGCCGGAGCCCAGTTCCATCCTGAAAAGAGCCAGAAGCTCGGCCTCGCCCTGATTGCCAATTTCCTGCGCTGGAAGCCCTGAGCTCGCGCACTGCAAGGACTGACAGAATGATTCTATTTCCAGCAATCGACCTCAAGGATGGCCAGTGCGTTCGCCTCAAGCTCGGCGATATGGAACAGGCGACCGTCTACAATCCCGACCCCGGTGCGCAGGCGAAGGCATTCGAAGATCAAGGCTTTGAATGGCTGCACGTCGTTGATCTCAATGGCGCTTTCGCGGGCGAAAGCGTCAATGGCGCCGCGGTCGATGCGATCCTGAAGGCAACGAAGAACCCGGTTCAGCTTGGTGGCGGCATTCGCACGCTCGACCATATCGAAAACTGGCTATCTCGCGGTCTTGCCCGCGTCATTCTCGGGACCATCGCGGTGCGCGATCCGGCGCTCGTGATCGAAGCCTGCAAGAAGTTTCCCGGTCGCGTTGCGGTCGGAATCGATGCCAAGGGCGGCAAGGTCGCGGTCGAAGGCTGGGCCGAGGCATCCGAGCTCGGTGTTATCGAACTCGCGAAGAAGTTCGAAGGCGCCGGCGCTGCCGCGATCATCTACACCGATATCGACCGCGACGGCATCCTCGCCGGCATCAACTGGGCATCGACGC
Organism: Rhizobium sp. BK181; assembly: GCF_014193305.1. Classification (NCBI taxonomy): domain Bacteria; kingdom Pseudomonadati; phylum Pseudomonadota; class Alphaproteobacteria; order Hyphomicrobiales; family Rhizobiaceae; genus Rhizobium; species Rhizobium sp. BK181. The sequence goes on from NZ_JACHZA010000003.1 coordinate 15,540, forward strand.
TCGAGCTTGCCGAAGCCATATCGATCCCGGTTATCGCGTCCGGCGGCCTTGCTTCGATCGACGACGTGAAACGGATGCTGCAGCCCGACGCACGCAAGCTCGAGGGTGCGATCTCCGGCCGCGCGCTCTATGATGGACGCATCGACCCGGCAGAGGCGCTGGCGCTGATTTTGGCCGCGCGCGCAAAGGAGATTGCACAATGACCCTGAAGGCTCGTGTCATTCCCTGTCTCGACGTCAAGGACGGTCGCGTCGTCAAGGGCGTCAATTTCGTCAATCTGGTCGATGCCGGAGACCCGGTCGAGGCTGCCAAGGCTTATGACGCCGCCGGCGCCGACGAACTCTGCTTCCTCGACATCACCGCATCCTCGGACGATCGCGAAACGATCTTCGATGTAGTCGCGCGTACCGCAGAGCAGTGCTTCATGCCTGTCACCGTCGGTGGCGGCGTTCGCACCATCGCCGACATCCGCAAGCTGCTGCTCTGTGGCGCGGACAAGGTCTCGATTAACTCGGCGGCCGTCAACAACCCCGACTTCGTTGCGGAAGCCGCCGACAAGTTCGGTGACCAATGCATCGTCGTCTCGATCGACGCCAAGAAGCGGACCACGCCTGCCCAAGGCGACGTCAGCGCCTGGGAGATCTACACACACGGCGGCCGCAACGCGACCGGCATCGACGCCGTGGATTTTGCTCGAAAGATGGTCGAGCGTGGGGCGGGTGAACTGCTGGTGACCTCGATGGATCGGGACGGAACCAAGGTCGGCTACGATCTCGAACTGACACGCGCCATCGCAGATTCGGTTCGGGTGCCCGTTATTGCCTCCGGTGGCGTCGGCGACCTCGACGATCTCGTGGCGGGCGTCAAACAGGGACATGCCAACGCTGTGCTGGCCGCTTCGATCTTCCACTTCGGGACCTATTCCGTCGGGGAAGCGAAGCGCTATATGTCTTCTTGCGGCATCGACATGCGTCTGGACTGAGTGGGAAGCAGAATCATGAGCGAATTCACCCTCGCCGACCTCGAAAAGATCGTCGATGCCCGGTCGAAAGCCTCGCCGGAAGAGTCCTGGACGGCAAAACTCGTTGTTGCAGGCCAGCCAAAGGCGGCCAAAAAGCTCGGCGAAGAGGCGATCGAGGCCGTGATGGCCGCGATCACCGATGACCGCGAGAACCTCACCTATGAAGCCGCCGATCTTCTCTATCACCTATTGGTCGTATTGAAGGTGGCGGGCATTCCGTTGCAAAGTGTGATGGCGGAGCTTGAGCGGCGCACCGCTCAATCCGGCCTGACAGAAAAGGCGAGCCGGCAAAGTTCATGAGTATCGCAAGACAACTCATCGGAGCGCCCGAGACGCTCGATCATTTTCAGGCGAATGCGTATTCGCCCTACCACTTCTTTTCCTCCGAGGAATGGGCACGCTTCCGTGCCGATACACCGCTCACGCTGAAAGGCGACGAGGTCAAGCGGCTACGCTCCATGGGTGATCCGATCGATCTCGATGAAGTGCGGCGGATCTATCTCTCGCTTTCGCGGCTCCTCTCGGCGCATGTGGAATCGTCACAGCTGCTTTTCGAGCAACGCAATCGCTTCCTCAGCCTCTCTGACGTAGCAAAGACGCCGTTTGTGATCGGCATCGCGGGGTCGGTGGCTGTCGGCAAATCCACCACGGCCCGTATCCTGAAGGAACTTTTGACGCGGTGGCCGTCGAGCCCGAAGGTGGACCTTGTGACCACCGACGGCTTCCTGCATCCGAACGCCGTGCTGCAGCGCGAAAACCTGATGCAGCGCAAGGGCTTTCCCGAGAGCTACGATACCGGCGCGATCCTGCGTTTCCTGGCGGCGATCAAGGCGGGCCAGCCGAACGTCAAGGCGCCGTCCTATTCGCATCTGGTCTACGACGTGCTGCCGAACGAATACAAGATCGTTGACCGGCCCGACATTCTGATCTTCGAGGGCATCAACGTCCTCCAATCACGCGACCTGCCGGCCGGCGGCAAGATCGTGCCGATGGTTTCCGACTTCTTCGACTTCTCGATTTACATCGATGCGGATGAAAGCCGGATTCACGATTGGTATGTGGCGCGCTTCATGCGACTGCGTGAAACAGCGTTTCGCGATCCCCATTCCTTCTTCCACCGCTATGCCTCGATCAGCGAGGAGGAAGCGCTGACGATCGCCGAAGGCCTTTGGGAAAACATCAACCTGAAGAACCTGCGGGAAAACATCCTGCCGACACGCCCGCGGGCCGATCTGATCCTGCGCAAGGGCAATAATCACCTGATCGAACAGGTAGCTCTGAGAAAGCTCTAGGGCGTTACCCGGCGAAGCGTCAGGTTGATGCGACCACCGTTCTTCAGCAGCGTCGATGTTGATGGATATATCTTGTCGACGCCGTGGAAGCAAAGGCGCCCTTCCGCTCCCAAGACCACGACGTCACCGCTTGAGAGCTTGAAGGAAAGCGTCCGGTCGTTGCGCCCGAGACCACCAACGCGAAACAGGCAGCTATTGCCGAGCGAGATCGACACGACGGGGGCTGCGAGATCCTGTTCGTCCTTGTCCTGATGCAGTCCCATACGCGCCTCGTCGGAGTAGTAGTTGACAAGGCAGGCCTGCGGCGGCTTGTCGTGGCCGGAGACATCGTTCCAGATTTCCAACAGTTCCGCAGGGATACCCGGCCAAGGTTTGCCGGTCACAGGATGGGTCGGCTGATAGCGATAGCCACGCTCCTTGTCGGTGACCCAGCCGAGCGGGCCACAATTCGTCATGCGAACCGACATCGGCTTGCCGGTGCCGGGCATGATGGGCACAAACAGCGGCGCGTCCGCGACGATCGACCTGATGATATCGACCAATGCCTGCTGCTGTGGCCGGTCCAGATAGTCAGGGCGGTGACTGACGCCATTCGGCAGCTTCAGCATATCAATCACCGAGCGGTCGTCCGCGCATCTTCTTCACCTCCGACCGACCCGACTTCTCCTTCAGCCGACGTTCGACTGATCCTTTAGTCGGCTTGGTCTTCTTGCGCGGCGGCGGAGGCGGTTTTGCCGCCTCGAGGATAAGCTCTTTCAGCCGCTCTCGCGCGTCTTCCCGGTTACGATCCTGGCTTCGGAAGCGGCTTGCCTCGATCATCAGCACGCCTTCCTTCGAAAGGCGCTTGCCGGCGAGCTTCACGGCATTCCCCTTCACGCGCTCGTTCAGCGAAGGGGAGTTCGGAATATTGAAGAACAGCTGGACGGCTGTCGAAACCTTGTTGACGTTCTGCCCGCCAGGGCCGCCTGCGAGGACAAATTGCTCGGTCAGCTCCCACCCGGCGACGGTGATTCGATCGTTGATGTAAAGGGGTTCGCTGGCCATGCGCTTTCTATCTCATATCGGCCGGCCCTTGGAAACAGACAAAGAAACCCGACGGAGGCCGCCGGGTTTCACGTGAATCATCAATGTTTTGGCGCGTCACTCAGCGGCGGCGCGAAATCCCGGGGCCGCATCGCGCACCCCACCATCGACATGGCCTTCGAACTTCGCGAAGTTCTCGATGAACATCGTCACCAGCTTGCTGGCCTGCGCGTCATAGGCGATCGCATCCTGCCACGTGGAACGCGGATCGAGGATAGCCGTGTCGACACCCGGCACCGTAACAGGAACGGCGAAGCCGAAGTTCGGATCGACACGGAAATCGGCCTTGCCGAGGTCGCCCGAGAGGGCTGCAGCGAGCAGCGTGCGGGTCGCCTTGATCGGCATGCGCTTGCCGGTGCCGTAAGCGCCGCCAGTCCAGCCGGTGTTAACAAGCCAGCATTCAACGCCGTGACGACCGATGAGATCCTTCAAAAGATTGCCGTACTCCGACGGATGCCGCGGCATGAACGGAGCACCGAAGCAGGTCGAGAAGGTTGCTTCCGGCTCCGTCACGCCGCGCTCGGTACCTGCCACCTTGGCCGTGTAACCGGACAGGAAGTGGTACATCGCCTGATCCGGCGTCAGCTTGGCGATCGGCGGCATGACGCCAAAGGCATCTGCCGTCAGCATGATGATCGTCTTAGGATGACCAGCAAGGCCTGTCTTCGACGCGTTCGGAATGAAATCCAGCGGATAGGCGCAACGCGTGTTTTCGGTCAGCGACCCATCGTTGAAGTCGGGCTCGCGCCGGTCGTTGAGGACAACGTTTTCGAGGACGGTGCCGAAGCGCTGCGTCGTTGCGTAGATTTCCGGCTCCGCTTCGGCCGACAGGCGGATGGTCTTGGCGTAGCAGCCGCCTTCGAAGTTGAAGATGCCGTCCTCGCCCCAGCCGTGTTCGTCGTCGCCGATCAGCGTGCGGGCAGGATCTGCGGAAAGCGTCGTCTTGCCGGTCCCCGAGAGACCGAAGAAGACCGCGGCATCGCCGTCAGGACCGACGTTGGCCGAGCAGTGCATCGGCATGACGCCCTTTGCCGGGAGCAGGTAGTTCAGCACGGTAAAGACCGACTTCTTCATCTCGCCGGCGTAGAACGTACCGGCGATCAGCACTTCGCCGTTCGTCAGGTCGCAAGCGATGACGGTCTCGGTGCGGCAGCCATAGCGTTCCGGATCCGCCTTGAACGTCGGTAGGTTGATGATCGTCAGCTTCGGGGCGAAGGTCGCAAGTGCCGAGGCCTCCGGACGGATCAGCAGGTTGCGAATGAAGAGCGAATGCCAAGCAAGCTCGGTGACGACACGCGTCGGCAAGGCATTGTTTTCGTCGGCACCGCCGATGAGATCCTGAACGAACAGGTCCTTGCCGGCAGCGTGCGCGAGCATGTCCTGCTTCAGCAACGCGAAGTGCTGCGGCGACATCGGCTTGTTGTTGTCCCACCAGATCTCATCATCGGTGTTCCCGTCACGAACGACAAACTTATCGCGCGGCGAGCGGCCGGTGTGCTGGCCGGTCAGGGCGCGCAAGGCACCATGGGCGGTCAGCTGAGCCTCGCCCCGGCGAATCGATTCTTCATAGAGGGAGGCGGCCGTAAAGTTATAACGAGCACTGTTTGCGCTCCCCAAACCGATCGTCGCCAGCTCTATCGCCGGGTTGTGGACTCCGAACAGCTCCATGGTCTTTCCCTTCCCTTGAGGCTCGTGCCGTTAAGAACTGAGGGTGACCGTACGGGCGGTTTTTTTAAAACGCAATAGAGGAAAATTGATAAAATGTAGTAATATCAAACTATTAATCGATTTAAATTTTCCTGCCTTATTTTAAATCGTTTGAATCAGAAGTGGCCACGCGGATTTTCGATACATCTCTCGGTTGCGCTCAAAACTTTAGAACAATCCAACCCTTTATCTTTGCCACAATTTGTTCCACCTTTATCCCGATAAGCGCATCCGGTTCAGAGAGGCCGCCTGGGGACCTTCTAAAATCCTGGAGACGCGCATAGATGACGGAGACGAATACCATGCCGACAATCGCGCTCGTTGATGACGACCGCAACATCCTTACCTCGGTATCGATTGCACTCGAGGCAGAAGGATACAAGGTCGAGACGTATACGGACGGCGCCTCAGCCCTCGACGGTCTTCTTGCTCGCCCGCCACAGCTTGCCATCTTCGATATCAAGATGCCGCGCATGGATGGTATGGAGCTCCTGCGCCGCTTGCGGCAGAAATCCGACATGCCGGTCATCTTCCTCACCTCCAAGGACGAGGAAATCGATGAGTTGTTCGGCCTGAAGATGGGCGCCGACGACTTCATTACCAAGCCCTTCTCGCAGCGTCTGCTGGTCGAGCGCGTCCGCGCCGTCTTGCGCCGGGCATCGAGCCGCGAGGCTGCTGCTGCCGCCGGTGGTGCTGCACCAAAGCCGGGCACGGCACAACAGCTCGCTCGCTCGCTGGAGCGCGGCCAGCTGGTCATGGACCAGGAACGCCACACCTGCACCTGGAAGGGTGAGCCGGTGACGCTGACGGTGACCGAATTCCTTATCCTGCATTCTCTGGCCCAGCGTCCGGGCGTCGTCAAAAGCCGTGACGCATTGATGGATGCGGCCTATGACGAGCAGGTCTATGTCGACGATCGCACCATCGATAGCCACATCAAGCGGCTCCGCAAGAAATTCAAGATGGTCGATACCGACTTTGATATGATTGAAACGCTCTACGGAGTGGGCTACCGCTTCCGCGAAGCAGCCTGACGCCGAAGCGGCGCGGCATCTGATAATTGTCGAGAGTGACGATCGCGAAAGCGGTCCGCTCTCCGAAAGGGCCTGTGGTTGGCACAGTTGGTGCAGGAAAGAGATCTGGATGAGGCGGAAGGCGTGAGCAGCCGCCGCTTCAGGGGACGGCGTTGGTCGCACCCCTTCACGATCATCCGCCGCATCTTCGGCAACGCCGTCTTTTCGAGCCTGACGCGTCGCATCCTTTTCTTCAATCTGGCCGCGCTGGTCGTTCTCGTCGGCGGCATTCTCTACCTCAATCAGTTCCGCGAAGGGCTGATCGACGCTCGCGTCGAAAGCCTTCTGACGCAGGGCGAAATCATCGCCGGCGCGGTTTCCGCGTCCGCGTCGGTGGACACCAACTCGATTACCATCGACCCCGAGAAGCTGCTCGAACTGCAGGCTGGCCAGAGCATTACCCCGGTTCCGAACGACGAGGATCTCGAATTCCCGATCGATCCGGAAAAGGTCGCGCCTGTGCTGCGTCGGCTGATTTCTCCGACCAGAACCCGCGCACGCATTTTTGACGCTGACGCCAACCTGCTTCTCGACTCTCGCCATCTCTATTCACGCGGCCAGGTCCTACGTTTTGATTTGCCGCCCGTCGATGACGAGGAGCAGAGCTGGAGCCAGTGGTTCACGACGATCTTCAACAAGGTCCTGCAACCAGGAAACCTCCCCCTCTACAAGGAAGCTCCGGGTGGCGACGGCTCGATTTATCCCGAGGTCATGAACGCACTGACTGGTGTTCGCGGCGCTGTGGTTCGCACCACAGAAAAGGGCGAGTTGATCGTTTCGGTTGCCGTTCCGATCCAGCGGTTCCGTGCTGTTCTGGGCGTGCTGCTCCTGTCGACCCAGGCCGGCGATATCGACAACATCGTTCACGCCGAGCGCCTCGGCATCATGCGCGTCTTTGGTGTCGCGACACTCGTCAACGTTCTGCTGTCTCTCGTTTTGTCCTCAACAATCGCCAACCCGCTGCGGCGCCTGTCGGCTGCCGCCATCCGCGTCCGCCGCGGCGCGAAGGAACGCGAAGAAATTCCCGACTTTTCCGCACGGCAGGACGAGATCGGCAACCTCTCCATTGCGCTGCGCGAAATGACGACCGCGCTCTACGATCGCATCGACGCGATCGAAAGCTTTGCGGCCGACGTCAGCCACGAACTGAAGAATCCGCTGACGTCGCTCCGCAGCGCCGTCGAAACGCTGCCTCTGGCAAAAACAGACGAGTCCAAGAAGCGGCTTCTTGATGTCATCCAGCACGACGTTCGCCGGCTCGACCGTCTGATCAGCGACATTTCCGACGCCTCTCGTCTCGATGCTGAATTGGCGCGCGTTGACGCCGGTTCGGTCGATCTGGAGATTCTGCTTCGCGATCTCATCGACGTATCGCGGCAAATTCGCAATCGCAGAAAAGATGTACAGATCGAATTCGCGATCGAGCGCAAGCCAGGCGTGAAGACACGTTTTGTTGTGAACGGCCATGACCTGCGCATCGGGCAGGTCATCACCAACCTCATTGAAAACGCCCGCTCGTTTGTTCCGGAGCATGACGGCAGAATCACCGTGAGACTGGTGCGAACGCGCTCTCGCTGCATCGTATACGTCGAGGACAACGGGCCGGGCATCCAGGCAGAAGACATCGACCGCATCTTCGAGCGCTTCTATACCGACCGACCGGAATCCGAAGGCTTTGGACAGAATTCGGGCCTCGGGCTGTCGATCAGCCGTCAGATCGCCGAAGCACATGGTGGCTCGCTGCGTGCGGAAAACATCATCGATCCCGAGACCGAAAAACTTCTCGGAGCGCGCTTCATTCTCGCCCTTCCCGCCGACACTACCCTGTGATGGACAAGCCTTCAAACATCCACGCAACCGCCATCGTCATCGGCAAGACCGGCCTTCTCTTCCTGGGGCCGTCGGGCTGGGGGAAATCGATGCTGGCGTTCACCTGCATCAACGAAGCGCAACGCATGGGCATCTTTTCCTCGCTCGTCGCCGACGATCAGGCGCTAGTTAGCGAAGTGGACGGAGCGGTGATAGCAACATGTCCTGCCTCGATTGCCGGTTTGCTCGAATTGCGCGGCACTGGCCTTGTCCGCGTGCCGTACATTGTCAACGCAACAATTCACTATGCCATTCTTCCCGGAAGCCCGTCTGGCGAGAAACGGTTGCCGCCAGACGGTGAGCGAACAACTATTGCTGGTAGCATAGAACTACCGGTCATTCGATTGCTGGCTAATACTCCGTTGCCGCTGGCGATATTGATGGCAAAAGCACCGGACATCGGACAGTAATGCCCGCAAAATCGGCAAAACGGGCCCATAAAGTCGTATTTTTGTCTTGCACTTCGGCTTTTGATCGCCAAGATGTGCCCCCACGGTGGACGCGATTGCTGCATTGCGATATTGGGGCCACCGTTTGGAATATGCCATTAGGAGCAGTAATATCATGATCGGACTTGTGCTTGTCACTCATGGCAAGCTGGCTGAAGAGTTTCGTCATGCGGTCGAACACGTTGTCGGTCCTCAGAAATTCATCGAAACGGTCTGTATCGGTCCCGAAGACGACATGGATCAGAGGCGACAAGATATTCTGGAAGCAGTATCCCGTGCCGATGACGGCCATGGAGTTGTCATCCTGACAGACATGTTCGGTGGTACCCCCTCCAACCTGGCAATTTCAGTCATGAGCAGCGGCCACACGGAAGTCATTGCTGGCATGAATCTACCGATGCTCATCAAGCTCGCGGGTGTACGCGGCGAGAACAACATGGAGAAGGCGCTCGTCGAAGCCTCCGAGGCCGGGCGGAAATACATCAACGTCGCGAGCCGCGTTCTCAGTGGCAAATAGTGAGCACATCGCGCCCATGACGGCACTCTCCCGTGAAATTCTGATCATCAACAAGCGCGGATTGCACGCACGGGCTTCGGCAAAATTCGTACAGCTGGTCGAGAATTTCGATGCCGCCATCACTGTATCGAAAGATGGAATGACGGTCGGCGGGACATCGATCATGGGATTGATGATGTTGGCGGCAAGCCCGGGCTCCAGCGTCTTGATCTCGGCCAGCGGCAACCAGGCTGCACAAGCGCTCGATGCACTCGACGAGCTGATCCAGAACCGGTTCGGCGAGGAAATGTGAGCCGCTCCCGGCTCATATAAACATATAAAGACTTCTTTATATCATTATTGCCTTCGTCATAGAAGCCTGCTAAACGGCCTTTCATCGCCGCGCAGACTGCGTGGACGCGTTTGGTGCCCTTTGTGCGCCTTTGAATTTTTGAGCCGCTTTTCAGCCTGGAGAAAACCCAATGAGCACTGAAAAAGATTATATCGTCGCCGATATCGGCCTCGCAGACTTCGGTCGCAAGGAAATCACGATCGCTGAAACCGAAATGCCGGGCCTGATGGCCTGCCGCGCTGAGTTCGGCGAGGCGAAGCCCCTGAAGGGCGCGCGCATCACAGGCTCGCTGCACATGACGATCCAGACGGCCGTTCTCATCGAGACGCTCGTTGCACTCGGTGCTGAAGTCCGTTGGGCATCGTGCAACATCTTCTCGACGCAGGACCATGCTGCCGCCGCGATCGCCGCTTCCGGCGTTCCGGTTTTCGCCATCAAGGGCGAGTCGCTGCATGATTACTGGGTCTACACCGACAAGATCTTCCAGTGGACCGATGGTGGCTTCTCCAACATGATCCTCGACGATGGCGGCGATGCCACCATGTACATCCTGCTCGGCGCCCGCGCCGAAGCTGGCGAAGACGTACTGTCGAACCCGCATTCGGAAGAGGAAGAGATCCTCTTCGCACAGATCAAGAAGCGCCTCGCCGCTTCGCCGGGCTGGTTCACCAAGCAGCGCGACGCGATCAAGGGCGTAACCGAAGAAACCACCACTGGTGTTAACCGCCTGTACCAGCTCTCCCAGAAGGGCCTGCTGCCCTTCCCTGCCATCAACGTCAACGACTCGGTCACCAAGTCGAAGTTCGACAACAAGTACGGCTGCAAGGAATCGCTGGTTGACGGTATCCGCCGCGGCACCGACGTGATGATGGCCGGCAAGGTTGCCGTCGTCTGCGGTTACGGCGACGTCGGCAAGGGTTCGGCTGCCTCGCTTCAGGGCGCCGGCGCCCGGGTCAAGGTTACCGAAGTCGACCCGATCTGCGCGCTGCAGGCAGCCATGGACGGCTTCGAAGTCGTCACGCTCGAAGACGTTGTGTCTTCTGCCGACATCTTCATCACCACGACCGGTAACAAGGACGTCATCCGCATCGACCACATGCGCGCGATGAAGGACATGGCGATCGTCGGCAACATCGGTCACTTCGACAACGAGATCGAAGTCGCTGCCCTGCGTAACCTGAAGTGGACCAACATCAAGCCGCAGGTCGACCTGATCGAGTTCCCGAAGGGCAACCGCATCATCCTGCTGTCGGAAGGCCGCCTGCTGAACCTCGGCAACGCGACCGGCCATCCGTCCTTCGTGATGTCGGCTTCGTTCACGAACCAGACGCTGGCGCAGATCGAGCTCTTCACCAAGCCCGGCCAGTACCAGAACCAAGTCTACATCCTACCGAAGCACCTCGACGAGAAGGTCGCGCGCCTTCACCTCGATAAGCTCGGCGTAAATCTGACGCAGCTTTCTGAGGAGCAGGCTTCCTATATCGGCGTAAAGCCGCAAGGCCCGTTCAAGGCTGACCACTACAGATATTGATCGCAGGATTGATATCCACAACATCTAGAGGGCGCCGCATTGACAAACGCGGCGCCCTTATTTTTTGGCACACACCTTCCCGCCGATTCCCTTCCGAAGTATTGTTTTAAAACTCGATTCGTAGCCACGGACGTGTCCGTTTGCTTCGAAAATGGGATGTCTTGTCGTGATGCGGCACATTAAAGGACGGAGACATACCGCGCATGTCGGAAATGATGCACAGCCCGGTCGAACAGGCAGAGGTTGGCGCCTACGCTGACCACTGCCCGGTCCATTCGGGCGAACGGAAACCTGTCAGCACCGGCATCGTGTCTCGCGTGGCACGGATTTTTGCCGCTGGCACGGCCATCGCATCGATTGCGCGGCCGGTTTTCGCACAGGTCGAGACCGAGACGGTTGCAGCGGCGCATCTTTTCACCTCATCGCAGGTTGTTGGTCTCTCCGTGGTGATCGGCGTGATTTCCGCCGCGCTGCTTTCGACCCTTTGGGTTGTGCGCCAGCGCGGAAACCTCGAAAGCGAAAGCCGTGAAATCCGCTCCGCCCTCTCTGACGCGCAACAGCGTATTTCGCAGTATCAGGCCCTGATTGCGGACAAGAACCGTCGGATCGTCATCTGGGATGGCGGCGAGCGTCCTGAACTGATCGGTCAGCTGCCGGCCGAAACCGGCGCGCCGCAGGACAGCGAATTCCTGGCCTTCGGATTGTGGTTGAAGCCGCGGTCGGCATCTGAGCTTGAGCGTGCGATCGATCGCCTGCGCGGATCGGCCCACAGCTTCGACATGGTTGTCGAAACCCATCGCGAAGAAATCCTCGAGGCGCAGGGCCGAGTTTCGGGCGGACGTGCATTCGTCCGCTTTGTTGCGCTGAACAATCTACGGGCCGAGCTTGCCGAACTGAAGATCGAACGGGACAGACTATTGTCCTCGATCTCGGCATTCCAGAGCATGCTCGATGCAATCGACCTTCCAGCCTGGCAGCGTGATACCGAAGGCCGACTGACCTGGGTTAATCAGGCCTACGGCGAGGCCGTCGAGGCAACCACGCCTGAGCAGGCCGTCAATGAGGGTCGTGAGTTTCTAACAACCGTTGCCCGTGAGCGGATCCGCGCGACGGCGACAACTGAGTCGCCATTCCACGACAAGATCTCCACCGTGGTGTCCGGCAACCGAACGTTCTTCGACGTCGTCGATGTAAAGGTCCCGAGCGGCTCCGCCGGGATCGCTGTCGACGTTTCCGGCATCGAAGCTGTTCGCGCCGAGCTCGAGCGCACGCTAAAGAGCCACGCCGAAACACTAGACCACCTCGCAACGCCTGTCGCAATCTTCGACGGTGACCGTCGGCTGCAATTCTATAATCAGGCTTTCGTCTCCCTCTGGGAATTCGATATCGCGTTCCTCGAGAGCCGCCCGGACAACGCAGAACTGCTGGAGCGCCTGAGGGCCGCCAAGAAGCTGCCTGATCAACTCAACTGGAAATCCTGGAAGGAAGCCGCGCTTTCGGTCTACCGTGCGCTCGATACCCAATCTGACCTCTGGCACCTGCCGAACGGCCAGACGTTGCGGGTCTTTGCAACAGCACATCCTCAGGGTGGTGCGACCTGGGTATTCGAGAACCTCACCGAACAGGTCGACCTCGAAACACGCTACAATACGCTTCTCAAGGTACAGGGCGAGACGATCGACCATCTATCGGAAGGTGTGGCGGTCTTTGGGCCCGACGGGCGCATTCGCCTCTCGAATCCCGCTTTCCGTGCACTCTGGGGAGTTACCGAGGCCGAGGCGAAGGCGGGCACGCACATCCGTGCCCTTGGAGAGTCATGCTCTCAGTCCTATGATCGTCCGGACGGATGGAAGACCTTTGGCGAGTTGATCACCAGCTTCGACGACGAGCGGCGTTCCAGCCAGGGGACGCTCGAACTATTTTCAGGCCTCGTGCTCGACTATGCAGTCATTCCGTTGCCGAACGCGCAGACGATGCTGACCTTCGTCAACATGACCGACAGCGTCCGTGCCGAGCGCGCCCTGACGGAAAAGAACGAGGCACTGCGCAAGGCGGACGAGCTTAAGAACGACTTCGTCCAGCATGTATCCTACGAGCTACGCTCGCCGCTTACCAACATCATCGGCTTCACCGATCTGCTGCGCACGCCGGGGCTCGGACCGCTGAACGACCGGCAGGCCGAATATATCGATCACATTTCCACGTCCTCTTCGGTATTGCTGACGCTCGTCAACGATATCCTCGATCTAGCCACCGTCGACGCCGGAATCATGCGGCTCAACTATTCGGCGATTGATCTTGGCGACCTGCTTGACGACGTGTCGATGCAGATTGCCGACAGGCTGCAGGAAAGCGGCGTAACACTGGAGATTACGGCTCCCGCACATCTGGGCTCGATCGTTGCTGACCCGCAAAGGCTGAAGCAGATCCTCGTGAAGCTGCTTTCCAATGCCGCCAACTTCTCGCCGGAAGGGTCGTCAATCTCGCTTGAATGCAAGCGTGAGGGCATGGATTTCGTCTTTGCCGTCAGTGATCGTGGCCCTGGCATTTCGCAGGATATGATCGCCAATGTGTTCGACCGATTCGCCACCGGCGCAACAAATGGCAAGAGGGGCGGCGCCGGCCTTGGGCTTTCGATCGTCGACAGTTTCGTCAGTCTTCACCACGGGACGGTCACCATCGACAGCCAACCGGGCAAGGGCACGATCGTGACCTGCCGGATTCCTTCGGTCGATCTTCCGACGTCCGTCGCAGCCGAATGATGGCTCCCGTCATTTCCCTCTTCCTCCAGGATGAGGCTGAAACGATCCGCTTTGGCGAAGATTTGGCGCTGGCGTTGAAGCCAGGTGATTGCCTTGCGCTGTCCGGCGATCTTGGCGCGGGGAAATCGTCGCTTGCCCGCGCATTTCTGCGGGCCATGGCGGATGACGCCGAGCTCGAGGTGCCGAGCCCCACCTTCACGCTTGTGCAAACGTATGACCTGCGCATTCCGGTCGCGCATTTCGACCTGTACCGTCTTGGCGATCCGGCCGAGCTGACCGAACTTGGCTTTGATGAAGCGCTCCAGGACGGCATCTGCCTCGTGGAATGGCCTGAGATGGCGGCCGGCGAGCTGCCGGGAGACCGGATTATGCTGACGCTGGAGCACGAGGGTGCAGGTCGACGGGCAACCATCGTTGCGCCGGAAAAGCAGGCGGCACGAATCCACCGTGTCCTTGCAATACGCGATTTCCTTGATAACGCAGGATATTCCGGCGCAAAGCGTCGTTTCCTGACAGGAGATGCGTCACTCCGTGCCTACGAGGCCATCTATGCCGATGACGCGAAGCGACGGGTGCTGATGGACTGGCCGCCGCTGCCGGAGGGGCCCCCGGTCCTGGATGGCAAGCCATATCCAAAGGTCGCGCATATCGCGGAAAATGCCTATCCCTTCGTTGCCATTGCCAATGTGCTCAGGCGGGAGGGTTTTGCAGCACCCGAAGTCTACAATGTCGATTACGATCAGGGCATTCTGCTTCTGGAAGACCTTGGCGCGGACGGCGTTCTCGACGCGAAGGGCCAACCTAACGTCGATCGTTACCGGGCAAGCGTCGCCTGCCTTGCACACCTCCATTCGCTGACAATCCCGCAGGACATCCGAGTCGCGGTCAACCATGTCCATCACATCCCGGATTTCGACCGAACGGCGATGAAGATGGAGGTGCGCCTCGTTCTCGATTGGTACCTGCCCTGGAAGCGTGGGGGCATCGCAGCCAGTGATGCCGAGCGGGACGAATATCTTGCCATCTGGGATAGGCTGATCGACGAATTGGACACGGCGGAAAAGAGCCTTCTCCTGCGCGATTTTCACTCACCCAACATCATCTGGCGAGAGAACGAGAGAGGCATTGAGCGCGTTGGACTGATTGATTTCCAGGACGCAATGATCGGCCCGACGGCCTATGACCTTGCTTCTATAGTGCAGGATGCACGTGTCACGATCTCTCCGGATCTTTTCCAGCAATTGATGGACGACTATCTATCACTGCGCAGAGTAGAGGGCAGCTTCGATGAAGTCCGCTTCCTGAAGAGCTGGTCGATCATGTCGGCGCAGCGCAACTGCAAGCTTGTCGGCCTGTGGGTTCGCTTGATGCAACGAGACGGAAAGCCTGGCTATATGAAACATATGCCGCGCACCCTGTCCTATCTTTCCGTTGCGCTGAAGCATGAAGCGCTTGCCCCCTTGCGCGACTGGTGCGTAAGGGCTGGAATAGTACCAAGCGAATCATAATTTCTCGGATCAGATGAGTATCAAGCAAGCAATGGTTCTCGCTGCAGGTCTTGGGACCCGCATGCGGCCAATTACCGACACGATCCCGAAGCCGCTCGTGAAGATCGACGGCAAGGCGATGATCGACTACGCGCTGGATTCACTTGCCGAAGCCGGAGTCGAAAAGGTCGTGGTCAACGTTCATCACCACGCAGACCAGATGCTGGCTCATCTGGCTTCTTACCGAAACCTCGAGATCATTATCTCCGACGAGCGCGAGAAGCTGATGAACAACGGCGGTGGGCTTGCAAAGGGCCTAAAGCTGCTTGTTCCCGGCGAGGTTTTCGTCACGAATGCCGACCTCTTCTGGATCGGGGAACGCCCAAACGTTCCGAGCAACCTAACACGCTTAGCCGGATTCTTCCGACCGGAAAGCATGGATATGGCGATGCTCTGCGTGAAGCTGGAAGATACAACCGGCCACAACGGCAAGAACGATTTCAACATGGCCCGGGATGGCCGGTTGACGCGTTTTGCTGAGTCCGGGCCGGGTCCGGTCGTTTACGCCGGCGCTATTGCCATGAACACGTCGTTCCTGGACGACGCTCCAGCCGATGCCTTCAACCTCAATCTATATTTCGACAAGGCGATCTCCCAAGGCCGGCTCTATGGTACGGTGCTCGAAGGACACTGGCTCACAGTCGGGACACCCGAAGCCATCGGCGAGGCGGAGGAAACGATCCGGCGATACCGGACGTTTGCATGACGGATGGCCGAGCATCACCGGCCGAGGGTCTTAACCATCCCCGCGGGGCTTCCTTTTCTGAGGACCCTTGCCGAAAGCCTTTGTGACGGCCGGCTGACACCGCAATTCCGGTATGATCCCGACGATCCTCTATCGCTTTCTAAAACCACGATCTATCTGCCGACGAGGCGTGCGGCACGTGTGCTTCGCTCGGAATTCGTCGACCTGCTAGGCGGTCGATCTGCGATCCTACCGGTCATCCGCCCACTCGGCGAAACCGATGACGACAGCGGCTATTTCGACGAGGCCTTACCGGAAACCTTGGATCTTGCCCAGCCGCTCTCGAATACCGCCCGGCTGCTGGAACTCGCCCGCCTCATCCTCGCCTGGCGAAACAAACTCCCGGAAATTGTCCGCAGCATCCATTCCGATTCGCCACTCGTTGCGCCGGCAAGTCCCGCCGACGCCATCTGGCTTGCGCGGAACCTTGCGGAACTCATCGATGCGATCGAAACCGAGGATCGGGATTGGAGCGAGCTGTCCCGATTGAATGCCAAGGATTATGCGCTTTGGTGGCAACTGACGGCCGAATTTCTGCAGATCGCCAGCACCTTCTGGCCGGAGAGGCTGAACGAGCTTGGCAAGTCGTCGCCGGCGCGGCATCGAAACGCCATCCTTCGGGCGGAGGCGAATCGTCTTGCGACAACCCGACCGATGGGACCCATCATCATTGCGGGATCCACCGGTTCGGTGCCGGCGACGGCCGACCTTATCGCGGCGGTCGCCGCCCTTCGGGAAGGCGTGATCGTTCTACCGGGCCTCGACCTCGGGATGCCGGATGAGCACTGGCGAATGGTGGCACCGGACGATCGGAAGCCAGCGGATCCCGCGAGCCGCAGTCACTCACAATACGGCCTAGCCCAGTTGCTGAAGCGACTGAAACTGATGCGCGAGGACGTTGTGCCGCTTGCAGAGCCACCAGAGGAACTGCAGCGCCGCGCTGAAATCCTGTCGCATGCGCTCGCCCCTGCCGAGGCCACCAGTGACTGGGGAAGCTGGAAGGCGAAGCTACCCGCCACGGCCATCTCGATAGCGTTTGCCGATGTCTCGCTGATCGAGGCAGGCAACGAGCGAGAGGAAGCGACCGCGATTGCGATCGCCCTGCGTTTGGCACTCGAACGGCCCGGCAAAGACGGCGAGAGCCGGGCGGCATTGATCACGCCCGATCGAAACCTCGCCCGACGCGTTAGCACCGAACTCGCGCGTTTTGGCATCGTTGCGGATGATTCTGCCGGCACGCCGCTTTCCGCAACACCACAGGGAACATTGCTGCAGTTGCTGCTCGAAGCAACGCTTCGCCCCGGTGATCCGGTCGCCATCGTCGGGCTGCTCAAGCATCCATTGGCCCGCTTTGGGCTGGAGCGTAGCGCGCTTGTCGAAGCCGTCGCGGCACTGGAGCTTCTTGCGCTCCGGGGTGGCGTAGCCGAGGTCGACATCTCTGCGCTCGAACCGCTTTTCGAGCAGCAGCTGTCCAAGCAGGCCCAGGATCGTCACGCGCCGCAATGGCGAAAGGCGCTCCCCGCCGGTGCAGTCGATCACGCCCGTGCCCTTGCCCGTCGCATTGCCGAAGCCACCGAACCGCTCGCCTCGGCGCTCGTTCGAAGCCTACCCGAAGAGCGAGGACTGACCACCAGCTTTGCCCTTTCCGAATGGGCGAAGCGCACCGGGCGCGCCCTGGAGGCCGTGGCCGGCGACGATCGCGGTGACCTTGCCGGGCTCTGGTCGGGGGAAGCGGGCGACACGCTGGCGTCAATGCTTGGCGAGGTTATTGAAACCGAAGGACGGATCAACGCCGACGGGCCGCAATGGATCGATATTGCCGCAGCGCTTCTCGCAGGCCAGGCAGCAAAGCCGCGGGCGCTAAGTCATCCAAGGCTGTTCATCTTCGGCACGCTGGAGGCTCGCCTGCAGAGCGTAGACACGCTCATCCTCGGAGCGCTGAACGAAGGGTCGTGGCCGGGGCAAACGTCCAACAATCCCTTTGTTTCCCGCACCATGAAGACCGAGATCGGGCTCGAACCGCCGGAGCGACGGATTGGCCAACTGGCGCACGACTTCGAAATGGCCAACGGCACGCGTCATCTCATCTATTCGCGGGCGCTCAGGCAAGGTTCGACGCCAACTGTTGCGTCGCGGTGGCTGCAGCGACTGCTCGCGTTTGGCGGGAAGGAGTTCGAGGCAGAGCTGAAGGGTCGTGGAGACCATTTTGTGCATTGGGCGAATCTGATCGATCAGGGCGATCGCCAGGCACCGGCACAACGCCCAAGCCCAACGCCACCACAGGAAATGCAGCCGAAGTCCTATTCGTTCAGTGAGGTGGGGCGGCTTCGTCGTGACCCCTATGCGATATACGCACGCCGGATTCTGCGGCTCGACCCTGTTGCACCCTTCAACCGGGATCCGGGTGCCGCCGAACGAGGAACGCTCTATCACAAGATCATCGATCGCTTCATCCGCGAAGGTCACATCGCGGGAACACCCGCGGCGGAAACGGCGATGGAGGTCATTCTGGCGGAGTTGTTCGACACGGAACAACTGCCCGCACACATCGACATTGTCTGGCGCCCGCGCTTTCGCGAGGTTGCCCGCGCCTTTCTTGATTGGGAGGCACGACGACGACCGGATATCCGAAAGACGCTGACGGAAGTGCGCGGCGGCGTCGAGTTGGAGCAAATCAATCTCAGGCTCAGCGGTATCGCCGACCGGATAGACATCACGGGGACGGGAGCTGCCGATATCATCGACTACAAGACCGGATACAATCCTTCTGCGTCTCAAGCTCGCGCCCTTCTCGATCCCCAGTTGGCGCTGGAGGCCGCTGCGCTTCACGCCGGCGCCTTCCGGGACGCCGGCAGTCTCGTTCCGCAGAATCTTCTCTATGTGCGACTTCGCCCGGGAGATCGTTTCCAGGTCGATGCCGTCAACAACGAGACGTCGACGAGGAACGACAAGACAAAGTCGGCTATGGATCTGGCGGTCGAGTCGATCGATCAGCTCATAAAGTTTGTCTCGCTTCTGCAGTCGGGTGAAAAGGGCTTTACGTCCCGGCTTCTGCCGGCACAGCAATTCGACTTTGGTGGCGACTACGATCATCTGGCCCGCGTCTCGGAGTGGTCAGCGGCGGAGAGCGACGAGGCAACCGGCGATGAATGATGAAACAACATTGCCCGAGGGCGACGATCCCGTTGCCTGGACGAGTTGGACGACCATCCAGCAGTCCATCGCATCCGACCCTCAACGCTCTGCCTGGGTTTCGGCCAATGCGGGTTCCGGGAAGACACATGTCCTGACGCAGCGCGTCATCCGACTACTATTGGCCGGGGCGCGCCCGTCGGCGATTCTCTGCCTGACCTATACGAAGGCGGCAGCATCCGAAATGTCGAACCGAGTGTTCGAAAGGCTCGCCGAATGGGCCGTTTTGACCGATGTGGAGCTTGAAGAGCGCATTGCGCGGATCGAAGGCAGGACACCCGAGCCTGCAAAGCTTGCGGAGGCGAGGCGGCTCTTTGCCAAAGCGCTCGAGACTCCGGGTGGACTGAAGATCCAGACCATCCATGCATTCTGCGAGGCGCTGTTGCATCAGTTTCCCCTGGAAGCGAACGTGGCCGGGCATTTTTCCGTGCTCGACGATCGAGCGGCCGCGACGCTTCTTTCGGACGCGCGTCGATCACTGCTCACGGCAACGACACCAGAGGATGACCCGGCGCTCGCGGAAGCCTTCGCCTATGTGCTCAATCTCGGCGATGAGTCAGGCCTCGAAAACCTTCTCGGGGAGATCATCGCCAACCGCAATGCGATCCGAGCGTTTACCCAGGATGCCGAGCGTCGGGGCGGCATCGAAGCCGTGCTGCGCACGAAGCTCTCCCTCTCCGAAAATGACACTACGGTTGGCATAGCCGAGGCCTATTGGCCACTCGACGGGCTGCGTGGCGGCGTGCTTGACCAGTATCTAAACCTTGCGGACCAGAAGGGCGGGGCCAAAGCACATGTCATTGCAGCCGCCTTGCGGTCAGCCTCACGCGAACGCGACTATGCGCGGCGTGCTTTGCTGCTGGAGAAAGTCTTCCTTACGGGAAAGGGAGAGCCAAAGGCGGATTCACAGTTTTTCGTGAAGGCGATGTTGAACGAGGCGCCAGAACTCGTTGATGCCGTCGCAACGGCACGAGCGCACGTCGTATCGTGCCGGGATCGATTGAAAACCGTGCGCATGTACGAGGCCACCCGCGCCGCGCTGGTCCTCGCCGACCGTCTCAACAAGGATTACGACGACCTCAAGAGACATCGTAGCCAACTCGACTTCGAGGATCTGATAACGCGGACTGCAGAGCTGTTGAACAAGAGCGACGTTGGCCCGTGGATCCACTACAAGCTCGACCAGGGCATCGACCATATTCTCGTCGACGAAGCACAGGATACCAGCCCGATCCAATGGAGCGTCATCCAGTCGCTAGCCGAGGATTTCTTTTCGGGCGAGAGCGCCCGCACCGCCGTGCGGACCCTGTTTGCCGTTGGTGACGAAAAGCAGTCTATCTACTCGTTCCAGGGTGCCCGCCCCGAGCGCTTTTCCGAAGAAAGCCAACAGACGCGCCGGCGCGTTTCCCAGAGCGGACTTGCTTTCTCGACGGTGCGGTTACCGCTGTCCTTCCGCTCAACCTCGGACGTCCTTGCCGCTGTTGATCACATTTTCACGCCAGCTGAGAATGCCCGTGGGCTGAGTGCGACAGGCGAACCAGTGGTTCACCGTTCCAACCGTATCGGCAACCCCGGCGCGGTCGACCTCTGGGAGATGGTGGCGCCGGAGGCGACGATAAAGGAGGAAGACTGGACCGCACCCTTTGACGCTACACCGGAGAGCGCGCCAGCGTCCATTCTTGCGCGTCGCATCGCCAACACGATTGGCAATCTGGTTGGCAAGGAAACGATCGTCGAGAAGGGTAAAGAGCGACTGATCGACGCCGGCGATATCCTCGTGCTCGTACGCAAGCGCGATGCCTTCGTCAACGCGCTGACACGCGCCCTAAAGCGTCGCGGCGACATACCGGTCGCCGGTGCTGACCGCCTGCGCCTGACGAGCCACATCGCGGTGCAGGACTTGGTGGCTCTCGGCCGCTTTCTGCTGTTGCCGGAAGATGATCTCTCGTTGGCCGCGCTGATGAAGAGCCCGCTTCTCGATCTGAGCGAGGACGACGTCTTTGCAGTTGCTGCCCTTCGTGCGGAGGGCGAGAGCGCCTGGTCTCACGCGCAGAAGTTCGCCGCCGATGGCAATTCGCGCTTCGAAGCGGCGGTTTTACGTCTCAAACTCTTCCTCGATGAATCGAAAGCGCTGTCGGTTCACGATTTCTACGCGCGCGTGTTGGGATGCCACGATGGCCGACGACAGTTCCTTGCCCGCCTCGGAACCGAGGTAAGCGACATTCTCGACGAGTTCCTGACATTCGCGCTCGATCACGAGAACTCGGGCCTGCCCGGCCTGCAGTCCTTCATTTCGACGCTCGAAATTGAGGCGCCGGAGGTTAAGCGCGAGCAGGACAAGGGGCGGAACGAAGTCCGGATCATGACCGTCCACGCTTCAAAAGGTCTGGAGGCGCCGATCGTGTTCCTCGTTGACGGCGGATCAAAGGCCTTCATACACTCGCACATGCCCAAGCTTCGGCTTCTTGAACAGGAGCATGGCGAACCGCCGATGCCAGCCTGGGTTCCGCTCGGCGATCTCAGCAACTCGCTCACCCAAATTGACGCGGCGCGCCTCCAATCGCTCGCGGAACAGGAATATCGCCGGCTACTCTATGTGGCGATGACGCGAGCTGCGGATCGCCTAATCGTTTGCGGTTACCGGGGCATTCGTCCGAACACCGATACCTGGCATGCAATGATCTCGACAGCGATGACGGACAGTCATCCGCATGTCTCCGCTGCGACATTCTCCGGACCGGACGGCACCTGGGCCGGTATCGAATGGCGCGTGCCCCGAATTGAGCGCAGGTTCGAACGGCTGGTACGCACCGAACAGGCCGCAAGGCCGGAGAATATCCCCCCGAGCCTGGCAAAGCCGCTGCCGCCGCGAAGACAGTTGCCCCGACCGCTCAGCCCTTCCGGCGTCGGGACCATTGTGGACGATGGTGCTGATGATCTTCTGGTCACCTCCCCGCTCTTTGACGAAAAGGGCAAACCGGATCGCTCCCTGCAAAAAGGGCGGCTCCTACACCGCCTGCTGCAGACGCTGCCGGATCTGCCGCGCGGCGAGCAGGCCGATGCAGCAGCGCGCTACGTCGAGCGCGCTGTGCGCTTCTGGCCGGAGAGCGAGCGTCGGCGACTCGTAGATTCGGTCCTGAAACTATTAGGGGATCCCGATCTGAAGGCCGTGTTCTCAACTCACGCGCAGGCGGAAGTCGCGGTCATGGGCACCCTGACGATCGCCGGACTCGACCACGCCGTTTCCGGCCGCGTTGATCGGATGGCAGTCTTCGAGGATCGGGTGGTGGTGCTCGACTACAAGACCAATCGCGTTCCGCCACAGACGGCAGAGACGATTCCTTTTTCCCACAAAGCTCAGCTTGCAATTTATCGTGAAATCCTGGCGCCGCTCTATCCCGGCAAACGCATCGATTGCGTACTGGTTTACACCGAGAATGGTTCCGTTCACACCCTGACGCCCGATGCATTGGCGTCGGCGCTTGCGCAGCTCGAAACAAAGTGAAATACCGGGCATTGAAATTCCCGCACCGCACGCTCACATGTGTTTCAACAGGAATCCGTAAAGGAGCAGCCTATGGCTACCGTAAAAGTCGATATCAACAACTTCCAGTCGGAAGTTCTGGAATCCGCAGAACCCGTCGTCGTCGATTTCTGGGCTGAATGGTGCGGCCCGTGCAAGATGATCGCCCCCAGCCTCGAAGAACTCGCTGTCGAGTTTCAGGGCAAGGTGAAGGTCGCCAAGCTCAACATCGATGAGAACCCGGAACTGGCCGCTCAGTTCGGCGTCCGCTCCATTCCGACGCTCGCCATGTTCAAGGCCGGCGAAGTTGCTGACATCAAGGTTGGCGCTGCCCCGAAGACCGCTCTTTCGAGCTGGATCTCAAGCGCCGCTTAAGCATTGCCTATCAGCAGATTTGAAGAAGCCCGGCATTTGACCGGGCTTTTTTCATTTCGGGGGTGTGCCGTTGTCGGCAAGCACATCGCCGACGAGATAAAGAGAACCACCAATCAGGATACGTGGCGGGTGGGCCTGTTCGAAGGCGCCTTCCTTGACTGCTTCCAACGCGTCGCGGACAGTCGACATCGGCTCCGCGACGAGGCCCGCATCATATGCGGCGTTTGCCAGGATAACCGGGTCAATCATCGAGTCGCTGCCACGGATCGGCACGCAATAGACCTTTTCGGCAAGTCCCTTGAAAGCCTTGAAGTAGCCGACCGGATCCTTGGTGTTGATCATCCCAATGATCAGGAACAGCGGCCGTGACTGCTTTTCCTCGAAATTCGCCATGGCTTCGGCGATGACTTCCCCAGCGCCAGGATTGTGGCCGCCATCGACCCAGATTTCCGCCTTGGCCGGGGCACTGGCCATCAAATGCCCGTCGTTCA
The DNA here is from genome assembly GCF_014193305.1 of Rhizobium sp. BK181. Taxonomy (NCBI): domain Bacteria; kingdom Pseudomonadati; phylum Pseudomonadota; class Alphaproteobacteria; order Hyphomicrobiales; family Rhizobiaceae; genus Rhizobium; species Rhizobium sp. BK181. Next base: position 39,048 of record NZ_JACHZA010000003.1, read on the forward strand.
GTCGCTGAAGGCGACCCGGCCACTCGACCGACAGCAGCGCCTTTTCCATCATGGTCTCGGTAACCGTGAAGCCGGCAGCCTTGACGGCGCGGATCGCTGCCGCAGCATTGGCATACTGGTGGCGACCCGGAAGACGCGGCAACGGCAGGTCGGCGAGGCCAAACTCGTCCTGATAGACGAGGCGTCCATATTCCTCATGTGCCATATAGTCCTGGCCAAAGACGGCCGTCGGGCAATTCAGTCGCTCCGCAGTCGACATCAGGACGTCGAGCGCGGCATCATACTCCTGCTTGCCGATAACGACCGGGCAACGGCGCTTCATTATGCCTGCCTTTTCGGCCGCAATCAGTTCGACGCGATCGCCGAGATAAGGCTGATGGTCCAGCGAAATCGGCATGATGACGGAGACGGCGGGGTCGGAAATCACGTTCGTCGCATCGAAACGGCCCCCGAGGCCGACCTCGATGATAGCCGCGTCCGCCGGATGCTCGGAAAAAAGGATGAAGGTGACGGCGGTCAGGATCTCAAAAACAGTGATCTTCTGACCATCATTGGCTGCTGCGACGCGTCGCACAGCCTCGGCGAAAACCGCATCATCGACCAACTGGCCGCGGCTGCCTTTGACACCGATCCTATAGCGCTCGTGCCAGTTGACCAAATGCGGAGAGGTATGGACGTGGGCGCTGTAGCCGCCGGCTTCCAGCAAAGCCCGGCAAAAGGCAGTTACCGAGCCCTTGCCGTTGGTGCCCGCCACGTGAATGACCGGCGGCAGCTTTGTCTGCGGATCACCGAGAACGGAAAGAAGCCGGGTAATGCGGTCAAGGGATAGATCGAAGCCCTTGGGATGCAATCCCATGAGCTTGTCGATTTCCTGTGCTGCTTCGCTCACTGCGGCCTGGCCCCTTGGTATCATCGCGCGACCCGCCTAGTCGGCTCAGGCGCTCGCGGCGATCGCGAGCGTCCCGCTTTCCTTGTTGAGGTTTGCTGCAGGCTTCTTGGTCAGGATCTTCAAGACGCGAGCCAGCGTATCCGGAATATCGTGGCGCTTGACCACCATGTCGACCATGCCGTGTTCCAGCAAGTATTCCGACGTCTGGAAGCCTTCCGGCAGCTTTTCGCGGATCGTCTGCTCGATGACGCGCTTGCCGGCAAAGCAAATTTCCGCGCCGGGCTCTGCCAGGTGCAGATCTCCGAGCATCGCGTAAGACGCCGTGACGCCACCCGTGGTCGGGTTCGTCAGAACGACGATGTAGGGCAGCCCCGCTTCCTTCAGCATGTCGACGGCAACGGTCGTGCGTGGCAGCTGCATGAGCGACAGGATGCCTTCCTGCATGCGAGCACCACCCGAGGCCGGGAACATAACCAGCGGGCACTTCTCCGCAATGGCGCGCTCGAAGGCCTTCACGATTGCCTCGCCGGCCGCAATGCCGAGCGAACCGCCCATGAAGTTGAACTCGTGAACGACGGCGACGAGCTTCAGGCCACGAACCTTGCCGACGCCGGCAACGATCGTGTCTTCCTGCTCGGTCTTAACGCGGCTGTCCTTCAGGCGGTCCGTGTATTTCTTGGAATCGCGAAACTTCAGCGGATCCTGTGCGACCTTCGGCTGGACGAGCGCTTCGTAGGCGCCGTCATCGAAAAGATCGGCAAGACGAGCCTTTGCCGGCATCTTCATGTGATAGCCGGACGCCGGAATGACCCACTTGTTGCTCTCCAGATCTTTATGGAAGACCATTTCACCCGTTTCCGGGCACTTGATCCAGAGGTTCTCCGGCACTTCGCGGCGGCCCAGCATGGAATTGATGCGGGGGCGGACGTAGTTGGTGATCCAGTTCAAGTCGAAAACTCCTGATTGACTATTGCCAATGTGGGGAAACTATTCGGCAGCAACAAGGCGCGCCGAACGTGTCCCCGTTGACAGTCCACGAACAAGCGTGGCGACGGCCTGGACGGTATCGGCGGTTGCCTTCCCATCCTTAGTGAGGCTTGTTGCCACCTGATTGACGATTGCGGTGCCGACGACGACGCCATCGGCCGAGCTGCCGATCACCTTTGCATGGTCGGCGGTCTTGACGCCGAAGCCAACGCAAACCGGCAGGTCGGTATGCTGCTTGATGCGCTTGACGGCGCCGGAGACGAGAGATGTATCCGGTAGCGCCGAGCCGGTGATACCGGTCATCGACACGTAATAGACGAAGCCCGATGTGTTCTTGAGAACGGTCGGCAGGCGCTTTTCATCCGTCGTCGGCGTTGCCAGGCGAATGAAATTAATCCCCTTCTTGAGGGCGGGGATGCAGAGTTCGTCATCCATCTCCGGCGGAAGATCGACGATGATGAGGCCATCGATGCCGGCAGCCAGCGCATCATCGACGAACTTGTCCACGCCATAGATATAAATCGGGTTATAGTACCCCATCAATACGATCGGTGTTGCGTCATCGGCTTTGCGGAAATCGGCTGCAAGCTGCAGTGTCTTCTTTAGGGTCTGACCGCCCTTCAGAGCGCGCTGGCCAGCCATCTGGATCACCGGGCCATCGGCCATCGGATCGGAGAAGGGCATGCCGAGCTCGATGACATCGGAGCCCGCCTCCGGCAGGGCCTTCATGATGCCGAGCGAGGTTTCGTAGTCGGGATCGCCGCCCATGAAATAGGTGACGAGTGCCGGCCGGCCTTCCGCCTTCAAATCGGCGAAGCGTTTGTCCATACGTGCGGTCATGACTTACTCACCCATTCCCAGAATCTTGCCGACAGTGAAGATGTCCTTGTCGCCGCGGCCGGAGAGATTCATCAGGATGATCTCGTCCTTGCCCATCTTCGGGGCGCGCTTGATGACTTCCGCCAGCGCGTGCGACGGCTCGAGCGCCGGAATAATGCCTTCGAGGCGGGTGAGCGTCTGGAAGGCTTCGAGCGCCTCATGGTCCATGATCGGAACGTATTCAACACGGCCGATGTCATTCAAGTAGGAATGCTCCGGGCCAATGCCTGGATAGTCGAGGCCAGCCGAAATCGAATGACCTTCCTTGATCTGGCCGTCGCCATCCTGCAGTAGGTAGGTGCGGTTGCCATGCAAGACGCCGGGCGAGCCTGCGGTGATCGAGGCGCAGTGCTCATCGCCATTGAGGCCCTTGCCGCCCGCTTCGACGCCGACGATCTTGACGCTCTCATCGTCGAGGAACGGATGGAAGATGCCGATCGCATTGGAACCCCCGCCTACGGCGGCGATAACGAGATCCGGCAAGCGCCCTTCGGCCTCCAAAATCTGCGCACGAGCTTCGGTGCCGATGACTGCCTGGAAGTCACGGACCATTTCCGGATAGGGATGCGGGCCGGCAGCCGTGCCGATCAGGTAATAGGTATCATCGACGTTGGTGACCCAGTCACGCAGCGCCTCGTTCATGGCGTCCTTGAGCGTGCCATGGCCGGCCGTGACGGGCTTCACCTCGGCGCCAAGCAGCTTCATGCGAAACACGTTCGGCGCCTGACGCTCAACGTCGGTTGCGCCCATGTAAACGACGCAAGGGAACCCGAAGCGGGCGGCAACCGTTGCGGAGGCAACGCCATGCTGACCGGCACCGGTTTCCGCGATGATGCGGGTCTTGCCCATACGCTTGGCGAGCAGGATCTGGCCGATGCAGTTGTTGATCTTGTGCGAACCGGTGTGGTTCAGCTCTTCGCGCTTGAAGTAGATCTTCGCGCCGCCGAGTTCGGCCGTGAGGCGCTCAGCGAAATAGAGCGGGCTTGGGCGGCCGATGTAGTGGGTACCAAGCTGCTTCAGCTCCGCCTGGAATTCCGGATCGTCCTTTGCCTTGTTCCACTCGTCCTGAAGGTCGAGGATCAAAGGCATCAGCGTCTCGGCGACGAAGCGGCCGCCGTAAATGCCGAAACGGCCGTCTTCATCAGGGCCGGAACGGAAGGAATTCGGTTTTGGCGTCTGGTTCACTCTCAACTCCCTGAGGCCGCTTCGGGCTGGCAGGCCCACTCGACCGCATCGAAAAACTCATCGATCATTGCCACATCCTTGACGCCCGGCGCGCTTTCGACGCCGGAAGACGCATCGATCCCGGGCGCCTTGGTCATGGCGAGCGCCTCGGCAATGTTGGCTTTGTTCAAGCCACCGGAAAGCATGTAATCCACATTGTCGTCAAGCCAAGAGAGCAAGCTCCAATCGAAGGAAACCCCGTTGCCACCGGGCAAATCGGATCCCTTCGGGGGCTTGGCGTCGAACAGGAAACGATCGGCAATGCCAATGTAAGCCTCGACCCGCTTTAAGTCGTCGGCCGTCCGCACGGAGAAAGCCTTCATGACCGGCAGTCCATACACCGCCTTTATGGTCAAAACCCGCTCAGGGCTCTCGTCACCGTGCAACTGCAGAATATCCGGCTTCAACAACGCCACGATCTCATCGAGATCGTCGTTGCTCGGATTTACGGTGACGGCAACGATCTTGGCCTTGCCGCGAGCCGGCTCTGCAAGCCTGCCGGCGATATCCGGCTCGATGTAGCGTGGGCTCTTCTCGAAGAAAATGAAGCCGATATGCGTGGCGCCCCTTGCCAAGGCGCGATCGATCGCTTCAGCTGTCTTCAACCCGCAGATTTTGATATCTGGTTTCATGGCAGCGAAGTGACACGAAATACGCTTAGAGTCGAGCCAAATCGCGACAAAAGCTGAATTTTCGAGGCTTCGATCAATCAAAATCGATGGCGTGAAGCTGGCTGCCGTGACGCTTCAACCAGGCTTTTGCCTCTTCCATGTGAGGGCAGAGCTTTTTGCAGAGCGCCCAGAAGCGCGGTCCGTGATTCATCTCCCTGAGATGGGCCACTTCGTGCGCCGCCAGATAGTCAACGACCGACGGTGGCGCCATGACGATGCGCCAGGAAAAGCTTAGATTGCCTTCGGACGAGCAGGATCCCCATCGACTGCGAGTGTCCTTTATGGCGATCGACTTGATCGGTGCATTGATTGATCGGGCGTGCAGCGTTGCCAACCTCTCAAGATCGGCTCGCGCCTCCTTCTTCAGGAAAGCCGCAATGCGTCGCCCGACATGCTCGGGCATCCCGCTGACCTTGAGCACGGGTTTGCCATCGACGACGACGCCCTCCGTCAGCCCGCGAAGGCTGCCCGTATGGTAAATGCGATGAGACACGCCACGGAAAGGAATAGTGCCGCCGTCACGAAGAGAGCCATCAGTGGAGAATTTGGCAAGCTTCGTCAGCAGCCAGCCCTGATGACGGTCAAGGAACGCATTCACCTCCTGCGGTGCTAACCCACTCGGGATCGTCATCTTCAGTGCCCGGCCACCCGGCTCGATACGCAGGGTAATACGGGTCGCCCGCTCGTGTTGCTTGATCGTCAGCGGCATCAGGCGGCCAGCCACGTCAAGCGTTCGGGTCTCCGGCGGAGCCGGCTTCCGAACGCTGCGGCGTGGCTTTACGAGAAGCGGGAACATGGGTTCTTTCTATATGATTCGCCTGTCCTGCAGACAAAGAAAAGCCGGCATCAACGATGCCGGTTCAAGTTTCAGTGCTGAACAGTCCTGGAATTACGGCGTCTGGTATTCTGCTACCGGGCCATTATCGTCACGCTTGGCGTTCTTGCGATCGCGCATGAAGCGGTCGAACTCTTCCTGGTCCTTGGCGCGGCGCAGTTCGCGTACGTAGGAATCGAACTCTTCGCGCATCTCATCCAACTTGCGACGTTCTTCTTCGAGCCGGTCGAGCTCGGCCTTCCGCCAGTCGTCGAAGGCGACGTTGCCCGTCGAGAAATGCGGGCGATAGCGGCCATGCGAACGTCGGCAGCCGGCAAAGAATCCATCCGCGGCATTGTTGGCGTCGCGCTTGAAACCGCGCAGACGCTCCCCGAAGATGATGTAGGCGAGCATGGCCAGACCCAGAGGCCAGAAGACCACGAAGCCGAGGATCATCAGGGCAATGGTAGCCGGAGTCCAATCCGGGCGAAGCAATGCTGACTGGTTCATCGTGCGGTGTCCTCGCATTTTCCGCGCCCGGCAAGATGCCGAGCGCTAGAATCGATGTGGTTACACGGCCAGGAAGCTTCAAGACGGGGCACGTCTAAATCGCACAACACCTTGAAATACAATTACTAATTCAGAATCCACTAAATCAGCTGGACTTACCGCCTTTGATCACCCGCTTTACAGCAGGCTTTCCTATACGCGCATGTTCCCTGACGAAATTGACGATGCGTGGAGCGATTTCGCGGCGGAAGCGCGAGCCGTTAAAGACGCCATAGTGGCCGACATCGGGCTGCAGGTAGTGCATGCGCATACTGTCGGGGATGTTGATGCAGATGGTCTGGGCAGCCTGAGTTTGGCCAACGCCCGAGATATCGTCATTCTCGCCTTCTACGGTCAGAAGGGCAACGTTGCGGATCGCGGCGGGATCGACAAGCTTGCCGCGGTGGACCAATTCGCCCTTCGGCAGCGCGTGCTTGATGAACACCTGGTCGACCGTCTGAAGATAGAACTCGGCCGTCAAATCCATGACCGCCAGATATTCGTCGTAGAAATCACGGTGCTTCTCGGCCGGCTCGCCGTCATTCTTCACGAGATGCATGAAGAATTCCTTGTGCGCGATCACGTGCCGATCGAGGTTCATCGACATGAAGCCGGACAGCTGCAGGAATCCTGGATAGACCGGGCGCATGAAGCCCGGCTGAGGCCACGGCACGTTCATGATCACGTTGTCGGCAAACCACTCCAGCGACCGCTCCTTGGCTAGCTGGTTCACCGCCGTCGGGTTGATGCGCGTATCAATCGGTCCGCCCATCAATGTCATCGAAGACGGCGAAAACGGATCGTTTTCCGCCTCCATCACCGCGGCCGCGGCCAGTACAGGTACGGACGGCTGACAGACGGCGATGACGTGGGTGTCTGGACCGAGGAAGCGCAGCATTTCGATGACGTAGTCGACGTAATCATCGAAATCGAAGTTGCCCTCCGTCATCGGCACCATGCGAGCATCCATCCAGTCCGTGATGTAGATGTCAGCATTTGGCAATAGCGCCTCAACCGTACCGCGCAGCAGCGTCGCATAGTGCCCGGACATCGGCGCAACAACGAGAATGCGCGGGTCTGGCACATGACCACTCGGAACATTGCGGGCGAAATGGAGCAGGCTGCAGAAGGGGCGTGACCAGACAATCTCTTCTCGGACAGCAACCTTTCGGTCGCCGATGACGGTCTCTTTCAGATCGAATGAGGGTTTGCCGTAGCGGCGCGTTGTGCGCTCGAACATTTCGAGACTTGCCGCCATAGTGCGGCCCCAGGGCGTCTGCGAAATGGGATTGAACGGATTGGCATAGACCATGCGCATGATATCGGCGAAAGCACGATAAGGCGCCAATGCAGCATGGTTCAATTCATAAAGCTGATAGAACATGAGATGCGCCACCTTTCTCTAATCTGGAAGACGACGCCGATTGAAAAGGCATCGGATTCTTTCCAACGACGTGCTGGCACCTCAACGCAGATTAACAGGTTTTTGTTGCGCAGCAACATTGGCATCCGCACCGCAAAAAGAAATGCCGGGAAAATTATCCCGGCATGATGGTGCGCTCGAATGCTTAATGATCTCGGAATGGCGTCTCAGCGGTCAGCCGCGAAGGTCTGCTTCTGTGAGCCCAGACCCTCGATGCCGAGCTCAACGACGTCACCGGACTTAAGGAACCGCGGTGGCTTCATGCCCATCCCGACGCCAGGAGGCGTCCCGGTCGAGATGACATCGCCCGGATGCAGGGACATGAACTGGCTGAGATAGGACACCACGTAGGCAACGCCATAAACCATCGTCTTCGACGAGCCGTTTTGCATGGTTTCGCCATTGACCTTCAGCCACATCCCGAGGTTTTGCGGATCCACGATTTCGTCCTTGGTGACGAGCCAGGGGCCGATCGGACCAAAGGTGTCGCACGACTTACCCTTCGTCCATTGACCGGCACGCTCCGTCTGGAAGGCCCGCTCGGAGACGTCGTGGGACACACAATAGCCGGCGACGTAATCAAGCGCATCGGCTTCGCTGACATACTTCGCCGTTTTGCCGATGACGACGCCGAGTTCCACTTCCCAGTCGGTCTTCTCGGAGCCGCGCGGAATGAGGACATTGTCGTTCGGCCCCACGATTGCCGACGTTGCCTTCATGAAGATGACGGGCTCCGGCGGGACGGTTGCGCCAGTTTCCGCGGCATGATCGGAGAAATTCAGGCCGATGCAAATGAACTTTCCGGTTCCGGCAACGCAGGCGCCGATGCGGCCGGGTGCCAATTCCGGCAGGCTCTTCGGGTCAATAGCCTGAAGCTTCGACAAGCCTTCGGGCGAGATCGCTTCGCCGCCAATATCCGCGACATGCGCGGAAAGATCACGGATCTTGCCATCGGAATCGAGCATGGCGGGCTTCTCATGGCCAGTCTCTCCAACACGCATAAGCTTCATGAAATTCCTCCTCAGAAAAAGCGACGTTATGATCACCTATGAACGACATATTCACCGGTGTCATTACGGCTTTTTGGCGAAGCGGTACGCAGCTCCAGAAAATTTCCGTAGATCCAGCCTTTCCGACGATCAATCTTTGACCAGGCCCCACCCGCAAGAAGATCAGTTTCCTTTCATCACTTTGCGACGCGTGCGCAGCTAGTGACAAGAGAGACTTGCGCTCTCCCAGCAAGCGACCATCGCTTGCCAAGCGCCTCTGATGAAGCCTAAGACAAGCGGGAAGGAGCTTGATATGCAAGGTCGACTATCGCCAGCGCCCATGCCAGCAAGTATCTTCTCTGCCAAAAACTCAACATCCACTAGGATATGTGAGAAACCGCACTCGGAAGCGCAATGACAAAGAGCAATAGCCGTGAATCCCAATATGCGATCGACCCGTTGTTCCTCGACCGCTGGTCACCTCGCGCCTTTACCGGAGAAGTGATTGATGAATCGGTTCTTTTGACAATTCTCGACGCAGCGCATTGGGCACCGTCGTCCGCCAATCAGCAACCCTGGCGTTTTGTCTATGCACTCAATGGCTCGGAGGACTGGAGCAAGTTCGTCGACCTTTTGGTCGAGTCGAACCAGGAGTGGGCGAAAAACGCTTCGGCGCTCATCTACGTTGTTTCAAGGAGTTTCAACGGCGACTTTTCCGAAGGAAGGAAGAGCTACACGCACTCGTTCGACGCCGGCACCGCCTGGGGCTATCTCGCGCTGCAGGCCCGGCTTTCAGGCTTCTATGCCCACGGCATGGGCGGCATCAAGCACGAGGAAATCCACAAGGCGTTCTCGATTCCCGACAGCTACCGGGTCGAGGCAGGCGTAGCGGTTGGTCGCCTTGCCGACAAGAGCGTGCTTTCAGAGCGCAACCAGGAGCGGGAAGTTCCGAGCCAGCGCAAGCCTCTTTCCGAGGTCGCCTTCCGCGGCAAGTTCATCGCGAACTAGGATTTATAAAGCAAAGCCCCACGTCGAAGCGCGGGGCTTTGGATACAAATCTGAGGTTTCGATATCTTAGATATCGAGGTTTGCGACGCTGAGTGCGTTGTCCTGGATGAACTCCCTGCGCGGCTCGACTTCATCACCCATCAAGCGAGCGAAGAGGCCATCGGCATCCGTAGCGTCGGCAACTTTGACCTGGAGCAGTGAACGAACGTTCGGATCCAACGTCGTTTCCCAGAGCTGTTCGGCATTCATTTCGCCGAGACCCTTGTAACGCTGCATCGTCAACCCCTTGCGACCGCTTGCGAAAATCGCGTCCAGAAGTGCTCGGGGGCCGGAAATTTCCATGTTGCCGTCGCGCCGGGAGAGCGATGGAGGTGTCTGATAGATTTCCTTCAGTCGAGCCGACAGCTGATCGATAAGCCTTGCGTCCTGCGAGCCGATCAAGGCCATGTCAAGGACGACGACTTCCTTGACGCCACGCACCATGCGCTCGAGCTTGAGGCCGCCTTCGCTGGTCACGCCCCCTTCCCAACCCCGCTCGGTGTCTTCCGCAATCAGATCGAGCCTGCTGGCAACTTCGCCAGCCAGCTGTTCTGCTCTCCCGCGGTCGCTGACCGCTTCGGCATTCAGAGCGCCGGCGATCGCTGCCTGTTCGACGACAGCGCGATTGTAGCGCGAATGCAAGTTGTCGAGCAGCGCGCGAAGCCGCAATGCGTCGCCGATCACCTCACCAACGTCCTGCCCTGTGCGCACTTCACCGCTGCCGAGCTTCAAGGCAGCATCTTCCAGGCCCTGGGCAATAAGATAGTCCTCAAGGGCTTTCTCGTTCTTCAGGTACTGGATCGATTTGCCCCGCGAGACCTTATAGAGCGGCGGCTGAGCGATATAGAGGTGGCCGCGCTCGATCAGCTCAGGCATCTGACGGAAGAAGAACGTCAGAAGCAGCGTACGAATGTGGGCGCCGTCGACGTCAGCGTCCGTCATGATAATGATCTTGTGGTAGCGCAGTTTTTCCGCGTTGAATTCGTCCTTGCCGATACCGGTGCCGAGCGCGGTAATCAGCGTACCGATTTCCTGGCTGGACAGCATCTTGTCGAAGCGAGCACGCTCGACGTTGAGGATCTTGCCGCGCAGCGGCAGGATAGCCTGGTTTTCGCGCGAACGCCCCTGCTTGGCCGAACCACCTGCCGAGTCGCCCTCGACGAGGAAGACTTCGGACTTGGCGGGATCGCGCTCCGAACAATCAGCAAGCTTGCCGGGCAGAGAGGCAATGTCGAGGGCACCCTTGCGGCGGGTGAGTTCGCGCGCCTTACGGGCAGCTTCGCGCGCCGCGGCGGCTTCGACCACCTTGCCGACCAGAACCTTGGCTTCCGACGGATGCTCTTCGAGCCACGTGCTCAGCGCTTCGCTGACGAGGTTCTCGACAACGGGGCGAACTTCCGAGGAAACCAGCTTGTCTTTGGTTTGCGACGAAAACTTCGGATCCGGCACCTTTACTGAAAGAACGGCCGTCAGGCCTTCGCGGCAATCGTCGCCAGTCAGGGTCACCTTTTCCTTCTTCGTGATGCCCGACGTGTCGGCGTAGGAGGTAATCTGGCGGGTCAGCGCGGCGCGGAAACCGGCCATGTGCGTACCGCCGTCGCGCTGCGGGATGTTGTTGGTGAAGCAAAGGACGTTCTCGTGGTAGCTGTCGTTCCACCACATCGCGACTTCGACGGTAATTCCGTCCTTCTCCCCGCGGATCGCCACCGGCTTGTCGACAAGCGGCTTCTTGGCGCGGTCGAGATAGGAGACGAAGGCTTCCAGGCCGCCGTCGTAGATCATCTCTTCCTGCTTGATATCCGAATGGCGCTTATCGCTGAGCAGGATGCGGACACCGGAGTTCAGGAATGCGAGCTCGCGTAGGCGATGCTCCAGCGTGCCGTAATCGAATTCGGTCATCGTAAAGGTTTCGGTACTCGGCATGAAGCTGACTTCCGTACCCGTTTCATCGCCAGCGTCTCCAATCATCTTCAATGGTGCGTCGGCCACGCCATGCGTGAAGCTCATTTCATGGATCTTGCCCTGACGGCGGATCTTCAGCCTCAGCCAGACGGAAAGCGCGTTGACGACGGAAACGCCGACGCCGTGCAGACCGCCGGAGACCTTGTAGGAATTCTGGTCGAACTTACCGCCGGCGTGCAGCTGCGTCATGATGACCTCAGCGGCCGACACGCCTTCGCCGCTATGAATGTCCGTCGGGATACCGCGACCGTTGTCGGTGACGGTGACCGACCCGTCGGGATTGAGCGTCACGGTCACGATATCGGCGTGGCCGGCGAGAGCTTCGTCGATCGCGTTGTCGACGACCTCATAAACCATGTGATGAAGGCCGGAGCCGTCATCGGTATCACCGATATACATACCCGGGCGCTTGCGCACCGCATCAAGGCCCTTCAGAACCTTGATCGAGTCTGCGCCATATTCGGTGCTAACGCCGTTTTCCGTCGTGGGTATATCGGTCATACTTTTCGAGAATTTCCCTGTTGTCGGGGCAGAGAAGAGACTTGCGAATCACCTGCCTTTTACATGCCAGAATATAGGGTTTTTGATCGAAGTTCCCAATGCCAGCGGGCTCAAACTGGCCATAAATCAGGGGATTATGACCGTTTTCCGTCCGCTTTTCCGCCGTTTTCGAGAATGCTTGTCAGTTCGCCAAGCGTCGTTTGGTCGAGATCGCGAATACGGCCGGCCAGAAGGTTCGCAAATGCGGTATGTTCGGCCGACAAACCGGAGGTATCCACCACCACGCGGGGGTCGGAAGAACGCGCCAAAAGGAAAAGTTCCTCTGCTTCATCCCAGATGATGTTGAAGTAACCAGCGATCCGCTGGAGCAGATCGAAGCTGGGCAAGCCGCGCTTCCCATGCTCGAGTGCAGAGAGATAGGCCGGAGAGACATTGAGGGCAGCTGCCATCTGCTTCTGCGAGACACCTTTGCGCTCGCGCAGCTTGCGGATCGCCTCGCCGAACGGCGTCACAACCTTTCTCCATGGCGGCGTGACAGCCTGATATAGAGCGCGCCCTCACCCCCGTGATGTTGGGCTGCCGTTTCATAGGATGAGATGAAATAGCGAAACTCGGGCTTCGAAAACCACATCGGGACAGCACGCTTCAGTGCGCCTTCGCTGCCAAGCGAACTGCCCTTGCCGGTAATGACGAGAACATGTCTCATCCCCCGCTCGTGGGCCCTTATGAGAAATTCGAGAAGCAAGATGTGGGCTTCGCTTTGAACCAGCCCATGTAGATCGATACGGGCTTCGAGCGGCAGCCGCCCCTTGGCGATCTTACGTTTGACCGGTCTTTCGAGTGGGTGATGGAGACCTGATCGCGATTTCGGAGCCGGCGGCATAGCTGCGACCAAGCTTTCAGACGATGATTTCGGGCTCGCTGCCCTCCCGCTTTCAGCCTCCGCCTCTGTCAGAAAAGCGTCGAGCTCGGTCAAGTCGTCCTGCCTGCCGGCCATAGGCCGCGTACTACGTGCCACCTTGCCCCAGAGTATCCTTTCATCCGTACTGAGCTTTCGGTCGCGTGCCATCAGGCGAACCTCTCCGCTGCAGCGTTCGGAAGCAGGATAAAGAAGTCGGCATCGTGACGCACTGTTCCTGCAAGGTCCCCCGCTTGGTCCCCGGATCCGGTAAAGATATCACCTCGCGCCGGGCCGACGATAGCCGACCCGGTATCGAGCGCCAGCATCAGCCGCGCGAACGGTCGTCCCCCGTCCAGGTGGACCAGGTTTTCGGAGCGAATAAAGAATGGAAAGCCAAATGTGTGAATGAGCCGGTCAATGGCCAGCGAACGACCGGCAATCAACGGCACTTTTGCCGCCGCAATGGGGCCGGCGTTCAAATCCGCCGACGGAACTTCCCGGAAGAAAATATAGGAACGATTATGCCAGAGAATTTCATCAACCTGACCGGGGTGTGAAGCCAGCCATCGCCGAATGGCCTGCATCGAAATTTTCGAGCGTTCGATTTCTCCGCGCTCGATCAACAACTTGCCAATCGCCGAGAACGGATGTCCGGCCTTCGCTGCATAGGTAATCCGGCCAATGGCGCCGTCCGGATATCGCAGGCGTGCTGCACCTTGCACATGAACAAAGAAGACGTCGACCTTCGACTTTGCCCAGGCAATCTCCAATCCTCGGCCAGCCAGGAAACCCTCGTCAATCTCACGACGATCCGGATAGGCGTCAATTGCGCCATCTGTCAGCCTGCCGAACGCATAGCCACCAGGTAAAGTGGCCGGACGATTACCCTCATCAAGATCGATCAGGTCGTCGGGGCGCCGATAGAAGGGAAAGCGATAGTCTTCGTCCGGTACCGCCGAAACCAAAACCTCAGGCTCATAGAAGGCAGTCACGAAACCCGGACTGCCATCCATTCGGCAAATTCGGAAGGGTCGACAGTGGGATTGGAGGAAAGCCCGGGCATCGGCAGCCGATGAAATCCTCGCACTCCGCGCCGCTTCGAGCAGCGGCAAAAGATCCTGTGCCGTCAACCCGAGCGAGCCCGTCCGGTATGCCTTAACCTCGCTGATCTGCCGGCGACATGCCTCCATTGCTTCAAAAAGGCTGGAGGGATCATCATCCTTCCAGCCTTCCAGATCATCGAAGCTTATTGCTTGCAGGGCAAAGCCCGGGGTTTCCTCACTCATGCTTCCGATTCGGTGGCCACGAGTTTCCAGTTGGGATCCCGCGAACGGGTGTCGCGTGCGAAAGTCCAGAGATCGTTGACCTCCGCGACATTCTCCGCATCGCCATCAATGAGCTTGTCAGTGTTGTCATAGGTGGCTGAGATCAACTGGCTGACGAGGCGAAGCGTAATCTGCACCTCCGTGCCTTTGATTTCGGCGCTGGTGATCTCGGCCTTATCGATACCGACGAAGGTCGACTTCACCTTCTCACCCCTGGATTCACGGTCTGAAATGGCGGCATCGAAGCCGTCATAAACCTCGCGCGATAGGAGGTTCTTCAGAGCCTTGCGATCGCCATCCGCAAACGCCATCACAATCATTTCATAGGCCATTCGGGCGCCGTTCACGAATTCCTTCGGATTGAACGAAGCATCAGCCTTGTTGATTTCCCGGAGCGATTCGTTCAGCGACGTGCCGGCTGGAGCAAAGGCGTCGATTGCGGCAAAACGATCGTCTTCTTCGGCCGACGCATCGCGACGCGGCAGTGTTACTACCTTTCCAGCATCCGGCGAGTCAGGCGCAACGGCGTCGCGCGGCGTGTAAAGATCGCGCGGGGGCTTCTCATTTCCCGTACGGCGACCGAGAACGCTGCGCAGTTGCAGAAAAATCAGCACCGCCGCCACGAGAAAAAACAATGTGATGAAGTCGTTTGAACCCATATCCCGCCGCAGCCGCTGTTAACATCCCTGATTTGTACTCCCATATAGTCCGCCTATACAGATGATTCAAATGGGGTCTGCAACGCGACCCTCCAACGGAGTCCGGCTTAGGCCGGAATTAGACGATGCCCTTGAAGATCCTGCCTGGTTTTCTGCTGCTGCTGCCGCTCGCTGAGATTGCCGGTTTCGTGCTTGTCGGACGGGTGATCGGACTTTGGCCGACGCTGGCGCTGGTCATTCTAAGCTTCATGGTCGGCATGGCCCTGCTCAGGCGTCAGGGCGTCGGAATCCTGCGCCGCATGTCCGCGGAAGGGCGAAACGGCATGGTGCCGGGGCGAGAGCTGCTTCGTCCGGCGATGTTCGTGATTGCGGCATTGTTGCTGATGGTCCCTGGCTTCATCACCGACATCGTGGCGTTGCTGATCTTCATTCCAGCTGTGCGCGATCTCGCCTGGCGGTATGTCAGCCGCCGTTTCGTCGTCGTAGGCCCAACGGGCGGCTTCAGCTCCTCTGGCCGCTCCAAGGACTCGAAGATCGTGGACCTGGACGACGATGACTTTCGGCGCGAGCCGGACGGCAACTCTCCCTGGTCGGGAAAGCATCTGGGCAAGTAGGAGATGGTCGAGGCGGCAAGCTGGCTCAGGGTTGTAAGGCCATGCCCGAAATGATAGAGCGGCACCATCCAATGCCCTCGAGGAAAAGCCAATGGCCGACGAAAACAGCAATAACGGTGCAACGAGCCCGAGCCTTACCATCCTTGCCCAGTACACCAAGGATCTCTCCTTCGAAAATCCGGGTGCTCCGCGTTCGCTGCAGGCGCGTGACAAGGCTCCGGCCATCAACATTAATGTCAACGTCAACGCTAATCCGCTCTCCGATACGGATTTCGACGTCGTTCTGTCTCTGAACGCCGAAGCCAAGGATGGCGACAAGACGGTGTTCCACACTGAGCTCGTCTATGGCGGCGTCTTCCGGATTGCCGGTTTCCCGCAGGAACACATGCTACCGGTCCTCTTCATCGAGTGCCCCCGCATGCTCTTCCCGTTCGCACGTCAGATCATTGCCGACGTCACGCGTAATGGTGGCTTCCCGCCGCTGATGATCGATCCGATTGATTTCTCTCAGATGTTTGCGCAGCGGGTTGCCGAAGAGCAGGCCCGTGCCAAGGTCCAGGCAACCACGAACTAAAAGTTCGCGCATAGCACGCTGGAACAAAATCGAATGCCCGGGCCGCCCCGGGCATTTTTAGTTTGCGAGATCGTATTTTCCCCAGACACCCTTGGCGCCGAGTTTGGCAATGAGCCCCTCATGGGCTTGCTGCTCGGCTTCGCTGAGACGCGGCGCAAGGGGCCGCGGCCGTTCGAGCGTCCCGACGATGATTTCCTCGACCACGATTTCCTGGCCTGCCGAATTGCTCGCGGCGGTTCCGAGGCCAAGGGCGGCCTGACGGCCACCGATCATCTCGATGTAGACATCGGCCAGCAGTTCGGAGTCGAGAAGCGCGCCGTGCTTCGTTCGATGTGCATTGTCGATGCCATAGCGGCGGCAAAGCGCATCGAGCGAGTTGGGTCCCATCGGATGCTTGCGGCGCGCCATCGACAGTGTGTCGAGCACGCGGTCAGGCAGAATCGGCGGCAAATCGAGCCTTGCGAGCTCAGCGTTTATAAAGCCCATATCGAACGTGGCATTATGCGCGATCCATTTCGCGTCGCCAAAGAAATCGATAATTTGCTGCGCAACATCTGCGAACGAGGGCTTGTCCTTGAGGAACTCATCGGTGATGCCGTGAACGGCAAGCGCGTCCGGGTGTACTTTCTGATCGCCCGGATTGATGTAAATATGGATCGTATTGCCGGTCGGAAAATGATTGAAAAGCTCGATGCCGCCGATCTCGATAATGCGGTCCACACGGTTATCGAGGCCCGTGGTTTCCGTATCGAAGATGATTTCACGCATTCAGGAAGTCCCCGCTGGCGAGCCGCCGCTTCAGGTCCGAGATAATCTCGGCGACCCGTGTTCTGGCCGTTTCGATGCTATGCCCGGTATCGATCACATAATCGGCTCTTGCTCGCTTTTCCGCATCCGGCGTCTGGCGCGCAAGAATCATATTGAATTTTTCCACTGTCATTCCCGGCCGCGCAAGTACGCGGTCGCGCTGTATCTGTGGATCACAGCTGACGACCACGATGACATCGACCCTGTTCTCAGCTCCTGTTTCGAACAACAGCGGGATATCGATCAACACCATTGGCGAGCCGCGTTGCCGCTCACGTTCGATGAATTCTAACTCGCGCTTTCTCACAAGCGGATGGACGATGGCTTCGAGGCGTCTGAAGTCGTCCGGGCTTCCGGCCAACTGACGACCGAGCTCTTGCCGATCGACGGCACCGTCCTTCATCGTGCCGGGAAAGGCCGCATCTACAAGCGGCGCTGCCTCGCCGGCGTAGAGGTCATGGACGACCGCATCGGAATCATTCACGGGCACTCCTGCTTCAGCGAAGAGCTTTGCCATGGTTGATTTGCCCATTCCAATCGAGCCGGTCAGTCCAATCCGCAACATCAATGCCTGTCCATATCCTCAATGATGATCGCACGCAGATTCTCGTCGACCGCCGGGCGATGCCCGAACCATTTCTCAAATCCGGGCACGGCTTGGTGCAGCAGCATGCCGAGCCCGTCGACAACAGCGAAGCCTTGCTGTTGCGCCTGCACCAGGAAGGGTGTCATCAGGGGCACGTAGACGATATCCGTTACAACGGCGTCGGAGAGTAGCGGCGAAAAATCGATCCGAGGCGCCCCTTCGCCATCCATACCCAGTGACGTCGTGTTGACGAAAAGACCCGCGCCGCTCATGACTTCAGGTAGCGCAGCCATCGAATGAGCATGTATCTTGGGTCCAAACCGATCCGCTAATTCCTTGGCGCGCTCGACCGTTCTGTTGACTAGATGAATTTCCTTGACGCCTCGATCGCGCAGGGCCTGGATGATGGCTCGGCTTGCTCCTCCCGCGCCGAGGACCACTGCCTTCTCGGCTACATCCCAACCGGAATGCCGCTCATCCAGATTGGCCGTAAAGCCGCGTCCATCCGTGTTCGTCGCCTTTAGCCGGCCGTTGTCCATCCAAAGCGTATTGGATGCGCCCAATTCTTCGGAAAGTTCATCGGGATCGTCGGCAAGTTTGAACGCCATTTCCTTGTGCGGGATGGTGGCATTGCCGCCTACGAAGCCGGATTCGCCGTTCTTCAGAGAATCTACAAAGGCTGCAAAATCGTCAGGCGCAACCTCGTGGGCGCAGTATGAACCAGGCAATCCAAGGGTCTTCAGCCAGTAGCCATGGATGAGAGGCGACCTGGAATGCTTGACGGGAAAGCCCGTGACGAAGGCCTTTGGCTCGAATGTTTCACGTGAATCATGCATCGATGGCACCCAATTCTCTAAGCTTCTCCAACAGCGGCAACATCGGTAACCCCAAGATTGTAAAATAGTCTCCATCGATTTTCGAAAACAATTGAAGCCCCTCTCCCTCGAGTTGATAGGCACCGACGCTGCCGAGTGCCCTCTCCCCCACCCGGTTCAAATGCCGCGCGATGAAATCGGTGGTCAGCGGTCGCATCGTTAGGTCCGCGTGCGAGACATGCTCCCAGACGATGTTGCCGCCGTAGGCAATCGCGATCGCGCTGTTCAGGCGATGTGTCTTGCCCGAGAGCACGCGAAGGTGGGCCGCCGCATCCGCCATGTCCTTTGGCTTGTGGAAAGTCTGCGGCCCAAGCGACATCGTCTGATCGGAGCCGATGACGAAGCACGCCGGAAACCGGTTGCTGACTTCCTTCGCCTTCGCCTTGGCGAGGACGAGCGCCACAGTATCTGGCGTAGCGCCTTCTCGTTCGAGAGGCGCTTCGACCGCGCGCTCGTCAATCTGGGCTGCATGTGCGTCGAAGGCGAGCCCGGCATTTTGCATCAGCATGCGGCGGAACGGGCTGGAGGATGCGAGAATAAGCTTGGGTACCATGGAGCCTCGAACAGGTCTGATGTGACAGCGCTTAACGGAGCTTCGGACGGAGCGCAACAATCGCTGCTGCAGTCTCTTCGATGGAGCGGCGCGTCACGTCGATAAGGGGCCAGTTGTGCCGGGCACAGAGCGACCGCGCGTATTTCAGTTCCTCCGAGATGGCAGCCCGGTCGGTGTATTGCCCGCGGTCAAAGCCAGGAGTTGCTCCCAAAATACGGTTCTCGCGAACCTGCGATATCCGATCGGTCGTAGCAATCAGGCAGACAATCAGAGGTTTGGTCGCGGTCAGTAGTCCGTCCGGAAGCGGCACGCCGTGGACAATCGGTATGTTCGCCGTCTTGATGCCGCGATTGGCGAGGTAGATGCTCGTCGGAGTTTTCGACGTCCGGCTGATGCCAATGATGACAACATCGGAGTCATTGTAGTCGTCGGGCATCTGTCCGTCATCGTGATCCATCGTAAAGTTAAGCGCTTCGATGCGTGCAAAGTAGCCAGCATTCATTACGTGTTGCGCACCGACACGACGGCGCGACGGTGCACCAAGATAGATCTGGAAGGCATTCATGACGGGTTCAAGTACGTTGACGGACGCAACACCCATCTCCGTGCAGCGTTGATCGATGAAGGCTGCCAGCTCACGGTCGACAATCGTATAGAGAACGATCCCGGGCTGACTATCGATCGACTGCAGCACCTGCAGAAGCTGCTTGCGATTGCGGACCAACGGGTAAACGTGCTCGATCGGCTGTGCGGCTTTGAATTGTGCCGAAGCCGCGCGGCCGGCAGAAATCAGTGTTTCGCCGGTCGAGTCAGAAATCAGATGCAGATGGAAGAAGTTTGGGCGGTTCTCCACGTTATTATTGGCCACCTGTTGAAAAGACTGGACAGCCGAGAGCTAAGAGACGCGGCGGGGATAAGGCAAGGGAAAACATGCCACCTTTTCCACAAATCGAATTTCGCGGAAGCTCAAAAAAGTCGCTTGTTGGTTCTGTGGATAGTTGGTGGCCGTTCCACGAAAGTCGATACCTTTTCCACAGTTCCGCCCGAACTTGCAGTTCACTATCCGATTGTAACTATTCTCATATTTCCGCCTATCCACGATTTGCGTATAGCGGTTCTCAGTTTCCTCCCTTTGGCGCGGCGGCAGCGCGACAAAACGCTCCGGTAGTGGATCGATTTTAATCCTTGATAGAAACAGACTCTAAGAAATAGAAACCTTTTAAATTATCTTTGATTTTTTATAGGGAAGAGAAGCGTGGGAGACAGCCGCCGGAAAATCATGAGGGTCTTGGACGGCGAGACACTCAGCCCCCCTCCAATCTGGCTGATGAGGCAGGCCGGACGATACCTTCCCGAGTATAAAGAAACGCGCGCGAAGGCAGGAAGTTTCCTGGACCTTTGCTATACGCCTGACCATGCCGTTGAGGTAACGCTCCAACCCATTCGTCGCTATGGTTTTGATGCAGCCATCCTCTTTTCCGATATTCTCGTGATTCCGGATGCGATGAAACGTAACGTTCGCTTCACGGAAGGGCATGGACCGGAGATGGATCCGATCGATGAAACCGGAATCGGCCGACTGGAGTTCGACCACGTCGTCGACTACCTCAAACCGGTTCTCGAAACAGTTGAGCGTCTTCGAAATGAGCTGCCTGCCGAGACGACTTTGCTCGGCTTCTGTGGCGCTCCGTGGACGGTGGCGACTTATATGATAGCCGGTCACGGAACGCCCGATCAGGCCCCTGCCCGGCTCTTCGCCTACAAACATCCGAAAGCTTTCGAACACCTGCTTGCTGTTTTGGCGGAAGTGTCAGCCGACTATCTCGTCGCGCAGATCGATGCCGGGGCCGACGCTGTGCAGATTTTCGATTCCTGGGCCGGTGTTCTCGGTGAGCGGGAATTCGAGGCATTCGCGGTGAAGCCGGTCGCGCGGATGATCGCCTCCATAAAGGCACGACGGCCGAATGCCCGGATAATCGCCTTTGCAAAGGGCGCCGGCTTCCTGCTGAAGAGCTATCGTCAGCAGACGAAGGCGGATGCGATCGGTCTCGACTGGTCGGTGCCACTGAATTTCGCTGTAGAGCTGCAGAAAGACGGTGCGGTTCAGGGTAACCTCGATCCGATGCGCGTGGTGGCCGGTGGCCGAGCTCTGACGGATGGTATCAACGATATCCTCGACAAGCTCGGTAACGGCCCGCTGATCTTCAATCTCGGTCATGGGATTACCCCCCAGGCGAACCCTCAAAATGTCCAGCTGCTCGTGGACCATGTCCGCGGTTGGAGGCGATAGCGCATGGAGAAGCAGACCGATGAGAAACCTGGCGCCTACGCACGTCGCCGGGCGCATTTCGCGATCCTATTCTTTGCACTTCTGGCTGTGGGGTTATTTCTCTGGAATCCGGATGATCTCTACCTTTGGATCAAGGCGCTTCATATCATAGCGGTGATTTCGTGGATGGCCGGCCTCTTCTACATGCCGCGCCTCTTCATCTATCATACCGATGCCGAGCCGGGTTCAACGCAGTCGGAAACCTTCAAGGTCATGGAGCGCCGTCTTCTGAAGGTGATCATGAACCCGGCAATGATGCTGACGTGGATTCTTGGCCTCTATCTTGCCTGGTCGGTCTACGGCTTCCAGGGAGGATGGTTGCATGCAAAGATCGGTCTCGTCGTACTTCTGACAGCCGTGCACGTCTTCTTCTCACGCGCCGTCAAGGCGTTTGAGCGTGATGAAAACCGCCGGTCTGCACGCTATTGGCGTTTCATGAACGAGGCGCCGACCCTATTGATGATCGGGATTGTTATCCTCGTCGTCGTCAAACCGTTCTAAAGAGTCGTTGTCGGTTTAAATTTGCTTGATTTTAAGCAGCCCCCTTGCGGCGGTGAACCTTACTCGCTATTTTCCCTCCACCTCATCCTTGTGGCATGTATGTAAAGTTTGATCGTCTGCGATCTCTTCGCAGGACCGGTTACAGCCTCGACATCGCCTTCCCCCCAGAATTTAAGAGTAATGGTCACTTCATGGCTGAAATGAAGCTTCAAGAACTTAAGAGTAAGTCCCCGACGGATCTGCTGGCGTTTGCCGAATCGCTCGAGGTCGAAAATGCAAGCACCATGCGCAAGCAGGAACTGATGTTTGCGATCCTGAAGGTGCTTGCCAGCCAGGATGTGGAGATTATCGGCGAAGGTGTTGTTGAGGTTCTCCAGGATGGTTTCGGCTTCCTGCGGTCCGCCAACGCCAATTATCTTCCGGGTCCCGACGATATCTATATCTCGCCCTCCCAAATTCGCCGCTTCTCGCTAAAGACTGGCGATACCGTTGAAGGCCCGATCCGTGGACCGAAGGAAGGCGAGCGCTACTTCGCACTGTTGAAGGTCAACACAATCAATTTCGACGATCCCGAAAAGATTCGTCACAAGGTGCATTTCGATAACCTGACACCGCTCTACCCCAATGAACGTTTCAGGATGGAGCTGGAGGTTCCGACCTCCAAGGATCTTTCGCCGCGCGTCATTGACCTTGTTGCGCCGCTGGGCAAGGGGCAACGTGGACTGATCGTCGCGCCGCCGCGCACCGGTAAGACCGTTCTTCTCCAGAATATCGCTCATTCAATTACGGCGAATCATCCCGAGTGCTATCTCATCGTTCTCCTCATCGACGAGCGTCCCGAGGAAGTGACGGACATGCAACGCTCCGTTCGCGGGGAAGTCATTTCGTCAACCTTCGACGAACCGGCCGTGCGCCACGTTCAGGTGGCGGAGATGGTCATCGAAAAGGCCAAGCGCCTCGTTGAGCATGGCCGCGACGTTGTCATCCTGCTTGATTCGATCACCCGCCTCGGTCGCGCCTATAACACTGTCGTACCCTCTTCCGGTAAGGTCCTTACCGGTGGTGTCGATGCTAACGCCCTGCAGCGCCCCAAGCGTTTCTTCGGCGCGGCCCGCAATATTGAAGAGGGCGGATCGCTCACGATCATCGCCACAGCTCTCATCGATACCGGTAGCCGCATGGACGAAGTTATCTTCGAAGAATTCAAGGGCACCGGTAACTCGGAAATCGTCCTCGACCGCAAGGTTGCCGACAAGCGTATCTTCCCGGCGATGGACATCCTGAAGTCCGGAACACGTAAGGAAGACTTGTTGGTACCGCGCCAGGACCTGCAGAAGATCTTCGTGCTGCGGCGTATCCTTGCGCCGATGGGCACGACCGACGCAATCGAATTCTTGATCGACAAGCTGAAGCAAACGAAGAATAATCCAGACTTCTTCGACTCTATGAACACCTAATCCTTAGCCGGTTTCACCAAGGTAAGCCGGTCACAGCGTGGCCGGTTTTTTCTTTTTATACAGCTGTTATCTTCAGCCTTGCACTGGAGAAGGAAAATGCTGCCCAACATGGACACAATATTCGCGCTGTCGAGCGGTGCCGTCCCTGCCGGTCTCGCGGTGGTTCGAATCAGCGGCGCTGATGTCCCTAAAGTTCTGGCCTCACTGATTGGCGCGCCACCCCCGGCTAGACAAGCAGCACTGAGGTCGATTCGGACTCGTAATGGTCTGGTGATTGACACCGGGCTCGTTCTATATTTCCCGGCGCCGCATTCATTCACGGGCGAAAGCGTCGCAGAGATACACCTCCACGGCGGCCGCGCCGTGGTTGATGCTTTACATCGGGAACTTGCGGAATTCGAGAATTTAAGACCAGCGGCGCCGGGAGAATTTTCGCGACGCGCCTTCGAAAATGGCAAGCTGGATCTAATCGAAGTCGAGGGTCTGGCAGATTTGATTGCAGCCGAAACGGAGATGCAGCGGCGGCTAGCTGTCGAGCAGAGCTCCGGCGGCCTTTCATCGGTTTACTACGGATGGGCGGATCGGCTGACGCGCGCCCGCGCCCTAATCGAAGCAGAGCTTGATTTTCCAGACGAGGAGGACGTGCCGGGTTCCGTATCGGATCAAGTATGGGCCGGCGTGGCGAACCTCGTCACGGAGATGCGCGAGCATCTTCTACAGCTCGAGGCTGGTGAGATTATCCGTGACGGTTTCAAGGTTGTTATCGCCGGCAGACCGAACGCCGGTAAGTCCAGCCTGATGAACGCCTTGGCTAAGCGCGACGTTGCGATTGTCACCGATATCGCCGGGACAACAAGGGACGTGCTGCACGTTGATCTGAACATGGACGGCTACCTGGTCAAACTCTACGACACGGCAGGCCTTCGTGACGCAGCGGAGAGAGTTGAACGCGAGGGTATCCGACGGGCCGAGAAGGCGATCTCCGAAGCCGACCTCTTGATCTTTGTCGAGGATATGTCGTTAGATTCCGCAACGGACACGTACCCTGAGGGTGCGTTGCTGGTCGGCGCCAAAAGCGACTTGCCCCGTAAGAGTATGAATGACTATGATCTCGTCATCTCGGCGACGGACGGAACCGGCCTGGGAAGACTGCGCGAGCTGATTGTCGAGCGCCTTAGAGCCAAAGTGCATCCACAGTCGATGGCTATCCCGAGCCGGACGCGTCACAAGGATTCGTTGGCGAAATCGCTCTCGGCTTTGGAGACTTCGCTACTAAACCCCACGCGAGGGTTGGATCTGCGCGCCGAAGACCTAAGAGCGGCCGGTGATGCACTGGGGCGTGTGACAGGACGTGTCGACGTGGAGAACTTGCTCGACGTGATCTTCGGAGAGTTCTGCATCGGAAAATGATTCACGTGAAACATCCGAATCGGTGCCGCCGCAGAGCGGTTTCACGTGAAACGCCTTGACTCGTTGCAACACTTCGATCATCACCGGACAATCTCAGGAGCTCGAAGAATGAACACCTCACGGTTCGATGTCATCGTCATCGGCGGCGGACATGCCGGATGCGAAGCCGCTGCGGCCGCTGCGCGTCTTGGTGCCAAGACGGCGCTGGTCACGCATCGCCGGGAGACGATCGGTATCATGTCATGCAATCCGGCGATTGGAGGACTTGGTAAAGGTCACCTGGTTCGAGAGATCGACGCCATGGATGGACTGATGGGACGGGTGGCTGACGCCGCCGGCATTCAATTTCGTATGTTGAACCGGAAGAAGGGGCCAGCGGTTCGCGGCCCGCGCACCCAAGCCGATCGCAGGCTGTATCGAGAAGCGATGCTCGCGGAAATCGAAAGCGTCGAAAATCTTACCGTCGTCGAAGGTGATGCGTTCGATCTGACGATAATAGAAAATCGTGTTGCAGCGGTTGTCATGAAAGATAGCCGGATTCTTTCCTGCGGCTCTGTGGTGTTAACCACCGGAACTTTCCTACGCGGTCTTATTCACATCGGCGAAAAGAAGATACCGGCTGGTCGCGTTGGTGAGGAGCCGTCGCTTGGCCTCTCTCATACGCTTCTGAGCCTAGGTCTGGGGCTTGGACGCCTCAAGACCGGTACCCCGGCGCGCCTGGATGGCACTACCATCGATTGGCAGAGTGTTGGCCGACAGGGTGCTGATGACGAGCCCGTCCCGTTCTCGTTCATGACAGATCAGATCGTGAACCCGCAGATCGAATGTGGCGTCACACGTACCACCGAGGCAACACATCGGATCATCGTTGAGAATCTCACGCGATCCGCAATGTACTCGGGTCAGATTGAGGGAGTCGGCCCGCGTTACTGTCCGTCAATCGAGGACAAGCTGGTGAAGTTCGGCGAACGCGACGGACATCAGGTTTTTCTTGAGCCTGAGGGTCTCGACGACAGGACGGTCTATCCCAATGGAATCTCGACCTCACTGCCTGCCGAGATCCAGGACACATTCATTCGAACGATTCCCGGTCTTGAGCGCGTTCAGATTCTGCAGCCGGGTTACGCGATCGAATACGATCATGTAGATCCTCGCGAACTGAAGCCGTCGCTGGAAGTTAAGAAGATGCCTGGATTGTTTCTGGCTGGGCAAATCAACGGTACAACGGGCTATGAGGAAGCGGCAGCTCAGGGTCTCGTCGCCGGTATCAATGCCGCCCGCCTGGCTGGCGGCCAGAGCGAGGTTCTCTTTAGTCGCACTGATTCGTACATCGGGGTGATGGTCGATGACCTAACATCTCGCGGTGTTGCTGAGCCATATCGGATGTTTACGTCCCGTGCCGAGTATCGTTTGTCGCTGCGGGCAGACAACGCAGATGTACGCCTCACGCCGTTGGCTATTCAGATCGGGAGTGCTTCATCCCGCCGCCGTGATCGCTTTCAAGCCTATAGTGACGCGTTGGAGCGGGGCCGCTCGCACCTTAAGGCACTGTCAGTGACCCCAAACGAGGCCGGCCGCTTTGGACTGAAGTTGAATCAGGATGGCCAGCGCCGCTCAGCTTACGATCTTCTGTCGTATCCCGATTTTAGCTTGCAGGATCTTCGGCAGATTTGGCCCGAGCTGTCGCGTATTGACAGTCGGGTGGCTGATGCCCTGGAGATAGAGGCGGGCTATGCAGTCTACATGCAGCGGCAATCAGCTGATATCGCGCACGTGAAGCGTGATGAGGACCTGACGATACCGGACGACTTTGACTTCAGTGTCCTCGCCGGTCTATCCAACGAGTTAAAGTCTAAGTTGCACAATACGCGCCCATACAACGTCGCGCAGGCCGCTAAGATCGACGGCATGACGCCAGCCGCCATCTGCTTGTTGCTCGTTCACTTGAGACGTGGTGTCTTTAGCGCCGCGGCATCAGGCTGAAGCGCCTATTGCAATTTACGAGAGTCCTATCATGCACCTAAACGGTCGGCGTGTTTCACGTGAAACACAGGAGCGCCTTGAACATTTCGTGGGCCTTTTCCAAAAGTGGGCAAAGGCTATCAATCTCACTGCGCCGTCCACGCTAAATGACGCGTGGAACCGACATATTGCGGACTCCGCACAAGTCTTTCAGATCCAATCGTCGCCTTTCAGCTGGGTTGACCTCGGTAGCGGCGGCGGCTTCCCCGGCGTTGTAACGGCTATTATGCTCGCCGAACTTGGTGGTGGATGGGTCCATTTGGTTGAGAGCAACCGCAAGAAGGCTGCGTTTCTCCGCACAGCACTTCGCGAGACCGATGCTCGAGGGTCCATACACATTGAGCGAATCGAAGACGCTCCGCCGATTATCGAAAACTGCGATTTTGTCTCTGCTCGGGCTCTTGCAGACCTCACAAAGCTCCTGACCTATGTCGAGCCATGGTCGCAGAAGAATGTGAATCTTCGTGCTTATTTCCATAAAGGACGGGATTACCGCACCGAGATCGAGAAAGCGCGTGGTGAGTGGCGATTCGATCTGTTAGAACATAAGAGCGCTGTCGAAGTGGATTCCGTGGTTCTGGAGATCTTCAACATTCGACGCTTGGCTTAACAGATCGGGCTTTGGCTATGGCTGGCGAACGAAATCGTATAATCACCATTGCAAATCAGAAAGGCGGCGTTGGTAAGACCACGACCGCTATCAACCTGGCTACTGCCCTGGCTGCGATCGGCGAGCGGGTTTTGATTGTTGACCTCGATCCACAAGGCAACGCCAGCACCGGCCTCGGTATTGACCGGAAGCATCGCCGGCTATCTTCCTATGACTTGCTTTTGGGCGATTGCTCTGTGGAGGAGGTGGCGCAGGAGACTGCAGTACCCAACCTCTATATAGTGCCTTCGACAATGGATCTGCTCGGTGTCGAAATGGAAATCGCGAGCCAAAATGATCGCGTCTTCAAGCTGAAGAAGGCTCTCGCCAAAGAGGATGCTTTCCGCTTCTCCTATATTCTTGTCGATTGCCCACCCTCCTTCAATCTGCTGACGATGAATGCGATGGCTGCGGCGCATTCAGTGCTTGTGCCGCTGCAATGCGAGTTTTTCGCCCTCGAGGGTCTTAGTCAGCTCCTGGAGACTGTTGATCAGGTTCGACGTACCGTTAACCCCAACCTCGATATCCAAGGCATCGTGCTGACAATGTTCGATTCTCGCAACAATCTGGCGCAACAGGTTGTTAACGATGTGCGCACCCATCTCGGAGAAAAAGTCTACCATACGTTGATTCCGCGAAATGTACGCGTTTCGGAAGCGCCGTCCTATGGAAAGCCGGCAATTCTGTATGATCTGAAATGTGCGGGGAGCCAGGCGTATCTCCAGTTGGCATCTGAGGTTATCCAGCGCGAGCGCCAACGTCTCGCCGCGTGATTTGAAGAAAGAATGGCGAGTTATTCATGAACGATGATGTCTCGAAGAGAAGACTTGGTCGCGGCTTAGCTGCATTGATTGGCGAGATGGACCAGCCGATTCCGGTTGATACTGCAAAGCCGGGAGTCAACGCCGATCGTATGGTTCCGATCGAATTCGTCAGCCGGAACCCGCGCAACCCTCGGCGTTTCTTTGATGATGGCCAACTGCATGAACTCGCGAGTTCTATCCGCCAACACGGCATTGTCCAGCCGGTCGTAGTTCGCACGCTTGCAAGCAATCAGTTCGAGATCATCGCTGGCGAAAGACGGTGGCGGGCGGCGCAACTGGCCGGTCTCGTCGAAATCCCCGTGATCGTGCGCGACGTCGATGATAAAACCGCGCTCGAGATCGCGATTGTTGAGAACGTGCAGCGCTCCGACCTCAATCCGCTGGAAGAGGCGCTAGGCTATGATCAGCTGATGGCTGAATATGGTTATACGCAGAATGATCTCGGCGAAATTATCGGCAAGAGCCGTAGTCATGTTGCGAACTCGCTGCGTCTCCTGAAGTTACCGGAGCCGGTTCGCGATCTGTTGGCTGCGGGCAGCCTCTCGGCCGGCCACGCCCGAGCGTTGGTGCCGACCTCTGACCCGACCGCCCTCGCCCGCACGATCGTCGCAAAGGGCATGTCAGTGCGCGACGCTGAACGACTGGCTCAGAACGATATTAAGGCTCAATCCGAGCCAAGGGCTCCAGGGCACCAGAAGGATCAGAAGGATTCGGACACGCTCGCATTAGAGCGGACATTGTCGGATGCACTCGGCCTCGATGTGATGATCAATCACAAAGCGAGCGGAGGACAAATTCGAATTTCCTATAAGTCATTGGAACAATTAGAAGAAATCTGCAGACTTTTGGAGCGTCGCTAAGTAGTTATCGACGTGCCGACTGTAATGTCGTTGAAAGCAGCGTTTGGAGAGCGATGCTGTCTTCCAGGGTTGCACGCTTGCGGGTTTGTAGAATTGCAGCCTGCAGGCGATTTGCCTCCCGCGCCAAGGCCTCAGCGGACCAGGTTCGGAGCGCCTGTTCGATGATTGGCTTTCGTCGAAAGTGAAGATGGCGGCCTAACGTCTGCATGACCTGCGCAGCCGGCAATCGCTTCTCGTCCATCTCCGTCTTCATCGCGTCAAGCAGTTGAAATTGCTTTAGGCAGGCCTGAATAACAAGGAACACGGCGGTCTTGGAGGATATAATCTTCTGCATCGCGTGCAGAAAACTTGCTGGATTGCCGTTCAGCACCGCATCGACGGCATCATCTACCGATATTGCGCTAGCGTCGCCAATGATCTCTGTAACGTGGTGTTCTTCGATCGTCGGTTTTCCGCGGCAATAGAGTGCGAGCTTTCGCAGTTCATTGCGCGAGGCAATACGATCTCCCCCAATGAGCTCCAGCAAAACTTGCCGCGCGGCCGGCGTGATGCCGATCCCAGCGCTGGAGAGTTCGCTGTCTATCAGACTGTTTAGCGCACGGGTGTCGTCTGCGTAACAAGGGATTGCCACCACATTGCGCGCCGCTTCGGTTGCCTTTCGCAGTAGGGATCCTTTCTTCAGATCCCCAGCTTCGACGATCACGTACGTGGCTTCGGGCATGTTGATTGACAAGGCCTGGAGAGAGTCGACCAGATATTTCTCGTTCGCCGCTCCGCGTATCCAGATAAGTTTGTCCCCGCCGAAGAGGCCGATTGCCCCTGCCTCGTCCAGAAGACGGCCTTGATCCCGCTGCAAATCGGAGATGTCGAGCTTTATCAGGGAGAAGGGATCGTCAAGCGAAACTCCGGTCTTGCCCGCGAGCAGTGTCGCACGCTCAGAGACGAGGCCGCGGTCTGGTCCGTAGATGACGAATAGGCGGTAGTTGCGGGCGGATCGCTCAAGAAAGCCTTCAAATTCGTGCGATTTGATTTCCACCACGCTCCGGCTCCTCAGCGGCCGAGCGCCGCCGCAATATCTGCACCAACGAACTCGGCTGCCTGCCGCGCGGCACGATTTTCGGCATCACGAATGGCGCGCTGCTTCGCAAACTCCTGACCCGGAAAATCAAGCAGGGCTGTCGCATAGCGGTTGCCAGCCTTTATAACATGGCCGTCCTTCGTCGACTTCAGGGTATAGTCGACGCTAACCGTTGCACGGCCAGCCAGCGACTCATCCGACGACGCGACGAGCAATGTGCTAATGATGTTCGAACGCACGCTCAATTCCACCTTGTAGTCGGGGTTCTCAGGCTCGCCGGCGCCGCGCGACGCGATAAAGATCAGCCGGTTGCGAACCTCCTGACCGACACGGCTGCTCGCTTCTGAGAAACCGACTGACGAGAGCTTGCCGGAGACGCCCGAGCTTTCGGAATAAAGGGGCCGAACTTGGCAGGATGCGAGAAAGGCCGTGGACGCAAGGATTGCGGCAATACCGGTGCCACGCACCAGCTTAAAAGCGATATCAAACGACAATGTTCACAATCCTTTGCGGAACCACAATGATCTTCTTGGGCGTCTGACCGCTCAGAGCCCTCTTAACGTCGTCTAATGCTAGTACGGCCTCGGTAACGGCATTCTGATCTGCGTCGCGTGAAATTGTCAATTCGGCGCGCTTCTTACCGTTGATTTGAACTGGCAAAACCACATCGTTTTCAACGACGAGGGCGGCATCGTAATGCGGCCAATCGGTGTGTGCCAGCAAACCATCGTTGCCGAGCGCTGCCCAGCATTCTTCGGCCAGGTGGGGCGTCATCGGCGCTACCAGCTGGATAAGGATCTGCGCAGCGTCACGTACGGCGGCGCGATAGGCCAAATCGCCCTCGCCGGCAGCAACTTTGGTCAGAGGCGATGCTAGCGCATTGACCAGTTCGTAGATCCGCGCGACAGCCTTGTTGAACCAGAGACGATCATAATCGTTTTCAACGGCCTTGAGTGTCTTGTGAGCGATCTGCGAGATCGCTTGCCCTTCGCCATCCTTAGCCGGAGTCGCAGCTACATTCTTCAGAGCGTCCGCTGCTTCGGCGATCAGTCGCCACAACCGCTGGGTAAATCGGTGAGCGCCCTCGACGCCCGCTTCCGACCAGATGACATCCCGTTCCGGCGGCGAGTCCGAGAGGACGAAGAAGCGGGCAGTGTCGGCGCCGTAAGACGCGATGATATCGTCCGGATCAACGACATTCTTCTTCGACTTCGACATCTTCTCGATCGACCCGATCGCGATTTCTTCCCCGCCGGAGAGGTGATAGGCGCGGCGTTTGCCGTCGAGCTCTTCAATGCGAATGTCGGCGGGCGCGACCCACTCGCGGCTCATTCCCGAGCCGCGGCTGTATGTTTCGTGCACGACCATACCCTGCGTAAAGAGACCCTTGAACGGCTCCCTGGCGTCGACGTGACCCGTCTCGCGCATCGCCCGGGTGAAGAAACGCGAGTAGAGCAGATGCAGGATGGCGTGCTCGATGCCGCCAATATATTGATCGACCGGGAGCCATCGATTGGCAGCGCTGACGTCGGTCGGCTTGTCCTCCCAGGGGGCGGTGAAGCGCGTGAAATACCAGCTCGAATCGACAAAGGTATCCATCGTGTCGGTTTCACGCCGCGCATCCTTGCCGCACTGCGGGCAGCCGACATGCCGCCACGTCGGATGACGGTCGAGCGGATTACCGGGCTGATCGAAGGTAACGTCCTCAGGCAACTTTACCGGCAGATCCGTCTTCGGAACGGGAACGACACCACAGTCATCGCAATGGATGACCGGTATCGGGCAGCCCCAATAGCGCTGGCGTGAAATGCCCCAATCGCGCAGGCGGAAGTTCACCTTGCGCTCCCCTTGAGGAGCATTACCGAGCGTCATCGATGACAGGCGGTCGGCCACGATCTCGAATGCTTCAGTTGTGTTCTTGCCATCGAGGAAACGCGAATTGATCATCACGCCATCACCGTCATAGGCAACGTCGCCGACGCTGAACGTCGCGGCATCGCCATCTGCGGGCATGACAACCGGAACAACGGGCAGACCGTACTTGCGTGCGAAATCGAGGTCGCGCTGATCGCCGGACGGGCAACCAAAAATCGCTCCAGTGCCATAGTCCATAAGAACGAAGTTCGCGACATAGACAGGTAGTTCCCATGAGGGATCAAGCGGATGCCTTACCCGAATCCCGGTATCGATGCCCTTCTTCTCCGCGGTTTCCAGTGCCGCGAGCGAGGTGCCGGCACGACGGCATTCCTCGCAAAAAGCATCGATAGCCGGATTTTTCGCCGCGGCATCCTTCGCCAGCGGATGGTCGGCCGCTATGGCCAGGAACGAGGCGCCAAACAAAGTGTCCGGTCGAGTCGTATAGACTTCGATCTCGGTTTCTCCGGCCGGCGCCGTCTGCTGGACGATCTCCCAGCGCAGCATCAAGCCCTCGGATCGACCGATCCAATTCTTCTGCATGAGCCGGACCTTTTCAGGCCACTGATCAAGCGTGTCCAGCGCGTCAAGCAGATCCTGACTGAAGTCGGTGATCTTGAAGAACCACTGCGTCAACTCTCGTTGCTCGACCAGCGCACCTGAACGCCAGCCGCGGCCGTCGATCACTTGCTCGTTGGCGAGTACCGTGTTGTCGACCGGGTCCCAATTGACCTTCGACTGCTTGCGATAGACGAGCCCCTTCTCTAGAAAATCCAGGAAGAGATGCTGTTGGTGCTGGTAGTAGGCGACGTCGCAGGTTGCGAACTCGCGGCTCCAGTCCAACGACAGGCCCATCGCCTTCAATTGGGACTTCATGGAGGCAATATTCTGATAGGTCCAGGACGCGGGATGGACGCCCCGCTCCATCGCCGCGTTTTCAGCCGGCATACCAAAAGCGTCCCAGCCCATGGGATGCAGGACATTGTAGCCGCGAGCGCGCTTGTAGCGGGCGACGACATCGCCCATCGCGTAGTTCCGCACATGGCCCATGTGGATGCGACCGGAGGGATACGGAAACATCTCGAGGACGTAATACTTCTCGCGCGGGTCGCTGTTGTCGGTCTCGAAGACCTTCGCCTCGTTCCATTTCTGCTGCCAGCGAGGTTCGGCATCGCGCGGGTTATAACGTTCGGTAGCCATGGTATTCGTATTTCCAGAAAATCAGGGGAAGTTGGTGGTGACCTTCACCATGAAACCGCGGTAGCGTCAAGTTTTGTGGGCACCGTAGGCGCCGGATCTCGGTCTTCCGGCCACGATTTCAAGCATGTGGGCCTTGGCAAGCACAGCCCGGGCGTTTAGTGCATGGCCATCTTCTCACGCGACATCTCGAGGCGAACGATGGAACTAGAAGAGCGATTGAACGATGTACGCTCGCGTATTGCTGCAGCCGAGCTGCAAGGCAGACGACCGGATGGGTCGGTCCAGCTGGTTGCCGTCTCGAAGACATTCGGCGCAGACGCGATTCGCCCAGCGCTCGAGGCTGGGCAGCGAATATTCGGAGAGAACCGGGTCCAGGAAAGTCAGGGAAAATGGCCTGACCTGAAAGCTGAGATACCCGGCATCGAACTCCATCTGATCGGACCCCTGCAGTCGAACAAGGCAGCGGAAGCAGTGGCGCTGTTTGATGTCATCGAAACTGTTGATCGTGAGAAAATTGCCCGCGTACTTGCCGATGAGATGAAGCGTCAGGCGAAGACCCCCCGCCTCTACGTTCAGGTGAATACCGGGCTTGAGCCGCAGAAGGCGGGAATCGCACCCAAAGAGACGATGCAGTTTGTTGGTTTTTGCCGCGACGAGCTCGGCCTCGCCATTGAGGGATTGATGTGCATTCCGCCAGCCGACGAAAATCCGGGCCCGCATTTCGCTTTGCTGGCGCAGCTCGCGAAGGCTGGCGGCGTCGAGAAATTATCGATGGGAATGTCCGGGGACTATGAAACGGCGATCGCCTTTGGGGCGACCAGCGTCCGCGTGGGGTCCGCGATTTTCGGCGCCCGCTGATACGCTGCTTTCGTCGGGCTTCCTCTCCTGCCCAGCCTCTCCTAGATTGCTAAGGTAACTTGCATATCCTGGGGAGGAGCAGATGCAGGGTGGCTATCAGCGAACCTATGCCAGATGGAAGGACGATCCCGAGGCCTTCTGGCAGGAGGCGGCGGCGCAAATTGACTGGTTCAAAGAGCCGGAGCTGACGTTCTCACGGGAGGGCGGTCCATATGGCCGTTGGTTCCCCGGGGGCGAAACCAATACTTGCTATAATTGCCTGGATCGCCATGTTCGGGCAGGTCGCGGCGGCGACACCGCATTCATCTACGACAGCCCCGTCAGCGGTGCGAAGACCATCTTTACCTATGGCGAAGTTCTCGCCGAAGTGAGCGCGATCGCCGCGACGCTGCGCGAACGGGGGATTGGGAAGGGCGACCGCGTTATCATCTACATGCCGATGGTGCCGCAAGCAGTCTTCTCCATGCTTGCATGCGCGCGCATCGGCGCTGTTCATTCCGTCGTGTTTGGTGGCTTTGCCGCAAACGAGCTTGCCGCGCGCATCGACGATTCGGGAGCGAAACTAATCGTGACCGCAAGTTGCGGGCTCGAGCCGGGGCGGGTGGTACCCTACAAGCCTCTGGTCGATCAAGCGATTGCCATCGCCAAGTCACAACCAGCGCATTGTCTTGTCCTGCAAAGACCGCAGCTCGCGGCAGATTTGGTCGATGGTCGTGATGAGGATTTCGAGGCTGCTGTTGCGAGAAACCGTGGAGTGAAGGTGGAATGCGTTTCCCTCGGCGCTACGGACGAACTCTATATTCTCTACACATCGGGCACGACGGGCCAGCCTAAGGGCGTTGTGCGCGACAACGGTGGTCACATGGTCGCCCTTAACTGGTCGATGCGGAACATCTTCGGCATCCGGCAGGGTGAAGTCTTCTGGGCTGCCTCCGATATCGGTTGGGTTGTGGGGCATTCGTACATCGTCTATGCGCCGCTGCTGGCAGGCGCCACCAGCGTGATCTTTGAAGGAAAGCCGGTGGGCACACCCGATGCCGGCGCCTTCTGGCGGATCGCTTCGGAGCATGACGTTCGCGTTCTCTTCACCGCCCCCACCGCCTTCCGCGCCATTCGCCGCGAAGATAGCGAGGGTGTTCACCTCAAGGCGTATTCCATGCCGAATTTCAGGGCCCTGTTTCTGGCGGGAGAGCGCGCTGATCCGGAGACATTGAAGTGGGCCGAGCGTATGCTCGATGTTCCTGTGATCGATCATTGGTGGCAGACCGAAACCGGATGGCCGATGGTGGCGAATCCGCTCGGCCTTGAGGTGTTGCCGGTAAAGCATGGCTCCCCATCGGTACCCATGCCCGGATACAGCATCCACGTTCTCGATGACGCAGGCCACCCGGTTGCGCCGGGGATACTTGGCAATGTGGTTGTCCAGCTCCCCCTGCCCCCAGGTTGTCTGCCCACTTTGTGGAATGCGGATGCGCGCTTTCACTCAGCTTATCTGGCCGAATTTCCCGGTTATTACAAAACGGCGGATGCCGGGTATGTGGATGAGGATGGCTACCTCTTCATCATGTCTCGCACCGACGACATCATCAACTGTGCAGGTCACCGTCTATCAACGGGCGCAATGGAAGAGGTTTGTGCTACGCATCCGGATGTCGCCGAATGCGCGGTGGTCGGAATTGCCGACCAGTTGAAGGGGCAGGTGCCCTGCGGTTTCCTTGTCCTCAAAAAGAATGTTTCACGGGAAACATCGGCGATCGAATCGGAGGTCGTTCAGCTCATCCGGGACGCGATCGGCCCGGTGGCTGCTTTCAAAACGGCGATAACCGTCGACCGCCTTCCCAAGACCCGCTCTGGCAAGATCCTGCGCGGCACGATGCAGAAGATCGCCGATGGTGTGCCGTGGAAAATGCCGGCGACGATCGACGACCCGGCAATTCTCGAGGAGATCGGTGAAGCGTTGCGCAAGCGCGGCTTCGGCTCGCTGCCGATGTAGATACAAAGTAAAAAGGCCCCGCTACGCAGGGCCTTCTAAATCACTCATCAAAACAATCAGTACTGATCGTCTTCGTCCTCATCCTTCGGAGAGGACTTCAGCGACTTGAGTTTTGCGAAGACGGCATCGGCGTCGATTTCCTTCTCCTCTTCGCGATCATGGCTCGTCAGACGTTCGGTTTCATGCGCCGACTGCAGGGTCGCGCCAAGCTCGGCCGCCGTCGGCAGCGGACGGCCCTTCGCTGCCTTTTCGACTTCCATGTCGAGATCGATTTGGCTGCAGAGACCAAGTGTCACCGGGTCCATCGGCGCGAGATTTGCGGAGTTCCAGTGTGTGCGCTCGCGAATCTGTTCGATTGTCGACTTTGTGGTACCGACCAGCCGTGAAATCTGCGCATCCTTGAGTTCCGGATGGTTGCGCACCAGCCAGAGAATGGCGTTCGGACGATCCTGGCGCTTCGAAACCGGTGTGTAGCGCGGACCGCGACGCTTGGATTCGGGAACGCGAACCTTGGGCTCGGAGAGCTTCAGCTTATGCGCCGGATTCTTTTCCGCGCGGGCGATTTCGTCGCGTGAAAGCTGACCGGTTGCAATCGGATCGAGACCCTTGATGCCTTGCGCAGCTTCGCCATCGGCAATTGCCTTCACTTCGAGCGGATGCAGTCTGCAAAACTGAGCGATCTGGTCGAATGACAGGGCTGTGTTGTCGACGAGCCAGATGGCAGTCGCCTTCGGCATGAGCAATTGTTGAGCCATGGATATAGTCCTTCTGTCGTCCGCGCCGGTGTCGCGGTCCGTGGATTGTCACCACTATGTCCGGGAAATATGGCGCTATATAACCGCAGTGACGCAGAATTGCAATTGATCACGAATGAAATGACCTTTGTCTAATTGCCGGGCAAATGCGACCTGCTATGAATGCCTAGAGCCAAGCCGGACTGCTTCGTTCCGTCCGGTGTCCGAGTGAGGAGGAGTTCCATGTCCGAAAAGATCTACCCGGTGCAAAAACCGGTGAAGAACCATGCGCTTATCGATAGAGCCAAGTACGAACAATGGTACGAGGAAAGCGTCGAGAACCCTGACAAATTCTGGGGCAAGCATGGCAAGCGGATCGATTGGTTCAAGCCCTACACGAAGGTCAAGAACACGTCCTTTACTGGCAGGGTCTCGATCAAGTGGTTCGAGGACGGGCAGACGAACGTTTCGTACAACTGCATCGATCGGCACCTGAAGACCAACGGCAATCAGACGGCAATCATCTTCGAGGGCGACAACCCGTACGTCGACAAGAAGATCACTTACAACGAGCTTTACGAGCATGTTTGCCGCATGGCGAACGTGATGAAGAAGCACGGCGTCAAGAAGGGTGATCGCGTCACGATCTACATGCCGATGATCCCGGAGGCGGCCTACGCGATGCTCGCCTGCGCACGCATCGGCGCAGTCCATTCGGTGGTGTTCGGCGGCTTCTCCCCGGAAGCACTGGCCGGTCGTATCGTCGATTGCGAATCCACCTTCGTGGTCACCTGCGACGAAGGCGTCCGCGGCGGCAAACCTGTTCCGCTGAAGGACAATACCGACACGGCCATTCACATTGCCGCCCGCCAACATGTCATCGTCGACAAGGTGCTCGTGGTGCGCCGTACCGGCGGCAAGACCGGCTGGGCGCCGGGCCGCGACCTCTGGTACCATCAGGAAATCGCCACGGTTAAGCCGGAGTGCCCGCCGGTGAAGATGAGGGCGGAGGATCCGCTATTCATCCTCTACACCTCCGGCTCGACGGGAAAGCCAAAGGGCGTATTGCATACGACCGGCGGCTATCTCGTCTACGCGGCAATGACCCATGAGTATGTCTTCGACTACCATCCGGGCGATATCTACTGGTGCACCGCCGACGTCGGCTGGGTCACCGGTCATTCCTACATCGTCTACGGTCCGCTTGCGAACTGCGCGACGACGCTGATGTTCGAGGGGGTGCCGAATTTTCCGGACCAGGGTCGGTTCTGGGAGGTTATCGACAAGCACAAGGTCAACATCTTCTACACGGCGCCGACGGCGATCCGGTCGCTGATGGGGGCTGGCGATCACTTCGTCACCCGCTCGTCGCGCTCTAGCCTGCGTTTGCTCGGAACAGTCGGCGAGCCGATCAATCCGGAAGCGTGGGAATGGTATTACAATGTCGTTGGCGACAAGCGTTGCCCTGTCATCGATACCTGGTGGCAGACGGAAACGGGCGGTCACATGATCACGCCGCTTCCGGGCGCGACCGACCTGAAGCCGGGGTCCGCGACGATGCCGTTCTTCGGCGTGAAGCCGCAGCTGGTCGATAATGAAGGCAATGTACTCGAGGGTGCCGCCGACGGAAACCTCTGCATTACCGATAGCTGGCCGGGTCAGATGCGGACCGTCTACGGCGATCACGAGCGCTTCATCCAGACATACTTCTCGACCTACAAGGGCAAGTACTTCACCGGCGACGGCTGCCGACGGGATGAGGACGGCTACTACTGGATCACCGGTCGCGTCGATGACGTGCTGAATGTTTCAGGCCACCGCCTCGGTACCGCCGAAGTCGAATCCGCGCTCGTTTCGCACAACCTTGTCTCGGAGGCGGCTGTCGTGGGGTACCCGCATCCGATCAAGGGTCAGGGCATCTATTGCTACGTCACGCTGATGGCCGGCAACGAAGGTTCGGACGATTTGCGCCAGCAACTGGTCAAGCATGTCCGCAGCGAAATCGGCCCGATCGCTGCACCTGACAAGATACAGTTTGCCCCGGGTCTTCCGAAAACGCGTTCGGGCAAGATCATGCGCCGTATCCTGCGCAAGATCGCCGAAGATGACTTCGGCTCTCTCGGCGATACCTCGACGCTTGCCGATCCCGCGGTCGTCGATGACCTCATCGCCAACCGCCAGAACAAGGCGACCGCATAAAGAAGGAAGCCGCTCCGAGCAATCGGGGCGGCTTCAATTCGCTGCGGCGCAGGTTTCTCGTGGTTTTCGGCCGCCGTTGTAGGTCCGCACGATCCCTTCTTCCAGCAGGTCCTGAGCCGGATTCCTGCCATCTGAAAGGGTGACGTTCGCCAGGATGCGGCCGAAATACTTGTCGCCCGCGATCTGCGTTAGCTGGATTTCCGATGATCCCGATGTCAGGGTTTCGAGGGCATGGCGCGCGTCGATCCCCGCGCGTCTTGTTTCAGCGCAGCTAGAGTGCATTTCGGGCGCGTCGATTCCGCGGATCCGGACATACACTTCCATTGTCTGCTGCGGCCAAGGACGCGCTTCGACCAGCAGCGTGTCGCCATCGATCACCCTCAGGATTTCCGCCGAAACAGGCCCTTCTATTTCGTCGCGAGCAACGGCCGTTACAGGGGTCGCAACAAGGGCAAGTGCAACGAGGGGAGCAATCTTTCTCATAAAAGGAATAAATTCCGATCATGAGGGAAAGTCAATAGGAATATTTACTTAGAAATCGATCGCCCTGCCATTGATTTCCCAATCTCCAAAACGCGAGGGATCTGCGCCGCCGCGACCACCTATCTCTGCAGGCATTTCTACCGGCTTCTCGTTTCGGCGCCGCTCTTCGGCCTCGGCAAGCGCGCGCTTGGCAGCCGGTGATAGCAACTTCCGAGGAGCCTCGGCAGCCTCAGTCGCCAGGGTTTCGTCGTTGTCGTTGTCTGCTGGCTGCATCATGCGATTCCGCCTGAAAAACATTGAAAATGGCTGGTGAATGACCAAATCATAGAACGCCAACGCCGCAATTGAAACCCTGTGGCTTTATGCGGTCCGCTCAGGGGCACTTTGGAGATAGCGATGAATCTTGTCCGTACTGCCATGTTGCTCGCCTTCATGACCGCATTGTTCATGGCCGTCGGCTTCCTAATTGGCGGGCGTGGCGGCATGATGATCGCGTTCGTGATCGCCGCCGGAATGAACTTCTTTTCCTACTGGAATTCCGACCGGATGGTGCTGTCGGCTTATCACGCCCAGGAGATCGACGAGCACAATGCGCCGGAGTTTTTCACGATCATAAGGGATTTGGCGCGCAATGCTGGCTTGCCGATGCCGAAGGTCTACCTCTACGACAGCCCACAACCAAACGCCTTCGCGACAGGTCGTAATCCGGAAAACGCTGCCGTTGCCGCGTCCACTGGGCTACTGAGTGCGTTGACGCCCCAGGAAGTCGCCGGCGTGATGGCGCACGAACTGGCGCACGTGCAGAATCGTGACACCTTGACGATGACCATCACGGCGACGCTTGCCGGCGCGATTTCCATGCTGGGAAATTTTGCGTTTTTCTTCAGTGGCAACCGAGAAAACAACAACAATCCGCTCGGTTTCGTAGGGGTGTTGCTGGCGATGATCGTGGCGCCGCTTGCTGCAATGATGGTGCATATGGCCATCAGCCGGACGCGCGAATACTCGGCCGATCGCCGTGGTGCAGAGATTTGTGGTAATCCGCTGTGGCTTGCATCGGCACTTGGCAAGATCGCACGTGGCGCCTCGCAGGTGCCGAACTACGATGCCGAGCGCAATCCGGCAACCGCCCACATGTTCATCATCAATCCGCTGACCGGTGCTGGGATGGATAATTTGTTCTCCACGCACCCGAACACGGAAAACCGGATCGCAGCGCTGCAGGAAATGGCGCGCGGTGGCATGAATATCTCGACGCCGCCGGTTCGCGCTGATAATCCGATGCGCAAATCGCGTTCGGTTCCGAATACCGGTATTGATCGCGGTGGTTCACAACCGCCAAAAGGTCCGTGGTCTTGAATTCTGACGGCAAGAAAAAGCCATTTCGCAAACCAAAGTCTTCCAATTCGGGCTCTGTCGCTGCTCCGGCAAAGCCCGGATTGCAGGTTCGCGCTGCCGCGGCCAAGATCCTGGCGGCCGTCGTCGACCGGAAGCTTTCGCTTGACGGTGCCTTGGACAATGAACATGGCAATCCGGCGTATAGGGCTCTGAATGAGGGTGACCGAGCCCTCGTCCGCGCCATTCTCAATGCGACGCTGCGCCATTTGCCGCGGATCGACGCCGCAATCGCCGGCTTGCTTGAGTCACCCCTTCCGGAAGGCGCGCGGGCCCTGCATCACGTTCTTGCGATTGCCGCCGCGCAAATTCTCTACCTTGATGTGCCGGATCACGCTGCGGTCGACCTCGCCGTCGAGCAATCAAATCAGGACCCCCGGAATCGCCGTTTTGCAAAGCTGGTGAATGCCGTTCTGCGCCGTCTTGGACGCGAGAAAGACCAGATCTTTGCCGAGATCAACTCCATTCCAGTAATGCCAGAATGGTTTCTCGACCGGCTTGAGAAGGCCTACGGCAAGGAAAGGGCGCGATCGATCTCTGACTCGCAGCTGGAGCCGGCGGCTATCGATCTTACGGTCAAGGATGACGCGCAGGGATGGGCGGAACGTCTGGGCGGCCTCGTGCTGCCGACCGGTGGTGTCCGGCTGGCTGCCTTCGAGGGTGGCGTCCCCTCACTGGAAGGATTTGCGGAAGGCGCGTGGTGGGTTCAGGACGCAGCAGCCAGCATTCCCGCCCAGTTGTTTGGCGACTTGGCGAGCAAGCGCGTTGCCGATTTATGCGCAGCTCCCGGCGGTAAGACAGCCCAGCTGATCCTTGCCGGAGGCAACGTTACTGCGGTCGAACAGTCCGAAAACCGCATCAAGCGACTGCGAGGGAATCTCGATCGGCTTGGATTGAATGCCGAGACTGTTGCCAGCGACCTCACCAAATACGAGCCGGCGGAGCTTTTCGACGCCATACTGCTCGATGCGCCCTGCTCATCGACGGGAACGACGCGTCGCCATCCCGATGTTCTCTGGGCCAAGGGACCTGATGACATAGCGAAACTTGCAAGTCTTCAGGAACGTCTGCTGCGGCACGCGATAACCTTGTTGAAGCCGGGCGGGACGATCGTCTTTTCCAATTGCTCGCTTGATCCGGCCGAGGGCGAAGAGGTAGCCGCCCGCGTACTTTCCGACACACCGATGCTTGAGCGTGTCGCCATTGATGCCCAGCAATGGCCGGGCCTGGAGTCTGCCATCAATGCCCTTGGAGAATTCCGCACCACACCCGACATGCTCGAAGCTCCCTCCGGTTTTGCGAGCGGACTTGACGGTTTCTACGCCGTCATGATGCGCCGTGTTGCCTGATTGAAAGGCAACTGGCATAGTTGAGCACCTGTCATAATTTGATACGTAAGTGTCACTGATTCCGGGCTTATTCACTTATTCTTAACGACGCGGGTCAATAGACAATAAACATGTGGTCCGGGTTCTCGACTCTTTACGTGGGAGAGGCTTGGCGGCGCACGCTGTGCCGCGGAGCAATCCTGCGGCTGCGTCTCTTCCGCCATACCGTTCACGCCCCGGAGCGGTTGATCGTCGCTCCCACCGACCTGCGCGCGGTCGATCCGCATGTGGCCGACGAGATTTTGAACGGTCGCTTCCCGCTCGCCGGTCGGCTCCTCGAAACCGGCGGCAAGTCGCCCTTCAATTTCAGTCTCCCATCCCGATCATTCGCCCTGCGGCTTCATAGTTTTGGCTGGCTCCGCCACATGCGGACTAAGAAGAGCGACCTGCATTCGAGCGTTGCCCGGTCCATCGTCAACAATTGGCTGTCGCTGCATGGCGGCCGCATCGAAGGTATCGCCTGGGAGATCGATGTTACCGCGCAGCGTGTTATTTCCTGGCTCTCGCATTCGCCTGTCGTTCTCCATAACGCCGATCGCGGCTTCTATCGCCGCTTCCTGCGCTCGCTAGCCTTCCAAGTGCGATTTCTGCGCCGCATGGCAAAGTACGCGCCACCCGGCGAGGTTCGCTTTCGATTGCGCATTGCCCTTGCAATGGCCTCTATTGCCATGCCGACGCGCGCAGGTGCCCTTCGGCGCGCTGCTGATGCACTGGACCAGGAGTTCGACAGCCAGATTCTAACTGATGGCGGGCATGTCTCGCGCAATCCGCGTGTCGGCCTGGAATTGCTCCTGGATCTTCTTCCGCTCCGGCAAACCTATGTCAATCTCGGGCATGATTTGCCGCAGAAGCTGATTTCGGGCATCGATCGCATGTACCCAGCGCTGCGGTTTTTCCGGCACCAGGATGGCGACCTTGCGCTTTTTAACGGCGCAACGTCGACGCTCGCGACGGAATTGATGTCGTTGCTGCGGTACGACGAGACTGCGGGTGATCCCTTCAAGGCGATGCCCCATTCACGTTATCAACGGTTAGCCTCAGGTAGAACGGTGGTCATTGCTGATACAGGATTGCCGCCGGCCGGCAGTCTGTCGCGCACGGCGCATGCGGGTTGCCTGTCGTTTGAAATGTCGTCCGGACGTCACCGCTTTATCGTCAATTCCGGATCGCCGAAGTTTGCCGGCAAGCGCTACATGCAGATCGCTCGAACGACGGCTGCGCATAGCACGGTGACCGTCAACGACACTTCTTCCAGCCGTTTTGCGTCCTCCACCTTCGTCGCGAACGTTATCACTGACGGCGTGAAAAGCCTGAATGTGGATCGCGTGCTCGCCGATGACGGCCGCGACGTGATCAAGGCAAGCCATGACGGCTACCTCAACGCCTTCGGTGTTCTGCATGAGCGAGAACTGACCCTGAACGCCACGGGATTGATCGTTACGGGCTGTGATCGGTTGGTTGCGCCGGAAGGCAAGGTCGATGAGGCCGTGCGTGCGGTGGCGCGCTTCCATGCGCACCCATCCATCAATCTGAAGCAGTTCGACAAAGAGTCGGTGATGATGACGGCGCCCGATGGAGAAGCATGGCTGTTCTCGTCGCCTGGAAATGAGATCATGATTGGCGAGGACGTCTTCTTTGCTGATGCTTCGGGCATTTGCGGTTCCGACCAAATCGAGATTGCCTTCTCCTATCCCGAGCGGCCGGAAATACGCTGGTTTTTATCGCGCAAGGGCTAGCGAGTGTTTCCGCGGCGGCAAAGCTGTGCTAACGCGGCGCCATCATCCGCTTATCCCTCGCCGGATATCTCCCGAAGACCAAACGGAGAAGCCTCATGGCCGTTGTTTCCAAGAAAATCCCCGCACCCGACAAGGTCGCAGTCAAGACCGCGTTGCTTTCGGTATCGGACAAGACCGGTATCGTCGAACTCGCGCGTGCGCTCGCCGACAAGGGCGTTCGCCTCCTGTCGACCGGCGGCACACACAAGACAATTGCGGCGGCCGGTCTTACAGTGACCGATGTTTCCGAGGTCACGGGCTTTCCAGAGATCATGGATGGTCGCGTGAAGACCCTGCACCCGAAAGTGCACGGTGGCCTGCTCGCCATCCGGGACGATGCTGAACATCAGGCGGCAATGAAGGCGCACGGTATCGAGGGTATCGATCTCGTGGTCATCAACCTCTATCCGTTCGAGGATGTCCGCGCTGCCGGTGGCGACTATCCGACGACCGTCGAGAATATCGATATCGGTGGCCCGGCGATGATCCGCGCATCGGCCAAGAACCACGCCTACGTAACGATCCTGACCGATCCGGCGGACTATTCTGAGCTGCTCGACCAGCTGGCTTCGGACGCCGGTCAGACTGCCTATGCGTTCCGCCAGCGGATGGCCGCCAAGGCTTTCGCGCGTACCGCGGCCTATGATGCCATGATTTCCAACTGGTTTGCCGAGGCTCTCTCCATCGACACCCCGCGTCACCGCGTCATTGGCGGCGTGCTCAGGGAAGAGATGCGTTATGGCGAAAATCCGCATCAGAAGGCGGCATTCTATGTGACGGGCGAGCGTCGCCCCGGTGTTGCCACCGCGTCGCTGCTGCAGGGCAAACAGCTTTCCTACAACAACATCAACGACACCGATGCGGCTTATGAACTCGTCGCCGAGTTCCT
Organism: Rhizobium sp. BK181; assembly: GCF_014193305.1. NCBI lineage: Bacteria > Pseudomonadati > Pseudomonadota > Alphaproteobacteria > Hyphomicrobiales > Rhizobiaceae > Rhizobium > Rhizobium sp. BK181. The sequence continues at coordinate 83,835 of NZ_JACHZA010000003.1, forward strand.
GCCCGAAAAGGCAGCAGCCTGCGCGATCATCAAGCACGCAAACCCCTGCGGCGTGGCGACCGGCACCAACCTGCTGGAAGCCTACAAGCGCGCGCTTGCCTGCGATTCCGTTTCGGCTTTTGGCGGTATCATCGCGCTCAACCAGACGCTCGATGCGGAAACGGCGGAAGAGATCATCAAGCTCTTCACCGAAGTTATCATCGCGCCCGACGTCACCGAGGAAGCGAAAGCCATCGTTGCACGCAAGGCAAATCTTCGACTGCTGAGTGCCGGTGGGCTTCCTGATCCACGCTCTGCCGGCCTGACGGCGAAAACCGTCTCCGGCGGCCTGCTTGTGCAGAGCCGAGACAACGGCATGGTCGAGGATCTGGAGCTCAAGGTGGTTACCAAGCGTGCGCCGACGCCGCAGGAACTCGAAGACATGAAATTTGCCTTCAAGGTTGCCAAGCATGTCAAATCGAACGCCGTGGTTTATGCCAAGGATGGACAGACGGCCGGCATTGGCGCAGGCCAGATGAGCCGCGTCGATTCTGCCCGTATCGCTGGCCAGAAGGCTGAGGAAGCAGCCAGGGCTCTCGGGCTTGCAGAACCGCTGACACGCGGTTCAGCAGTGGCGTCTGAGGCCTTCCTGCCCTTCGCCGACGGCCTGCTGTCGATGATCGCCGCTGGTGCGACAGCAGTGATCCAGCCCGGTGGATCCATGCGCGATCAGGAAGTGATCGATGCTGCAAACGAGCACAACGTCGCGATGGTCTTCACCGGCATGCGGCACTTCCGCCACTAAACCCGTGGGCCGCCGTTACGCCCTGTCCGCGGGATAGGGCGTACGGAAAAGCAGGATCAGCCCTGCAGCCAAGAAGATTACCAATGTTGACATCCCCAGCCGCGACGAACCGGTCGCGTAGGTCACTGCGGAAAAGAGTAGTGTCGCCAGAAAGCTCGTAGCGCGCCCTGAAAGCGCGTAGATGCCAAAATAGCGCCCGGCCTCGTTCAGGTTTACGCTGCGCGCGAGATAGGACCGCGAGGACGCCTGCACCGGGCCGAAGGCAAGACCGATCAGCAGGCCGTAGGCAATGTATGCCTTCTCCGCTGCCGTACCGAAGAGGCCGCCGGAATCGGCAGTTGGCAGCTTCAGCAAACCAAAGAGAGTGTATCCCGGCCCGGTCGACACTATCCCGATAGTGGCGATCAGCAACATTGTCAGGCTGATAACGATCGTCGACTTAGAGCCTATACGCCGATCAACGCGACCGGCAATCATGCAGCCGAAGATCGCAACGACGTTGAGTATGATTCCGTAGATCCCGATCTCAATCGTCGCCCAGCCGAACATTCCGGCAGCAAAAGCGCCGCCGAGGATCAGCAGCCCGTTGACGCCATCCTGATAGATCATCCGGGCGATGAGGAAGCGAACAATGCCACGGCGATGCTTGAGTTCGGCAAGTGTACTCTTCAACTCGGTAAAGCCGGCTCGCACCGCAGCGCCAAACGGAAGGCCCTTGCTGATGTCAGGTGTGAAAAAGAACATCGGCAGAATGAAGATCAGATACCAGAAAGCCGAGATCGGCCCAGTGATGCGGGCATCTTCGCCCTGGTGCGGATCGAGACCGAACAACGGATCGAGACCAAGAATTGTTTTGCCGGATTCGAGATTGCCGGCGAGCAGGACCACGACGGCGATAAGAACAATCATCCCGCCGAGGTAGCCGAGGCCCCAGGCCGTATTGGAGAGTTTGCCGACCTCGTCTTTGCTGACGAGCCGAGGCATCATGGAATCATTGAAGACGATCGAGAACTCGGCCGCGATCGAGGCCAGGATCATGAAGATTATTGGGTAGATCAACGGTGAGCCGGGCGCTGCAAACCAAAGGCCGAAGAGGCTCGCAATCTTGATCACCGCGAAAAACGCGATCCAGGGCTTTCGGGCGCCGGACTGATCGGCGATGGAGCCGAGGATTGGCGACAATATGGCGATGATCACCGAAGAGATCGTCGCCATATTGCTCCACATTGCCTGGGCGGAGACCGGATCGGCCGTCAGGCGCGACACGAAGTAGGGACCGAAGATGAAGGTCGTTACAACAGTGAAGAATGGCTGGGCTGCCCAGTCAAAGAGCATCCAGCCCCAGATGCCCTTCTCCGATGCCCTAGCCGGCTGCGTTCCCGTCCAGTCGATACGATTCACAGTCCGCTCCTGATTCCGAGCGGAACTGTCTCACCTCGCCCCGTCGCGCGCAAGATCGGTCAACAGACCAGCCGCCACGGTGATACGGGCAAGGTTCGGGTCGCCGCTGTCGCTCAACCCCGACAGTTCCTCCGCTATCCGGTTGATCCTGATGCGATCGCCTGCATGCCAAGCTTGGACCGGAAGCTTGTCCTTACCGTGGTTGGCAAGTGCCGAAATGACGATATCGCGTCGCGCGCTTGCGATCTGGTCGATGCTGCGGGCCAGCGCCAGGTTTTCATAGTGGTCAGCCGTGATGATCCGTGAGCCGGCGGCAAGCAAGCGCCCGATCCGGAAGGTCTGGGAGACAGCAAAATAGCTTTCCGCGGCACGCGCCAGCGGTTCGCCCGTGCGGGCAGCGATTTGCATGATCTCAGGTACGAGGGCAAAGCCGAGCAGCCCCGAGATCTCGGCGGCCAACTTATCCGGCACACCGGCGTCACGATACTCCTGCTGCCGCGCTTCGAGCTCCGGCACCGTCTGGTTGGCGAAAATCGGCTTGAGCTTCTTGAGGGCAGTCTGAAGTCCCTCGACAGTTGCGGATATATCGCCCTTGGTCATCTGAGTCTTCAGGAGCAGGCGGGTCAGCACCGTGAACGTATGACTGATTTCCTCGTAGATGCGGTTCTGCATCTGGCCGGAAATCTTGCCATCCAATGCGTCTGTCTCCGCCCAGAGTCGGCTGAGGTCAAAGCCATCGCGGGCGATTATCGCGGCCCGAACAACCTCAGGCGCGGATGCCGCCGTCGCATCCGTCATGCTGATGGCAAAGCTTGGGCCGCCGCGGTTGATGGCCTCGTTTGCCAACACTGTCGCAATGATCTCGCGCCGTAGACGGTGGGTATCGATATCCGACGCGTTCGTCTTGCGCATCTTTGCGGGGAAGTAGTTCGAAAGCGTTGCCGCGAAATAGGGATCGTCCGGCAGATCGCTGGCAGCCAATGCGTCGAACAGCACGATCTTCGCATAGGACAGCAGAACGCCGATTTCGGGTCGGGTGAGCGGCTTGCCAGCGGTATAGCGTTCCGCGAGGACCGTGTCGTCGGGAAGGGTCTCCACCTTCCGGTTCAGCTGCTTTGCGCCTTCGAGCACTGTCATGAGCCGAGCAAGTTCCAGCCCGTTGGCAGTGCCCTTGCGCTCGGTCAGCGATATCGCGAGAGACTGCAAATAGTTGTTCCGCAGCACGAGCCTGCCGACCTCGTCCGTCATGGAAGAAAGAAGCTGATCGCGCTTTGACCGAGTCAGGCGACCGTCGTGCATTGCTGCTGCGAGAGCAATCTTGATATTGACCTCGACGTCGGACGTATTGACGCCGGCCGAATTGTCGATTGCGTCGGAATTGCAGCGCCCGCCTCGCATTCCATAGGCGATACGACCTTTCTGTGTGACACCAAGGTTTGCGCCTTCGCCGATCACCTTGGCGCGCACGTCTTCGGCAACAACACGAATTGGGTCGTTGGCACGATCGCCGACTTCAGCATCGGTTTCTGAAGGCGCCTTAACGTAGGTGCCGATGCCACCGAACCAAAGCAGGTCGACCGGGCTCTTCAAGATGGCCGCCATGATCTCGAACGGCGTTGCTACAGCCTTGTCGATGCCAATCGCAGCCACCGCTTCCGGCGTCAGAGTGACGGACTTTGCCGAGCGCGAAATAATCATCGCACCTTTCGAAAGGACGCTCTTGTCGAAATCCTGCCAGCTCGACCGTGCTAGGTTGAAGAGTCGCTGCCTTTCGGCAAGCGTCTTCGCCATATCTGGATCGGGATCGATGACGATGTCGCGATGGTCGAAGGCCGCAATCAGCCGGATTTTGGGCGACAACAGCATGCCGTTGCCGAAGACGTCGCCCGACATGTCGCCGACGCCGGCGACCGTGAACGGCGTGGTCTGGATGTCGATGTCCATTTCGCGGAAGTGGCGCTTTACCGTTTCCCAGGCGCCGCGAGCGGTGATGCCCATCTTCTTGTGGTCATAGCCAGCCGATCCGCCCGATGCGAAGGCATCATCGAGCCAGAAGCCCGCTTCCTGAGCAAGCGCGTTGGCGGTGTCCGAGAAAGTCGCGGTTCCCTTGTCGGCTGCCACGACGAAGTAGGGGTCGTCGCCGTCGAGCCTCACCGTATCCATTGGCGGCACGATATCGGGGCCACTGATGTTGTCAGTAATGGACAGCAACGTGCGGATATAGGTCTTGTAAGCCTCGCGGCCGGCATTGAAGACTTCCTCGCGGCTGCCGCCAGCCGGCAGTTTCTTCGGGTAGAAGCCGCCTTTGGCGCCGACCGGTACAATGACGGCGTTCTTGACCTGCTGTGCCTTCACAAGGCCGAGTACTTCGGTCCGGTAATCTTCGGCACGGTCCGACCAACGCAAGCCGCCACGCGCCACCTTGCCGAAGCGCAGATGGACACCTTCGACTTCGACGCCGTAGACGAACATCTCGCGGAATGGCCGCGGTTCAGGGAGTCCGTCGACCAGATGCGGATCCAGCTTGAAGGCCAGCATCGCCTTCGGCGAGCCGTCCGCATTGCGTTGGAAGTAATTTGTCCTCAAGGTCGCGTCCACTACGTTGACGTAACGGCGAAGGATGCGATCATCATCGAGGCTCGGCACATCGGAGAGAGCCGCCTCGATCCTCTGATGATGCTCGGCCGCCTTCTTGATCCGTACCTTCTCGGAGATTTTGGGATCGAGCGCGTCGTAGAACAGCCGGAATATCATTGCCGCGATGACCGGATACTTGTCCAGCGTCGTAGCGATGTAATCCAGCGAGTAGGGAATGCCCGCCTGACGCAGGTAGCGCGCATAGGCGCGAAGTACGCTGGTTTCGCGTGCAGTCAATCCGGCCGAAACGATGAGCCGGTTGAAGTTGTCGTTGTCGATGACGCCGCTGAACGCAGCGAGGAATGCTTCTTCCAGCATTTCGCCATGACGGTGAAGGTCGATTTGTATGCCCCCCCGCGGCTCCAGTTCCATATCATGCAACACAACCAGCGTTTCCGCGCCGCCGTGGAGGGTTACGTCGATGTCGAATGTTCCCTCGCTAATGACGTTGAAGCCGAGGTTTTCAAGCAGCGGTACGCGGCGGGACAGGGCAAGTTGGCCGCCGGAATGGAAGATCTTCAGGCAAAGCAGCTCAACGCCGTCTTTTTCCCGCGTGTAGAACGCGATGCGGATCGGCTCCCCGGCCGCGCAGGCGGCGATATCCTCGAGATCGTAAAAGGTTTCTTCCGGCGGGAAGAGATCCTGGAAGGCGTGGCTTACGTGCAACTGAGGGGCCTTCGGCCCGGCTAGGGCTTCGAACCGATCATCCCACCGCGCGGTGATGGCGCGAATGGCTTCTTCCAGCTTTGCCTGCGGTACACGAGGGGTCTTGCCTCCGGACCGGCCGATGATGAAGTGGACGCGTGCGACACCGCCCTCCGGGAAAGCCGGATAGTAGGCCGAGACACGGCCATCGTAGACGGTCTTCAGATAGGTCCCGATCTTCTCACGCACGATCGAGTCATACTCTTCGCGTGGGACGTAAACGATCACCGATACAAATCGGTCGAAATGGTCTATGCGCGGCAGGACTCGAACACGCGGCCGATCGGCAAGATCGTTGATCTGCTCGGCGAAGCCGGCCAGAAGCGGTGTGTCGATCTGGAAGAGGTCGTCGCGCGGATAAGATTCCAGCGTGTTATCGAGCATACGGCCCGAGTGGCTCATTGGGTCGAAGCCGAAATGTTCCTTCACTCGCTCGATCTTGGAGCGGAGCAGCGGGATATCGCTTGCAAGCGACGTGTAGGCAGTCGAGGTGAACAGACCGACAATACGCAGTTCGCCCGTCACATTGCCGTCGGCGTCGAAGCGCTTGACCCCCACATAGTCCATGTAGGCGCGGCGATGGACGATCGACTTCACATTGGCCTTGGTCACGATCAGGAAGTCCGGGCCATCCAGGAATGCCAGGATTTCCGGGGTCGTCGTCACCGCATCCTTGCCGGTGCGCAGAACGAGAACGTCGGGGTTCGACAGGATGCCAAGACCCGTGCCCTTGTCGCGCTCGACCTTCGCGCTCGCGCCCTTGCCGGAATAGACATACTCCCGCATGCCGAGGAAGGTGAAATTTGCGTCGCGGAGCCAGGTCAGGAAGGCAAGCGCTTCGTCCCGTTCAGTCTTCCGCCGGCTGGCATTGTAGGCGGAAAGCTCATCGATCACCGTTCCAAGCTTATCCAGCATGGGTCTCCAGTCGGATACCGTTACCCGCACTTGCTCGACCACCGTTTTCACTCGCTTGACAAGCTCAGCGGCCTGGGCCGCTGTCAGGGGCGCAAGATGTAGCTGGATGTGACTGACGCGATTGGCCGGCTCGCTCGGGAGATCAGCGGTGTAAAGTTCGGGAGCCTTGCCGGGCTCCATCACCAGGATCGGATGCACGGCCATGTAAAGGTCGCGATAGCTGCTGGTAACCTCGCCCATCACCGATTCATACAGGAACGGCATGTTGTGGTCGGTCACCGAGAGAATGGATACCGCAACACCGCCCGGCTCCACGTCGGCAATCGTATCGATGGTGATACGTGCCGAGTTGCTGCCCCAGGCAGCCAGTTCCTTAGCCGAATGAACGGCGGAAAGCGCCAACATCTCCGGTGTGTATTGCTCCAGGTCATCGCCGCTGGCACGCCCAAAGAGGATATCAGGATCGAGATAGGTTTCCCCGGTTGCAGCCGCGATTTTGGTCGCGCTTTCAAGCTGTTTTTCTCGTTTCGGATTGTTTCGACCAGCCATCGCAGATACTCCCTCATCTCCTCGATTTGGCGCAAAGTAGCAGAAGATTTGACGAAAGAATCTCTAAATGAGCGCTTTCTGAGGCAGCTTTCATGCGTTTTTGGCCACCGCAACGCAAATTTTCGAAAGATTTTGCTTCGTCGTAGATATGTGGAAATTTCCCGAGCTGACGTTTTCATGTCTCTATGAAGAGCGGTTGACAGTGAAGCAGCAAAAAGGGGATCAACGGGTGTCGAAAGCTGAGTGGAGCATCATGTCGGAAAGTGCTGCAGGAACTGTCATCGTCATCTCCAGCCATGTTGTGCGTGGTTCTGTCGGAAATCGCGCGGCCGTCTTTGCGCTGGAGACCCTCGGCCATCAGGTCTGGGCGCTGCCGACGATCGTGCTCCCCTGGCATCCCGGCCATGGTCGGTCAACGCGGCTGACATTTACCGAAGCAGAGTTTGACGCGGCGATTGACGATCTCATCCGCGCGCCGTGGATCGGCGAAGTGAAGGCCGTTCTTTCGGGCTATTTCGGCAATGCGGCGCAGGCACGCTCGGTTGCCCGGCTCGTGACTGCTTTGCGCGAACGAAAGCCGGAATTGTTTTATGTCTGCGATCCGGTGATGGGGGACCTGGGTGGGCTCTATGTGCCGCAGGCAACGGCGGAGGCGATCAGGGATCATCTGATACCCCTCGCGTCGCTTGCGACGCCCAATCGCTATGAGCTTGCTTGGCTCGTTGGCGCCTCGCTGGATGACAATACGGCGATCATGGATGCCGCGCTGTCGCTGGGGCCGTCTCGCATGCTGGTAACGTCAGCCGTGCCGATGATGGCAGGCGGCACGGGGAACCTCTATCTTTCGGGGCGCCACGCGCTGTTGGCGGAACATCGCCTTATCGACAAGCCGCCGAATGGTCTTGGCGATCTCCTTGCGGCCCTGTTTCTATCGCGGCTTCTCTCCGGCATGGAGGACGAAAAGGCGCTCCAGCTTGCAACGGCAAGCGTCTATGAGGTGCTTGCTCGCGCTGTGAAGCGGGGCAGCGATGAACTGACGCTTGCGAGCGACTCCTCGAGCCTGGCAACGCCGATGGCAATGGTTCAGATGAGGCGCCTGCTGCATCCGGCCCAAAGGCGCAAGGGCTAGCGGCTATCGTGCGGTGCGATATTGATCTTGTATTGCGCAGGCTGTAATCGAAGATCATGCAGCATTTTCCAAGCACCCTTCTAGACGGTTATCGCAACTTTATGAACGGGCGTTATGCGGACGCCCGTGATCGCTATCGGACACTAGCGGAGCACGGGCAGAACCCCAGTACGCTTGTGGTAGCCTGCTCGGATTCCCGTGCTGCGCCCGAACTGATTTTCGACGCCGGCCCGGGCGAACTTTTCGTCGTCCGGAATGTCGCCAACATGGTGCCGCCCTATGAGCCGGATGGGCATTTCCACTCGACGTCTGCCGCGCTGGAATTTGCGGTTCAAGCCCTGAAGGTTACAGATATCGTCGTCATGGGCCACGGCCGTTGTGGTGGCATCAGGGCGGCTCTGGACCCGAGCGCTGAACCTCTTTCTCCTGGTGACTTTATTGGACGCTGGATGTCGCTCGTGAAGCCTGCGGCAGAACAGATCGGCGCCAACGACGTGATGACTGCCGCCGAGCGTCAAACTGCACTCGAGCGAGTATCGATCCGCAATTCGATTGAGAACCTCAGGACATTCCCGAACATCAAGGCCTTGGAAGAGGCCGGTGAGATCGCGCTTCATGGAGCATGGTTCGACATTTCGACCGGTGAACTGTGGGTGATGGATGCCGAAACCCGCGACTTCATTCGACCGGATGTCTAAGCCCAAATAAAAAGCGCCGAACTTCAGTTCGGCGCTCGTGGCTCAGTGTTGAATACTCAGTTTCCGTCGATTTGCTGGCCGATGTAGGCAATGGCCTGCTGATAGACCGTGGCGGCATTCCAGCCGGCGATCGCTGCAAAGTTGGGCTCGCCGGGCTGATAGCCGGCGCCGGCCTGCCAACCATGGCCCTTCAGGAAATTAGCCGTCGAGGCCAGCGCATCCGCGCGCGAGCCGACCATGTCGACGCGACCGTCGCCATCGCCATCGGCGCCGAAGCGTACGACATTGCGTGGCAGGAACTGCGTCTGGCCAATCTCGCCGTGCGCGGCGCCTCGCGCCTGCGGGCTGAGGTAGCCTTCCGAGACGAGTTGAAGCGCTGCGTAAAGCTGATCGGTGAAGTAATCAGAGCGCCGGCAATCGTAAGCAAGTGTCGATACGGCCGACATGGTGTGCTGGTTGCCCATGTAGCTGCCGAAGCCGGTCTCCATGCCCCAGATCGCGATCAGCGGGCCAGCGGGAACACCATATCGGCGTTCGATCGATGCAAAGAGCGCAGCATTGGCACGCTTCATACCCTTACCACGGGAAATGATCGTTGCACCGCCGCGCTTCTGCATGAAAGCGTCGAAGGAAAGCTTGAAGCTCTTCTGGCCGCGGTCTGCGGCGATGGTCGGTCTGTTATAGGAAACGTTCGCAAAAGCGCGATCAAGAACCGACGGGCTGACGCCGTTCGCAGCAGCCTCTTGCTTGAACTCGCCAACCCAGGCGTCGAAGCCGGCACCGTTATTGCCGCACTGGGCGGCTGTGGCCGCTGCCGGAACTGCGTGGAGAGTACAGGCCGCCGCAGCTGCCAGCAAAAATTTCGTCATGCGCATGGAGATACCCCGATCCCGATCTGACTAGCCTTCAAACCGGGCCAGCTGCCCGCTTCCGGCAATATTGTCACCGTCTTTGAATTGGCAAGCGCGGGAGGCCGAAAACGGCAAACCCGCGCCCAGCAAGCCCTACCTTAATAAGCGGGACTTAACAAATCACAGTTAACAGTTGGTTAGGCTGCCTTCTTGCGTGGCTTCACAAGTCCGCGATTGATGAGAAGCTCGGCGATCTGGATCGCGTTGAGCGCAGCCCCCTTGCGTAGGTTGTCGGAAACCACCCACATGTTCAGGCCGTTCTCGACCGTCGCATCTTCGCGGATGCGCGAGATGTAGGTCGCGTCTTCTCCGGCAGACTCGTATGGCGTGATGTAGCCACCGTTCTCGCGCTTGTCGATGACGAGGCAGCCCGGAGCTTCGCGCAGGATATCGCGTGCCTGATCGGCAGTGATTTCGTTCTCGAACTCGATGTTGACCGACTCGGAGTGGCCAATGAAGACCGGAACGCGAACTGCCGTGCAGGTCACCTTGATCTTCGGATCGAGCATCTTCTTGGTTTCGGCGAGAACCTTCCACTCTTCCTTCGTGTAGCCGTCTTCCATGAAGCTATCGATGTGCGGAATGACGTTGAAGGCAATACGCTTCGTGAACTTCTTGTTCTCGATCGGATCCGCTACGAAGACGGCGCGGGTCTGGTTGAACAGCTCGTCCATACCATCCTTGCCGGCGCCGGAAACCGATTGATAGGTCGAAACAACGACGCGCTTGATCTTGGCGAAGTCGTGCAGCGGCTTGAGAGCAACGACGAGCTGTGCAGTCGAGCAATTCGGGTTGGCGATGATATTGCGCTTGGTGAACTGGGTAACGGCGTCCGGGTTCACTTCCGGAACGATCAGCGGTACGTCCGCGTCGTAGCGCCATGCCGAGGAGTTGTCGATGACAACGCAACCCTGTGCGCCGATCTTGGGAGACCACTTCTTGGAGACCTCGCCGCCTGCCGACATCAGGCAGATATCGGTGTCGGAGAAATCGTAATTCTCGAGATTTGCGACCTTCAGCGTCTTGTCGCCGTAGGACACTTCCGTGCCCTGCGAGCGCGCGGACGCAAGTGCTACGACTTCATCGGCAGGGAAACCGCGCTCGGAGAGGATGTTGAGCATTTCCCGACCGACATTTCCGGTCGCTCCCGCAACTGCAACTTTAAAACCCATTTCTCAAGCTCTCTTTCTCTTCTCTCCTCTTGTCCGGTGAGGGGGGAAGCGCGAAAACATCGCGTCTTCCTTGTCCCCAGCCGAGCCGGGGAGAGAGCGGCAGGCCAGAGACGTCAGACGGTTTTCGTCGTCGTTTTGGCCTTGGTTTTGGAAGAAACCGGAACGGCAATATCCATCCCGGCACTAAGTGCCCGGTCATTGCATGCAGCAATGGCGTGTTCGTGGCGAACCATGGATATTCCTTTTCCGCCGTTGCTCTTAAAAGGTTTTCCACAGGAGTCAAGGTTTTTGCAATTGGAGTACGCAGCAGGATAGCGGGCTGGGAGCGTCGAACCGCCGAAGCATCTCGCCTCCTAACGCCGATCCCTAGAACGATCGACGTGCACGGGAACCGGAACGAAACCTCGGTCGGGCAACCGCCTGGGGCTCCCGGCGTCCAATTTGCGCTTACGCTCAAGATGATAGGCATAGGCAAACTGGACAGCGATGCCGATCACCACAAAGACCGGGCCGACGATCCGATCGTGGTTGTTGATGTAGAGCACCACCTGACCCACCATCGCCAAAATCGTGCCGGCGACGAAAATGCTGAGCGAATGGCGACCAAGAATGGTCAGCGGGTTGTCCGTGGACCTGCTAAGCAAGCGCGAGATCGCTGGAATATTGAGGACGAGATAGGTGAGTGCCAGGACGTGCAACAGCCTCGGCAGCGACAGGAATGTTTTGTCGAAGCCCGTCAGCACGGGCGGCAGCCCGAACGAGGCCAGCGCAATTCCGAAGCTCCAGAGCTGACCGACAACCCAGGCAAAGGACAAGGCGACATAGGCAGCCGCAAGTCCAGAGAGAACGGGATGTTGCGGCAGTTTGCCGCCGCGGCGCACATGCATCATTCCGACAATGCCGATGGTGAAGAGGAATTGCCAGGACAACGGGTTAAGGAACCAATAACCCTCAATCAGCATGTTGTGAGGAGCAATTTCGTAGACGCCGGCAACCAGCCATACGGCGCCCGAAACGGCAAGCGCAAGGAGCGGGCTTACGGCATTGAGCAACAGTATGACCGGCACCATCAACATCAGTGCGCCATACATCGGGAGAATATTGTTGTAGCCGATCTGGTGCCCAAGCAGTAGCAGCGAGGGAATGCCGGCCTTCAGATTGGTGAGAACGGCAAGGATGTTGATCTCACACAGAAGCCCAGGCCGATGGAAGATCCAAGCGCCGGTCAGAAAAAGAGCCAGCGTCATGAACGTCGTAATCATGTGAGCCAGGTAAAGCGTAAACGATCGCTTCGTGGCCTTCATCGCCGTCTGCCACCAGGTGGCCGGTTGAAAGCGCGATCCATAGGCCAGGCCGACCGCAATCCCCGAGATTAGGACGAAGCCTTCGGCTGCATCGGAAAATCCAAAATTCTTGGTTGTGAGATTCTCAAAAATCTGCCCTGGGACATGATTGATAAAAATCGTGATGAGCGCGAGTCCGCGCAGAACGTCCAATCTGGTGTCACGTTTCGGCGTCGCTACCGACACAGCAATTTGCTTGGCGCTGATCTTTCCTTCAAGCGCTACGGCCATGGACTTCTCCTGCTTTCCGATTTGCAAACGCAGTTGCGGCCAAAAGGGTTCCCTTTTGGCCGCAACGAATCGCCGGATGATTAGCGTGGAAGAATGCTGTTATCCGACCGGATATCCCTCACCGGGATCGGTGACTTCGCGTCCGTTGATGGTCACATCGTAGCCCCTTGGTTGGGACGATTTTGAGACCGAAATGAGATATTTAGCACCTAAATGTTCGATCTCCGCCGAGAAGCCGTCCCAAGTGCTCGGCAAGGCCGGACGCACATACAAGCGGCCGTCCTTTATCCGGATACCGAGGATCCCCTCGGTCACCGCCCGGTAGAGCCAGCCTGCGGAGCCGGTATACCATGTCCAGCCGCCGCGTCCTGTGAGGGAGCCTTCGCCGTAGACGTCAGCGGCAATGATGTAAGGTTCAACGCGGTAGCGTTCCGCCGAGGCCGGATCCCGCGCATGGCTGATCGGATTGAGGAGTTCAAAGCAACGCAAGGCCTCATCGCCGCGGCCAAGCTCGGCCAGAGCCATCACCACCCAGGTCGCGGCATGGGTGTATTGGCCGCCGTTTTCACGAACACCTGGCGGATAGGCTTTGATGTAGCCGGGGTCCTTAGCCGAGTTAGCAAAGGGCGGGGTGAAGAGCCGGATGATCCGCGCTTCAGGATCGACCAGCTTGTCCAGCACTGAGTTCATTGCCTTTGCTGCGTGCGCCGGATCTCCCTCCCCGGAGAGCACGCTCCAGGATTGGGCAATCGAATCGATCTGGCACTCCAGGCTCTCCTTTGAGCCAAGGAGGCTGCCGTCGTCAAAGGTACCACGCCGGTAATAGCTGCCATCCCAGGCAACGGTTTCAAGCGCAGCCTTGAGCTCGGTGAGGTGCTTTGTCCACCGCTCGACACGTGCCGTGTCGCCGCGCTCTTGGGCATAGGCAGTGAAGGAGCGCAGCGCGCCGGCCAGGAACCAGCCGAGCCAGACACTCGTACCCTGTCCGCCGATGCCGACGCGGTTCATGCCGTCGTTCCAGTCCCCGCCGAGGAACAGCGGCAGACCGTTCTTGCCCTTCCGGGCGATGGCAAGATCAAGCGCGATGGCGGCATGTTCGTAAACGCTGACGGTGTCGTCGGACACCTCAGGCAAATAGAACGAGTCATGCTGGCCCTCGAGAAGTGCCGGACCTTCCAGGAAGGCGAGCTGTTCGTCGAGGACGCTCTTGTCGCCCGTAACGCTGCAGTAGTGGTGAATCGCATAGGCGAGCCAGACAACGTCGTCCGAAATGAGCGTTCGGACGCCTGCGCCGGTACCGGGCAGCCACCAGTGCTGCACATCTCCCTCGCGGAATTGTCGCGAGGCGGCGTTCAGGATCTGCTTCCGGGCGATCGACGGCTCGTGCACAATGAAAGCCAGCGTATCCTGGAGCTGATCGCGGAAACCAAAGGCACCGCTGGCCTGATAGAAGGCCGTGCGCGCCATGATGCGGCAACCGAGGCTCTGGTAAGGTAACCAGGTGTTGATCAGATTGTTCATGCTCTGATCAGGCGTGGAAACCTGCAGCTTTCCAGTGAAATGCTGCCAGAAGCCGCGATTTGCCTGGACTACGTCGTCGAAGGCGACCTTGCGGATATCGTTGATTACCGCGCTCGCCTCGGCCCTCGTCTTGGTTTCGCCGAGGAAGAAGCAGACATCCCGCTCCTCGCCCGGCGCGATCTCGATATCGATCGCTAGCACCGCTGCCGGATCGCCGTCGAGCTCGGTTGCGCCGGAAAGGAGGGCGGCAGAGCTCACAGCGTGCGGTGCCTGGATCGTGCCTGTCTTGCCGATGAATTCCCGACGGCTGGCGGTAAAGCTCGACGGCTTTTCGCTCGCCACAAAGAAGGCGGTGCGACCGGAGTAGTCGATGCTGTAGTTGTTGCTGGCAAACAGTGCACCCGTCTCCGCGTCGTGCTCCGAGAGGATGAATGGCGCCGACTTTTGTGCATTGTTGCCGAGAATCCACTCGACATAGCCGTAGAGCCGCAGCTTCCTCGGCTTGGTGCCAGTGTTGCGTAGCCGGATTCTCTGAAGCTTGACCGGTTTTTCCCGATCGACAGTTTGCGTGACCTCAAGCGCGATTTCATTCTGGACGCTGGAGAATACGGAATAGCCCAGGCCATGCCGTGCTTCGAAGCGAATATCCTGCCGTTCCGAGAGGCTCGCAAACGGTGTCAAAACCGCTCCACTTTCGCGATCGACAACGTAGATCGCCTCACCCGGCCGGTTTATAACCGCGTCATTCGACCACGACGTCAGCTGATAATCGCGCGAGTTTACACTCCACGTGAACCCTGCGCCTTCTGCAGATACATGGAAGCCGAATTTTTCATTCGAGATCACATTGATCCAAGGCTGAGGCGTCGCGTGGCCACCGGGAAGACGCACGACATACTCGCGACCATCGACAGCGAAGCCGCCGATGCCGTTCCAGAAATTGAGATCGCCTTCCTCCTCGATCACGACCTTTGACGGACGTGGGGCGGGCGTCGGGGCAGCCCGCTTGACGGGCGCCTTCGCCCGATCGGCACGCTCAAGCTCCTGCTGTTCTTCCTTGGACGGAGCAAACAACGCGACGGCACGGTTGATCTGGTCAAGAATCTTGCCGTTCTTGGCGTGGAAGGTGACACGCGAGGCGGAGATGAGGGCGTGATAGGTCGCTTCTTCCATCAAGTCCTTGCGGACCGTGAAGATATGCTGACGCAAACCATCGGCCTGGCCCATGCGGCGGACGTTTTCGGCCATCTGGTCGACGGCATGCTGCATGTCCTGCGCATAAGACGATGCACGTTCGTTCATGATGACCAGATCGGCAGTGACGCCGCGCGAGCGTAGGTATTCTTGCGCAAGCAGGGCTTCCCTGACGACGTCGAGGTCCATGTCATCGGTGACGCGCAGCGTGAAGATCGGGAAGTCGCCCGAAATCGCGAGTGGCCAAAGCGATGACTGCGATTGCATGCCGGCTGCGACTGCGGCGGCATCGGCGCGCAGGTGCATGTCCGGATATACAAGGTGACGGCCAAGATGCTGAAAGGCCGCGGCCTGCTGCGACGTCACGCCGACATGGCGCATCTGCACCTGCGTGCGGGTCCATGCCTGGACGAGTTCGTGGTTGAAGGCGTCAGCATGCCGATAGCGATTGACCGCCTGGTCAACCTCGTTACGGCTCGGGGCAGCAATGGTCCAGAAGATGACACTGACCTTCTTGCCGGGGGGGACGCGAACCGTACGGCGAAGCGAGAGAACCGGATCAAGGGTAAAGCCGTCTGTGCCGGAAAGCGTCGCACCCGGGTCGAAGGCGGCAGCATTCGCGAGGCTGCGACCGCGGCCGAGGAACTTGCGGCGGTCCGTTTCGAACTCAGTCTCGCGCGTGGAGCCGGAGGTGTCGACGATAAGGTGAGCAACGGCCATGTTCGGCTCGTTCGGATCGCGCTTGTTGCGCTCGACGCGGATAACGTCACCGCGCTTTCCGACCTCCGTCTTGACGAACATGCGCGCGAATGCCGGATGGGCGTTGTCGACGTCGTCCGTCGCGAGAACGGGCTCGAGATAGGAGGTCACTTCGATAAATCGATCCTCCGTCCCGGAATTGACAAGGGTCAGGCGCCGCGCTTCGGCGTCATGCTCGGTGGCGACAATGCATTCGACTTCGCTCGTGATGTCGCCGACCGTCTTGGTGAACTCCGCCTTTTCGTCGGCGAAGAGAACCTTGACCTCTTCGCCTTCGACACTCTTCGGCTCCGTGGTTGCCGACCACCATTCGTTGGTCGCCGTATCGCGAAGGAAGAGGAAGGTGCCCCAGCGATCCTCGGTCGGGTCAGCTTTCCAACGGGCGACCGATTGGCCGTTCCACCGCGAATAGCCGGCGCCTGTCGCGGTCAGCATCAACGAGTAGTGGCCGTTCGAGAGGAAGACCAGCTCGCGATCACGCGACGCGGGATCATAGATTTTGCGTAGTTCAGGGCGCAACAGATCGTCCTGAATGCTAGCGGGGGTGTCGGATTCGTGTTTGCCGCTCATGACCGGAATATCCCGCGGTGCCTTCTCTTGGAGAAGGAGCTCGGCAGCTTCGATCACTGGATCCGAGTGGAAGAGTTCGCGCAGGTGACCATTGAAGGCGACGTTCGCGACTGCAGCGATCGACATGCCATGGTGGTGAGCATAGTAGTTATAGACGACCGCGCAAGTCTTGCCTTCCGGCACGCGGGTCGGCGTAAAGTCGACGGCGTCGTGGTAGCCGAACTTGCCGAGCGCGCCGAGCTTGCGCAGGCGCTGCAGGTTTTCAAGCGCAGCGTCAGGGTCGTACTGGCTGGCAAGGATCGAAGCATACGGCGCGATGACCGCGTTGTGGCCGAGGCCCCGCTTCAGACCCAACGATGGGACGCCGAAGTTCGTGTACTGGTAGTTGAGGTTATGGTCGCGCGCATTGAAGGCCGCTTCCGAAATACCCCACGGGATGCCGAGCTTGCGGGCATGATTCATCTGCTCGACAACAACGAGATTATTGGTCTGGTTGAGGATGCCTCCGCCGCGCTCCTGCATGACGAGCGGCGGCATGAGATATTCGAACATCGAACCGGACCAGGAGACAAGCGCGCCGCGCGAGCCAACCGGAACGACCTGGCGGCCGAGACGGTACCAATGCTCCGTGGGCAGATCGCCCTTCGCGATGCCGAACAAGCTGGTGAGGCGGCATTCCGACGCCAGCAGGTCGTAGCAAGCCTGATCCAGCTCGGCGCTTTCGACGCGATAGCCGATCGAAAGCAGGCGACGCTCAGGTCTGAACAAGAAACCGAAGTCCATGGAGAAGGCGAGGTCGCGTGCCTTGTCGCGCAGCGCAATCAGGCGAGGACGTAGCGCGTCGATGTTGGACAGATCGAAGGTGCTGTCGGAGATATGGGCTTCGCAGACCTTAACCAGCGATTCCGCCCAGCGCGTGACTTCCGCGCTCAACGGGGACTTCACCTCATGGTCGAGGTTAGCGGCAAGTTTCTGAATGTCGCGCGCCAGGACGGCGAGGTTGATGATGCGGATCGATGCGAATTCATGTTCGCGTTTGACCGCGGCTAGCGCATTCTGGAAGCCGATGATGCGTTCCTCGAGGCGGCGGCGCAGCGGACGAACTGTCTTGCGATCATCCGGCAGCTCCGACAGCCCCTCGGCAAGAATACCCGCCGTATCGCCGACGCCGTCGAGGTTGCCCTGCATGTGGGCCGACGGCGCTTCTGCCCAGTCACGGCAGGCGGACGAAATCGCGATCAAGTGGCCGGCAAGGTTGCCGCTATCCACCGCTGAAACGTAACGCGGTCCGAGCGTCTGGAGCGTATCGGTGTGATACCAGTTGAAGAGATGGCCGCGGAATTTTTCCATCTTGTCGATCGTTGCGATGGTCTGCTCAAGCCGTTCGATCGTTTCTTCGAAGGAGAACCATCCGAATTGGCGGCCGGATACAACAGACAGCAGGTAGACGCCGATGTTCGTCGGAGACGTGCGTGTGGCCACAATCACATGCGGCGTTTCCTGGACGTTGTCCGGGGGCAAATAATTCTGCTCGGCGGTCGTAAACGTCTCGAAATACCGCCAGGTGCGGCGGGCGATCTTGCGAAGCTCGGTGGAGACAGATTCGGCAACTTCAAGCCGGTCTTCGGTCTCGGCCGACTGGCTGACATAGTAGGCGACCAACGGCGAGAGGATCCACAGGCAAGCGAAAGGGACGCCGACGAGATATGCATTGTCACCGGAGAGCGCCGCGAAGCCGAGCGCAAACAAGGCCAATACTGGTGCGTGCCACATGGCCCGGTAGTAAGACAGGATCGTTCCCTGCTTGCCCGCCTGGACGCTCGCCGCCGTGCGCCACTGCAGCATCAGCCTGTGGCTGAAAAACAGGCGATAGAGCGAGCGGCCGATCGCGTCGGCCATCATGCATGCGGAATCGGCGATGAAGATGATCCGCAAGGCGACTTGGGCATTGGCCGCACGAATGTCGGACCAAACGGTATAAAGGTGAGCGCTTGCGACCACATCGCTGCTGCGCGGAATGATGCCGTGAATGAGCGACAGGGTCGGGGCGACAAAGAGGCAGAAAATCAAGAGAATCTGCCACACGAGCGCGCCAAGCGGGCTCATGAAATACCAACCGAGCACGGAGGCGAAAAACCAGGCGATCGGCGTCAGCGAGCGGCGTAAATTGTCGAACATCTTCCAACGGCCGAGCCCGGTCACACCGTGCTTGGGGTTGAACATATACGGCAGCAGCTGCCAGTCGCCACGCGCCCAGCGATGCTGACGCGAGGTTTCGACTTCATAGCGGATCGGGAAATCTTCAACCAGTTCCAGGTCGGTGACGAGCGCGCAGCGCGCCATCGAGCCTTCGAGGAGGTCGTGGCTGAGTACCGAGTTTTCGTCAATTCGCCCTTTCAGAGATGCCTCGAAGGCATCCACCTGGTAGAGCCCCTTGCCGGTGAAGGTGCCCTCGCCCGCCAGGTCCTGATAGACGTCGGACACGGTGAAGACGTAGGGATCAAGGCCGCGGTTGATCGAGAAGACGCGTTGGAAGACCGACGCGTCCTTGCCTGTCGTCAGCGACGGGGTGACACGTGGCTGCAGCACGCCATAGCCGCTTTCGACCCGCCCTGTAGCCTGATTGATGACGGGACGGTTGATCGGATGGTAGAGCTTGCCGGCGAGCTTCGTGACCGTGTCACGCATAAGGCGCGTGTCGGCATCGAGCGTCATCACGTACTGAATGTTTGCCGGCACGACATTGGCGCCCGGAAGGTAGGTCGTATCGCGATCACCGCGAAGCAGAAGGTTCAGTTCGTGCAGCTTGCCACGTTTGCGTTCCCAGCCCATCCAAGCGCCCTCGGACGGATTGTAGAGCCTGCGGCGATGCAAGAGGTAAAAGCGCGTCTTGCCATCAAAGGCATAGCGCGCTGAGAGGTTCGCGACCTCGCGACGGGCATAGTCCAGAACTTCGAGGTCCGCCGGCGTTTCCTCGACCTGGCTGTCCGGCCAGTCGCTGAGCAGCGCGAAGTAGATCTCGCCGCGGGGGTTGGCGAGGTAGTGTACCTCGAGATTGCGGACCAGCTCGTCAACACTGTCACGGTTCGAGATCAAGCACGGAACGACCAGAAGCGTACGGGCCTCCTCGGGGATGCCCTCCTTGAATTCGTAACCGACCAGTCGAGCCGGCGTCACGAAAAACGACAGCACGGTGTTGAAGAGGCCGGTCGCACCTTCGGAGGCCGGAAGCGAGAACATGATCAGCAGGATCGCGATCTCAAGCGGACCCATCCCCGCATTGGCCATGAACCTCCCGACGATCGCCATCGCGATGATGGTCAGAAGGATCACGGGAACGGCGATCGAGAGCCAGTTAAACCGACGAACAGTTCGAACAAAATGCTGCGTCAGAGTCGGGCGATAGTTTGACCGCGCTTCCAGCTTGGGTCTTTGGACGCCGGTCAGGAAACCGCCGACATTTGGTTCACGCTGCTGCGGTTCGTCGGAGGCCTTGGCCTCCTCGGTCATATCGAGCGCCAGCTGGGCGATCTCCATTTCCGACAGCGGCGAGCGCTTGGCAAGCTTTTCGATCTGCTTGCGGTATTTGTTGCGAGAGCCTGAATCGAGATCGCCATAATCGGAATGATCCCAAAGCAGCTTGTCGACGTGGCTGACCTGCTCCACCCAGACGGACCATTCGGTGTCGTCGATCTCGCGAAGACTGCGAATGATGTTGCCCATCGTGACGTTGCCGGAAGACAGGCGGCTGTGCTCCGCCATTGTCGTTTCTTCGGTATCGCGCCCGAGTGCCTCAAGGCGTTCGTCGAGCCAGGCGATCGCCACGCTGGACGCCTGAGAGCCGTCACGCATGCGGTAGAGGAACTGCGTCGCGAAGGTGTTGTCTTCCGCAAGCGATTCCAGCGACCTGAGATATTCGGCAGCCTTCGTCGGGTCCGTCAGCCGCACGAGCTCATCCGCAGCCTCATTGGCGCGTCGGCGCATCCGGCGGCTGCGTTCGACGCGGATAGAGATGCGGCGCAGGTTCTCCACGAGAACGTAGCGGACCAGTGACGGCAGCGCCCAAAGCTCACCGATCTTCAGTGTCTCGCTCTGCTGAAATCCATCGACGAGGGCTGTGAGGCTTTCCTGCGAGATTGTGCTGTGGGTGTGGGCCACATAGAGCCATGCAAGTGCGAGCGTGCGCGGCACTTGTGCGCCGTTGACGTCAAGCGTCGGCAGCTCTCGGTAGAAGCGCCGCGGGAAGTCGCGACGCACTTCCTGGATCGCTTCCTCGACAATGTAGTGGTTATCGAGCAGCCACTCCGCCGCCGGAGTGATGGTTTCACCGGATTCCACGTCTGTTGCCGTGGTGCGGTAGACCCGCAGGATCTCCTTTTCGTTCTCCTTGTGCCGCGCGAAAAAATCGAAGGGCGCAAAAGCCGGCAGCGAGTCTATGCCGCGGGCAGCGACAGAGGCGCCTATGGCCTTGATATCTTCGATGGAAAGGTAAGTTGAGCGGATCGAGTCGTTATGATCGATCTGCTTCGTTTCGGACTCGCGGGACGGGTTCGGAGACGTGGCGGAAATGTTCATGGGTTCGGTTCTGGATCCAAACAAAATTATGATGATTTTGCGTTGCCTTTTGCACTGCCGAATATGACTGCCGCATGAACAGCACCGGGGTTTCTAGATCCCGGACAGCAAGATCGGAACGGTAATCAACCAACGATGCGAAACGGTTTAAACGCGGACCTGTGTGGGCGACGCGCGACACGGCTCCGTTGTGCCCTCCACCCTTTTGGAGCCATTCCGGGAAAGTTGGACACCATTGCGATAATTCAAGTCAAGATGTTTCAAAGGAGGCATTTCGGCCGCACGTGGGATCGCACCTACCGACAAAAGGAAACCGGCGCTTGGGCAAGCGCCGGCTTTCACTTTGTAGATAGGTTTTCGTCAGGTGCGTCGCATGAGGCGCATGACCACAGACACGACGAACAGAATCAGGAACAGGAAGAAAAGAACCTGAGCGATCGAGGCGGAAGCGCCGGCAATGCCGCCAAAGCCCAATACGCCGGCGATCAGCGCCACAACGAGAAATACGAGTGCATAATAAAGCATGGCGATCTCCTTGTCTTAGCTGATGGAATTAACGGGAGGTCGCTCTATTGGTTCCGTCAAAGCTACAAGACCGCCCCAGCCAAAAGGAAAGGCGCGCCCGTGACGCGCCTTGCCATAACCGCTAATCGATCGCAATTTTAGAATGCGTGGAAGAGGTAGAGCAGAATAATTACCGGGATCGGAATGCCGATCAACCAGAGTAAAATGCCTTTCATCGTCATTCTCCCTTTTCACAATGTCTGTGCGGAGAGAATGAGCAGCTAAGCGGATAGTTCCGCAGCGGCACCCTTCAAGTGCCACTACGACATATTCTCTGGCTTAGCCTACGACGCCAAAGACGAGAGCTGCGACGAAAACAAATGCCGCCGTGACAAGCGTTGCGTTAATAGCAAGTTGGATCTTGCTGCGGGTCGTGCCCGGCTTCTTGGTTTGGACGGAACCATACTGATTCACATGAGCATGCGAGATACCCAGGTCTGCCATGTGTTGCCTCCGTTTCTCCGTGTTCTTTTTTGTTAGAGCGTTTTCGTATTTTCTCTATCTGATAGGTAGAGATAAAATTCTGTCCTGCTAGGGGGTGTTAAAAAATCCGCCCCTTTGGGTGGAATTAGACAAGAATCCGCCAGGCCCAGAGCAAGGAGCGGTCATCTTCCACCGCTTGGCGCGGGCTTCCTTTGGGTTCCGGTTTTTCGAGGAGCCGCCGGTCTTTCTCCGCCGGAATCGAGGTCGAAGCTGCAGCTTTTCTATCGGTCTTGGCCGGTGGGTGCAGATATCCCATGGTCATGCCGCCGAGAAAAAACATGCTTGATCTCCATGATCACGAAAATTAACGGGCGTTAACGGGATCATGACAGAAGTAAGGCGGGTGTCAATAGTCTAGTTGAATGGTCGTGTTTTAGCGGATCGTTAAGGCTAGGGCCCGCCGAGCCCTAGCGAAAACAATTCGTTGAAAGGATTGCGTTTCACGCTTTGACGAAACCTTTGCTGGCCACCATCAAATTTCGCGTGTAGTCCTCGGACACGGCCGCCCCTGCCAGCTGTGCGGATGTTAATCGTTCGACGACGGATCCATTGCGCATCACAGCGAGGCGATCGCACATATGGGTAACCACGCCGAGATCATGGCTGACCATAACGAAGGTCAGCTTGCGATCCCGCCGCACCTGTTCGAGGAGGTTCAGAACCTCGGCCTGCACGGAAGCGTCAAGGGCTGAGGTCGGCTCATCAAGCAGGAGGATGGACGGCTCGACGATCAATGCCCGGGCAATCGCAACGCGTTGGCGTTGGCCACCGGAAAGCTGATGCGGGTAACGGAAGCGGAAACCGTTTCCAAGTCCAACCTCATCGAGAGCGCGGGCGATCCGCATGTCGCTGTCGCGGATGCCATGGATAGCCAGCGGCTCGAGCAGGAGGCGATCGATGGTCTGGCGCGGGTGCAGGGATCCGTATGGATCTTGGAAGACCATCTGAACCTGTCTGTAAAAGGTCTTGGATCGCTTGGCGCCGACGAGGGGATCGCCATGGATTTTGATCGAACCGCTTGCCACCGGCGCCAGGCCGGCAACGGCACGAAGCAGCGTCGATTTTCCCGATCCGGACTCGCCGACCAGACCGAATGACTCGCCGGACTCGATATCGACGCTGACGTCTCTCAGCGCGTGGAAGTGATCATAGATAACGCTCAGCTTGCCGACTGAAAGTGCAACGCTCATGCGGCCCACTCCGGCTTGCGATCCAGAACCGGCAACGGATGCCTGCTTTCGCCGATTTGGGGCATGCAGTTCAACAAGCCCTGCGTGTAGGGATGGCGCGCATTCTTGAGCTCGGACGCCTTGAGTTCCTCCACGACCTTGCCGGCATACATGACGATGACGCGGTCGCAGAAGGATGAGACCAGGCGGAGGTCGTGGGATACGAAGATCAGGCCCATGCCGCGTTCCGAGACGAGCCGGTCCATGATCCTGAGAACATCGAGCTGGACCGTGACATCCAATGCGGAGGTCGGTTCGTCGGCGATCAGTAGCTCCGGATCGGCGATCAGCATCATGGCGATCATGGCGCGCTGACCCATACCGCCCGAGAC
Source organism: Rhizobium sp. BK181 (assembly GCF_014193305.1). Taxonomy (NCBI): domain Bacteria; kingdom Pseudomonadati; phylum Pseudomonadota; class Alphaproteobacteria; order Hyphomicrobiales; family Rhizobiaceae; genus Rhizobium; species Rhizobium sp. BK181. The sequence goes on from NZ_JACHZA010000003.1 coordinate 107,537, forward strand.
CTCGTGCGGATAGAGGTCGAAGACCCGCTTCGGATCGCGGATCTGCACGGCCTCAAGCATTGCGAGAGCGCGATCGCGCGCCTCCCCCTTGCCGACCTTTTCGTGCGTTCTAAGTGTCTCGCAGATCTGCCGGCCAATCGACATGACAGGGTCGAGCGAATACTTGGGATCCTGCAAGACCATCGCGATGCGCTTGCCGCGCAGTTGCCGGCGCTGTTTGGCCGATGCGCTGAGAAGGTCGATGCCATTGAAATCGAGCTTGTCGGCTGAAACAATGCCGTGCTTTGGGGTCAGGCCCATGATGGCGCGCCCCGTCTGGGACTTGCCTGAGCCGGATTCGCCCACGATCCCGAGGCGTTCCTTGCCAAGCGTGAACGAGACGCCTCGAACGGCTTCGATCACGCCCGTGCGCGTGGGATAGCTGACCTTGAGGTTTTGAACGGTGAGGAGGTCGGTCATTGGCCGCTCTCCTTCGGGTCGAGCGCGTCGCGCAGGCCGTCGCCGAGAAGGTTGAAGCCGAGGCTGACGATGAGGATCGCAAAGCCTGGCATGGCTGCCACCCACCACTGGTCGAGGATGAAGCGCCGGCCAGAGGCGATCATCGCGCCCCATTCAGGAAGCGGCGGCTGCGCGCCGAGGCCGAGGAAGCCGAGACCAGCGGCCGTCAAGATGATGCCAGCCATGTCGAGCGTGACGCGCACGATGAGTGAGGAAAGGCAGAGCGGCATGACATGCCGGACCACAATCCGCAGCGGCGATGCGCCCATCAGCTTGACGGCGGAGATGTAGTCGGAGCGGCGGACGGTCAGCGTTTCCGCGCGCGCAATCCGAGCGTAGGGCGGCCAAGAGGTGATCGCAATCGCGATGATGGCGTTCTGGATCCCAGGTCCGAGTGCCGCAACGAAGGCGAGCGCCAGAACCAGCTTTGGGAAGGCCAGGAAGATATCGGTGATGCGCATCAGCGTCGCATCCACCCAGCCGCCGGCATAACCCGACACCGTCCCGACGATCAGACCGATTGGCGCCGAGATGGCGGCGACGAGAACAACGACGAGCAGCGTTAGGCGGGAGCCGTAGATCAGGCGTGAATAGATATCGCGGCCCTGGTCGTCGGTACCAAGCCAATAACCCTCAGCGCCGGGCGGAAGCAGCCGCGCATTCTTCAGGTCGCCAACGATGGGCGAATGCGTTGCGAGGAGGTTTGCAAAGGCAGCCACGAACAGCAGGGCAATGATGATCAGCAATCCGACGACGGCCAGGCGGTTTGCGGTGAACTGGCGCCATGTCACATAGGCTCGGCCCAATTGCGCCTGTTTGCGCGACTGTGGCCGATCGGAAAGCAGCCACTCGCGGCGGCTCATCGGCGCTGATTGATGTGCGGGAACCGTCATCGGCTTCGCGTCCTAGGGTCGAGTGTCCGATAAAGAAGATCGGACAGAAGATTGATGCCGATGAAAACCGTGCCGATGACGATGGTGCCACCGAGAACAGCGTTCATGTCGGCATTCTGAAGGGAATTGGTGATGTAGAGTCCGATGCCCGGCCATGAGAACACTGTCTCTGTCAATACCGAACCCTCGAGCAGGCCGGCGTAGGAGAGCGCGATGACGGTGACGAGCGGCACTGCGGCGTTGCGCAAGGCATGGCCCCAGATCACCCGTGTTTCGGACAACCCCTTGGCGCGCGCGGCAACCACATATTCCTGGCTGAGTTCATTGAGCATGAAGCTGCGGGTCATGCGGCTGATGTAGGCAAGCGAGAAGTATCCGAGCAGCGAGGCAGGCAGAATGATGTGGCGGAAGACGTCATAGAAAACGTCCCACTGCCCCTGCATGGCGCTGTCGATTAGATAGAAGCCGGTCACCGGCGTAAAACTGTACTCGAAGACGATATCGATGCGGCCCGGGAAGGCGACCCATCGCAATTGCGCGTAGAAAATCACCAGCGAGATCAGCGCAAGCCAGAAGATCGGGACGGAGTAACCGATCAGGCCAATCACACGGACAACCTGGTCGGCAATGCTGCCGCGCCGAACAGCAGCAAGCACGCCAAGAGGCACGCCGATGACCGATCCGATAATGGTCCCGAGCGTCGCAAGCTCGATCGTCGCGGGAAACACACGCCTGATGTCGACCATGACGGGATTGGTGGTCAGGACGGAGGTCCCGAAGTCGCCCGACAGGATGCTCTTCAGGTAAATATAGAACTGCTGGTAGAGCGGCAGGTCGAAACCGAGCTCGCGACGAACGCGCTCGACAACGTGCGTGGGCGCACGATCACCGAGGATGGCAAGGACGGGATCGATCGGTACGACGCGGCCGATGAAGAAGGTTACAGCCAGGAGGCCAAGATAAGTCGTGACGGCGGCGACAAGAAATCGCCCGACCGCCTTGGCAATGGGAACGGCACGGCCCCGTTTGGGCCGCGCCTCCATCTTTGTTTCAACGATGCTCAACGGATCAATCCTGCCGGATCATTCCTTGCCGATCGGGCCGACATAGTTGGTGTCGAAGCTCGGGCCGAGCTTGAAGTCCTTCAGGCTCTTGCGGGCGCCTGCGACTTCGATCTGCTGGAAGATGATCACGAACGGGCTGTTTGCGAGAAACTTCTTCTGAACGTCCTCGTACATGGCGGCGCGCTTGGCGCCATCACGTTCCAGCAGGGCTGCCTTCGTTTCCTTGTCGAGTTCCGGCGCTTCCCAGGTGTTGCGCCAGGCGAGCGTCTTGACGGTACCGGCATCCGAGTTGTCCGGATTGCTGGTGAACGTATCGGCGTTCGAATTCGGGTCGAAATAGTCCGAACCCCACTGACCGATGTACATGTCGTGGGTGCGCGCACGGAACTTCGTCAGGGTCTGCTTGCCGTCGCCGGGGATGATCTCCATCTTGACACCGGCCTGGGCGAGCGACTGCTGCATGGATTCAGCAATACCGGTTACCGGCTGCGTATTGCGGACGTCCATTGTTACCGAGAAGCCGTCCTTCAGGCCGGCCTTTGCAAGCAGTTCCTTGGCCTTGGCGACGTCGAGCTTGTACGGGTTTTCATCGAGCGCGCCGAGCTGGCCCTTGGGCAGGAAGGTCTGGTGGATTTCGCCGATGCCCTTGATGAGCGTCGAGCCGATCGCATCGTAGTCGACGAGATACTTAAAGGCTTCCTGGACTTCAGGCTTCTTCAGGTTCTCGTTCTTGGAATTGAGGCTGACGTAGTAGACAGTGCCCTTCGGCGCGCTGACAGTCGTCAGGTCGGCATTCTTGGAGACTGCGTCGAGGTCACCGGGCTCTAGGTTGCGCGCGATATCGATGTCACCGGCTTCGAGCGCCAGGCGCTGCGCCGAGCTTTCCTTCATGAAGCGATAGATAACGCGGTTGAGTTTCGCCTTGTCGCCATAATAGTTGTCGTTGCGCTCCATCACGACGACTTCATTGGCGCGCCATTCGCGGAGCTTGAAGGCGCCGGAGCCGGCATAGCCGGTCTTCAGCCACTCGTTGCCGAAATCGTTGTCGTATTTGTAGTCGGCGCTCGGCGTCACGGACTTGACGTGATCCATGACCAGCTTCTTGTCGACGACGGATGCCACGGTTGCCGTCAGGCAGTTCAGCACGAAGCTCGGCGCGTAGGGCTTGTCGACGGTGAAGACGAACGTGCTTTCATCCGTTGCCTTCGCCTTCTCGGTGACGTTGTCACCGTTGATGCCGAATTGGGTTATGATGAAGGCCGGGCTCTTGTCGAGTTTGACGGCCCGTTCGAACGACCACGCGACGTCTTCAGCCGTGATCGGGTTGCCGGACGCGAATTTCATGCCGGGCTTCAGCTTGAAGGTATAGGTCAGGCCATCGTCGGAAACCGTCCAGCTCTCAGCAAGGTCACCCTTTACCTTCGACGTGTCGCTCATATCGAGACGGACGAGCAGGCTGTAGGTGTTGCTCGTGACCTCAGCCGTCGACAGCTCGAATGCTTCGCCCGGATCCATGGTGATGATGTCATCGATGGCGAAGCCTTCGACCAGCGTGTCCTTCGGCGTTTCTGCGAAGGCGACCGGCGCGGCTGCCATCATGATCGAGAGCGCTGCCCCCGCAGAGAGTGCGCGGAAAGTGCGGTTGAATTTGCTGACTATCATGGTTTTTGTTCCCCTGTTTTCCATTTCAACACAAAGCAATCGGCAAGCTTAGGCGGCCTCTTCTCCCCACGCCGAAGCCAGAATTCTCAGCCAGTTCCCGCTGGCCAATTTTTCAAGATCTCGGGCACCATAGCCAACGCGCTGGAGGGCAGCAATGAGCTTCTGATTGCCTGCGGCATCCCCTATTTCTTCAGGAATTGTCGCGCCGTCAAAGTCCGAACCGAGCGCCACGCAGTCGATGCCGACGCGCTCGACCAGATAGTCGATATGGCGCACCATATCCCTCAGTGGCGTGTCACCGTCGGAGCGTCCGTCGCTGCGCAGCATCGCAGTCGCGTAGTTTACGCCGACGAGACCGCGGCTTTCTCTAATGGCGTCGAGTTGTTTGTCGGTGAGATTGCGGGCAACCGGTGTCAGTGCATGGGCGTTCGAATGGCTAGCAACGAGCGGCTGATCGGTCGTCTTTGCGACATCCCAAAAGCCTTTCTCGGTGATGTGCGCCAGATCGATCAGGATCCCAAGCCTGTTGCATTCGCGCACGAGGGCAAAGCCCGCTTCGGTCAGGCCGGGGGCCGTGTCCGGCGACATCGGGAAAGCGAAAGGCACACCGTGGCCGAAGATATTGTGGCGGCTCCATACTGGGCCGAGTGATCGCAGGCCGGCGGCATGGAACACTTCGAGCGCTGCCAGGTCGGGGCCTATTGCCTCGCAACCTTCCATGTGCATCACCGCGGCGAAGACGCCGTCGGCCATGGCTTTGCGGATGTCCTTTACCGTGCGGCAAAGACGCCAGGCGCCGGCGCGGTCGAGGCGAAGCGCGATTGCGGCCATCTCCGTCGCGATATTCAGCGACGAAAGCGGTTCGAGCGGCGCGGCAAGGGGAGTCACGTAATGACCGTTCTTGTCGGGATCGGCGAAGACGAGATCGCCGGAAGGAACGTAGATTGCACAAAGGCCACCGGCCAGACCGCCAGCCTTGGCGCGTGGAGCATCGATGTGGCCTAGATCAGTTCCGTTTGAAAATTCAGCGATTGGATCGCCGCCATCCCGTTCATGTGTCCAAAGCCGGAGAAGGACGTCGTTATGGCCGTCGAATACGAATTGCATCTGCGTTCCTGTGTGCCCGAGCGGGCGATATGAAGAGCGCAGAATAGAAAAGCTGGCGGAATACGCTACCCCTTTTTTCAGAATTTTTGCGGTTCGGTAGCAATGGTTAGCGGAAACGAAAAACGGGAGCCGAGGCTCCCGTTCCAGAGTCCTTTTCGTCAGTGCTTCGCGCGTTTCTTTTGCCGGTAAACGTCGATCACGACAGCGGCCACGATGATCAGCCCTTTGACGATCTCCTGGTAATACGCATCAACCCTGAGGAAGGTAAAGCCTGAGGTCATCACGCCGAGGATGATCGTGCCGATAACCGTGCCGGTGATCCGACCGACGCCACCTGTCAGAGACGTGCCCCCGATGACCGTCGCAGCAATCGCGTCCAATTCGTACATGACACCCATGCCTGCTTGCGCGGTTTGAGCGCGGGCTGCGGTGACCACGCCGGCAAGACCTGCCAAGAGACCAGCGATGGCGTAAACCTTGATGAGGTGCGCCTCGATATTGATACCGGAAACGCGCGCTGCCTGAAGATTGGCGCCGATTGCATAGGTGAATTTGCCGTAGCGGGTATAGCGCAGGGCGATATGGAAGATCAGCGCGACGACGAGGAAGACAATCACAGGCCAAATGCCGGTGCCGATGAAATTGAATTGATCGGTGAGCCCCGAAACCGGCTGGCCTTTGGTGTACCACTTCGAAATGCCGCGTGCGGAGACCATCATACCGAGCGTGGCGATGAACGGCGGGATCTTGGTCCTTGCGATCAGCTGTCCGTTGATGAAACCGGCCGCCAGGCCAATCAGGAGACCTACGCCGATCGGAATGAAGAATGGTAGGTCGGTCAACGACGGATAAAGTGCCCGAGGCCACGTCGACGCCTGCGCGAAGCTCGCCGCGATCATCGCCGTCATGCCAACGACGGAGCCGGACGACAGGTCGATGCCTCCGGTGATGATGACCTGCGTCACGCCCACCGCGATGATGCCAATGACGGAGACCTGGAGGATCATGATCGTCAGGCGCTGCGAATTGAACAGGAAGCTCTGGCCGATAAAGATCCAGCCAAGAACTTCGTAGACAAGCGCAATCCCAATCAGAACGAGGAAAATACTGAGCTCCGGCGGAACGCGTCGTCTGCGCGCCCGCGTTGCGAGTGGGGCTGCCGCCTCAGCTGCGTTGGTATTCATGATATCCTCCCTTCGGTTCCCGGAGCCCGCGCGTCATTGCGCGGCAAGCTCCATCACCTTGATCTGCGTTGCTTCGTCGCGATTGAGAAAACCGGTTACGCGTCCTTCATGCATCACCATGATGCGGTCGCTCATGCCGAGCACTTCTGGCATTTCCGACGAGATCATGATCACTGCCACTCCATTCCTCGCCATCTCCGACACAAGACGATGGATCTCGGCCTTGGCGCCGACATCGATGCCACGTGTCGGCTCGTCGAGAATGAGGATCTTCGGATTGGTAAGCAGCCAGCGACCGATCAGAACCTTCTGCTGGTTGCCACCGGACAGATTCTCCACCCGCTCATCGAGGTTTGGCGTCTTGACGCGAAGCTTCTTGGCCATGTCTTCACAGGTTGCCTCGATCGAGCCTTCCTGCACGAAGCCACCCTTGACGAACTTGTCCTGGAGGACGGCGATCTGCATGTTCTCGAGAACACTGAGGATCAGTAGGCAGCCCGTTTCCTTGCGGTCCTCGGTCAGGAACGCCATACGGTTCTGGATTGCGACGGTTGGCGATGCGATATCTGTCTTTTTGCCGAAGAGTTCGATGGTGCCCGATGTCGCCGGCGTTACGCCGAACAAGGTCTCCGCGACGTTCGATCGACCGGATCCCACAAGTCCGGCAACGCCGAGGATCTCGCCGGATCGCACATCAAACGAGACGTCGTGGAAAACATTGTTCAGCGAGAGGTTCTTGACCGAAAGGACGACGTCGCCGATCGGCACCTCCTCCTTCGGGAACATTTGTGTGATCTCGCGACCGACCATCATGCGGATGATGTCGTCGCGGGTGACGTCTGTCGACGCATGGGTGCCGATGTAGCGCCCGTCGCGGAACACCGAAAACTCGTCGGCAATCTCGAACAGCTCGTTCATCTTGTGCGTGATGTAGACGATGCCGATGCCTTGAGCGCGAAGGTCGCGAATGATCCTGAAAAGATGCTCGACCTCACGCTCGGTCAGTGCCGATGTCGGCTCATCCATAATCAGAACGTCGGAATTGTAGGAAACCGCCTTGGCAATTTCGACCATCTGCCTGTTGGCAACCGAAAGATCGCGAACCTGGATCTCCGGGTCGATATCGATATTCAGCCGTCGAAACAGCTCGTCCGTCTGGCGGAACATTGCTGCGTGATCAACAAAGCCGAACTTGTTCTTCGGCTCGCGCCGGATCCAGATGTTCTCGGCAACGGTCATGAAGGGCATCAGGTTCAGCTCCTGATGGATCATCGCGATGCCATTTTCCAGCGCATCGAGCGGTGATTTCAGCTGAATCTCGACGCCTTTGAGGCGTACTTCGCCCTTGTCTGGGATGTATATGCCAGCGAGGATTTTCATCAGGGTCGACTTGCCCGCGCCATTCTCGCCCATCAAGGCGTGCACGGTACCGCGCTTCAGCCGGAACTGAACGTCATCAAGCGCGATGACGCCGGGGAATTCCTTGCGTACGCCTTCGGCGCTCAGCAGGTATTCCGCATTCGGAACAACGCCGCTTTGACGCACTGCGGCCATGGTAGACGGGCTGACAACCATCTCATTTCCTCCCGGACACGGACTGAAGGAAGGGATGCGGACCATGCCCGCATCCCGATGCTCTGAACGTCAGTTCTTTGCGACGAAGTCCTTGACGTTCTCAGGCGTGACGAGTTGGAAAGGAATATAGACCTTCTTTTCCACCTTTTCGCCCTTAGCCAGCTTCAGAGCTGCATCGAGCGCACCCTTGCCCTGACCTGCTGCATCCTGGAAGACCGTCACGTCGAGGTCGCCCGCCTGCATGGCGGCGAGTGCGTCCTGGGTGGCGTCAACGCCGCCGATGACGATCTTGCTGAGATCCTTACCGGCTGCCTTGAGCGCCTGGATCGCGCCGATTGCCATTTCGTCATTGTTCGAGATGACAGCATCGAACTCGAGACCGCTGGAAAGCCAGTTCGTCATAAGGTCGGAACCTTGGGTACGGGACCAGTTAGCCGTCTGCTCTTCAATGATCTGGATGCCCTTGCACTCATCGGTCGCCACGACATCGTGGACGTCCTTGGTGCGCATGCGCGCAGCCTGGTTGGAGAGTTCGCCCATCATTACAACGGCCTTGCCCTTGCCACCGAGCAGCCGGCAAACTTCCTTGGCTTCGAGGGTGCCGGACTCCTGCTCATTCGAAGCAACGAAAGCCTGCTTGTCCGGAAGAGCGTCAACGTTGACCGGCTCGCGGTTTACATAGACAAGTGGAATGCCGGCTTCGGCTGCGATCTTCGACATCGCCGCCGTAGCGTCGGTATCAACCGGGTTGACGACGATCGCGTCGACCTTGGACGCAATGAAGTTCTGGATCTGGCTCTGCTGCTTGGCCACGTCGTTCTGCGCGTCTTCAACCTGCAGCGTCACGCCGTTCATGGTCTTGGCGTAGTCCTGCATGCCGTTGCGCAGAACGGTCAGGAAGTTGTCGTCGAACAGCGCCATAGAGACGCCGACCGTTTCAGCGTGAGCGGCCGTCGACAGGACGAGCGCCATGGCAGTGCCCAGGATAAATTTCTTCATTTTCTTTCCTCCACAAAGCGGTGTCCGGCTGCACCCTCCTCACGCCGGAGCTCCGGGCCATGCCCAAAAGCCAGTATATGTTCGTTGGGCCATCTCCCGTTGGCAGTCCGTCAAGAAACGGAACAAACGAACCGTAAAATCTGCATCACGGAATATTCATTCCATTTTCTGATAAAGGCGTCAAGTCCATTTCAATGATGGATCCCGGGCCGACCGCGAAAATCGCGCGAAGACACCTTGGCTGGCGCTGAAAAGCGTTCCCGCGCGAACTATATGCGCCAGCGGCAGCAGGTCGCTGCCTACCATGGAGAAACCGATGCCTATTTCGATGTACCGATTGACAGTTCCCGTCTTCCAGCACGGTCTTGAAAGCTTGAAGACCTATCTCGACAAAGCCGAGAACTTCGCGAAAGAAAGAGGGATCGATGGCGCGGATCTCGTTACCGCGCGGTTGACTTCGGACATGCTGCCGTTCTCGGGTCAGTATCAGCGCGCGACCGATAGCGCCAAACTGGCGATCGCGCGGCTGACCGGCAGCGATGCGCCCAAATTTGAGGACAACGAGGCGACGATCGCCGAGTTGCGCGAGCGTGTTGCCAAGACGGAAGCCTATCTCGCTACCGTCGCGCCGGCAGCGCTCGAGGGAACGGAAACGCGGGAAGTCACTCTGTCGCCAGGGGGCAACAAGCTCACGTTCCGCGGCGACGAATACGTGCTGACCTTTGCACTGCCGAACTTCTTCTTCCACCTTGCAACGGCTCACGCGATCCTTCGTAACCAGGGCGTACCCGTCGGCAAGATGGATTACCTCGGACGCCTCGGCGGATAGGTCGGAGGGCCATCGCGCCTAACTCGTTTCGCGCCGACTAGGCCTATCGCCTTCAGCGTCGCCGTGCATCAGGACCGGCCACGCACGTCAATCATCGCGCCGACTGAGCGCGGTGATTGACGTAACGTCTTCGACCGATCATGGATGCATTTCAGTGCTGATTTGATTTCGCGTGCCAGTTCCACGCCGAGCGGATGATCTGAGATAAATCGTACTGCGGCGCCCAGCCGAGAATTTCCCGCGCCTTGTCATTGTTGGCAACGAGCGTGTGCGAGTCGCCTTCACGACGACCGACATATTCCACCGGAAACGGCCGCTCCGAGACGCGCTCGATTGTGCCAAGAAGCTCCTTAACAGTCGTTCCCGTGCCGGTGCCGAGATTGAGGGCAACCGACTCCCCGCCCCGAAGCAGATGTTCCACGGCACGAACGTGGGCGTCGGCGAGATCGAGGACGTGGATGTAGTCGCGGACGCAGGTGCCGTCACGCGTCTCGTAATCGGTGCCGAAGACCTTGAAGCCTTCACGGCGACCCAGTGCGGCGTCGATCGCCAGCGGTATGGCGTGGGTTTCAGGCTGGTGCCACTCGCCGATCCGACCCTCGAAATCGGCGCCGGCTGCGTTGAAGTAGCGAAGCACGACCGAGCGAAAGCCCGTGTACTTGTCATAGTCGGCAAGCGCCTGCTCGACGATGTATTTCGTGCGGCCGTAGGGATTGATCGGCACCTGGCGGTGCGTCTCGTCCAGCGGCACACTCTGCGGCAGGCCATAGGTTGCGCAGGTTGACGAGAACACGAACGCTTTCACGCCAGCAGCCTGGGCGGCTGCCAAAAGGGTCAATGTGCCGATGACGTTGTTTTCGTAAAAGGCTACCGGATCCTTGACCGATTCACCGACCTCGATGAGGGCGGCAAAGTGCAGGATGGCTGCTGGTTTGTGCTTGGCCAGGACCTCGTCAAGACGGGCCCGATCCCGGATGTCCCCTTCCTCCGCGGGTCCCCATTTCACAAATTCGCGATGACCGTTGGAGAAATTGTCGAAAACGACCGGCTTGAAGCCCTTGTTCGCAAGATCGAGACACGTGTGCGAGCCAATATACCCAGCGCCGCCCACGACCAGAACCGTTTCACCTGCCATGCACCACCTTTAATTCTCGTTTCGATGGAGAGGAGACTTAGGACAGGTCGATGGCAAGAAAAAGAACGAAACGACCGGCGAGCGGCGAGGGCATCATTTTGTCAGCGATGGCATTAGCAAATTGATTGATCGAAGCTTTTCGGCCGGATTGACTGTCCGCCGGCTTAGTGGCGGCGCGGATTTCTCAATAGATCTCTGCATCAAAACTTCAGATGCTTAAGCAACCTGATGCATCTCTAAAGACATATGCCGCTCCAGCTTAAATAGAATTGACTTATGTTCCTTTCTTCTGCGAAACATTGTCTCTCTCGGGGGGCTGTTGATGCATCGGAAGGCGCGGTGCCATGAATTCATCGGTCAGAAAATTCATATTCCATGATCTTCAAGCGATTGAAGGATACATTGATCCGCCGGACGCGCTGGTCTTTCTTGCTATTTTGCGCTCCCAGCAATCAGCTTCCCTGCAAGGCGGCTTGGCCGAGATAGGTGTTTACTACGGCCGATCCTACTTCCTCCTGCGAAAGATATGCGGAGACAGAGAGAAGATCGTGGCTATCGATCCGTTCGACATCGTGAAACCGGATCATAGTCTTACGCAGTATGAACGTTTTGCGGCGGGTGGCCGCCAACTCGGGCTTTCCGTAGATGAAGAGCGTGTCATCAAGAGCGATAGCACGCTGCTTCGGCCTGCGGACGTGATCGAGCGGGCCGGCCTGATTCGCTTCTTCAGCATCGATGGTGGCCACATGCTGCCCCATGTCGAGGCTGATAGCCGCCTGGCCGCCGCGTCGCTTGCCGAGCATGGCATCATCGTTTTCGACGACACGTTCAATCCGGCCTGGCCCGAGGTTACTGCTGGCGTGACCGACTTCCTGCGTGAAGAGGCCGGTCGCTATTCCGTCTTCTGCCTGACGAAATACAAGACTTACGTTTGCCGTCGGCCGTTCCATGAATTTTACGCGCAGACGATCAAGACTTCGCCCGAGCTAAAGACGTTCGATCACATTGAAACCGAGTTTCTGGGTTCTACGGCAATCCGACTGCACAATCCGATGCGCCGCCGCATCGCCTACGAAGTGATGGTGGGGCTCGGTATGCGAGCGTGGTCTGAGCGCGCGTACCGATGAACCGACTTAGGCCGGCGGCGGATCGGCTTCTTTCAACCTGTATCCGACACCGGTTTCCGTCGTGATGTATTGTGGCTGGTCCGGGCTCTGTTCGATCTTCTGGCGCAGCTGGCGAACGTAGACGCGCAAATACTGGACATCGGCGGCCGGCCCCCAGATCTGCTTCAACAGGAACTGGTGCGTCAGGACCTTTCCGGCGTGCTGGGCAAGTACCCTCAGGATGTCGTATTCCTTCGGCGAGAGTTTGATTTCCCTGCCGTCGATCTTGACGATGCGCTTGACGAGATCGATGGACAGGCCGCCGGCCTGGAAGATCGCCCGCTCACCCTGCTGTTGTAGACGGTGGCGCAAGGCGACGCGTAGCCGGGCGCCGAGTTCGTTCATGCCAAACGGCTTCGTCAGATAATCATCTGCACCCGCTTCGAGGGCATTGACGATGCCGGTTTCATCTGTGCGGCTGGAAAGGATGACGATTGGCAGGGTGAGGCCCGCGTCTCGCCATTCCTGCAATAGTTCGTGGCCCGATTTGTCTGGCAGACCAAGGTCGAGCACAATCAGATCCGGCGGATCGTCTTTTGCCGATTGCAGGGCCGTCGCGCCGTTCGGCGCCTCGTTCACTTCGTAACCCTGTGCGGTTAAACCGACGCGAAGCAGCTTGCGGATCGGGGGTTCGTCGTCGACGATGAGAATTTTTACGGCTGAACCGGTCATTTGAGCTCATCCAATTTCGGAATTTCAGTTGGTCTCGGAAGACGGATTGTGAAGACGGCGCCAGAGCGATCGTTCCGGTTTCCGGCCGTTATCGTGCCGCCCATGGCCTCGACAAAGCCTCGACAGATGGACAAGCCGAGGCCGGTTCCGGCGCGAACCTGGTCGCCTTTGCGCACGCGATAGAAAGTATCGAAGACCCGATCCACGTCTGCCGGCGGAATACCCGGCCCCTCGTCCAAGACCTGAATCATGACACTGTATGCGTCGGCCCAGGCTTCAATGCGGATCGATGACCCTTCCGGGGCATATTTGGCAGCATTGTCGAACAGGTTGAAAAGTACCTGCTCGAACAGCACGGGATCAACGCGGACCATAGGCAGGTCGGCGGGTATTCTTATCGCCGTCTGGTGGTGTGCGAGAATTTTCTCGGCACGGCGCAGCGCGCTTCCGGCAATGTCGCCGGGATAGTGCAGCGCGTAGTTCGGTTCCATTGCGCCGGATTCGATTTTCGTCATGTCGAGGAGGTTGGCGATAAAGCGGTTCAGCCGTTCCGATTCATCGATGACGGTCGACAGAAGATCGACACGATCTTCCGGAGGCATGGAATCGAGATAATCACGCAACGTGCCTGCCGCGCCAAGGATCGCGGCCAGCGGTGTCTTCAGGTCGTGTGAGATCGACGTCAGGAGGGCCGAGCGCAAGCGATCGGCTTCGGCGGCGAGTTTTGCGCGATCAACGTCTGCAACGAGTTGAATGCGTTCAATCGCAAGAGCGGCCTGGTCCGCGAGCGCGTCGAGAAGACGCTGTTGCTCAGGTGTCAGCAGCGGCCCGTCTCGCCTGTCATTGTCCAGGCCGATCACGCCGACGGCCGCGCGTCCGGTTCGCAGCGGCACGTAGAGACGCTTGGCACCGGGCAGAGTGTCTGCACCGCGGCCGGCGGCGTGATTGTGCTCCCAGGCCCATCGGGCGGCGGCAATATCTGCCTCATCGAGGGTGTCGTCCGGCGGGTAGCCGGCTTTGACGGCAATGGTGCCTCCTTCGGGCAGCAGCAGGACGACTCGGACCTTGAGCATCGAGGCGAGCTGGAATGCCGTGGCCCAGAGAACGTCGTCCAGTGTGCCGGTGCCGGCCAGCTTCTTCGAGAAGAGGTAGAGGTCTTCCGTCGTTCTGGCGCGCTGTCGGGCAGCCGCGGCCTGGCGTTGAACCGTTGCCGTCAGATTGCTCGCGATGACGGCAACGCCCAGGAAGAAGAACAACGCCAGCACGCTTTCCGGATCATTGATCGTCAGCGTATAACGGGGCGGCAGGAAGAAGAAATTGAAGGATAGTGCGCTGAGGACGCAGGTGTAGAGCGCCGGACGTAGCCCGTGAATGACGGCCGATGTGAGGACTGCCATCAGGAATACGAGGGCAAGGTTGCGGACGTCAAGAACCTGATCAAGCACAACGCCTGCGATGAGCGCGATCGCCACATAGGCTGTGGCGGAGACGTATGGCTGGATATTGAAGGCAGGGGACGACGGAGCTGCTTTCACACCGCGTGCAGACGTTCCATCCTTCTCGCTGCCGGAAATGACGTGGACGCTGATGTTGCCCGATGTTCGGATCAGATCGTCGGCAATGGAGCGGTGAAGCCAGTCCCGCCAGGTCGGCTTGCTTGGAGCGCCGATGACGATGTGAGTCACGTTGTTGGCGGCGGCGTGACGGACCAGCTCTTCCGACACCTCGCGACCGGGAATGGTGAGGGCCTCGCCGCCGAGCTGTTCGGCCAGGCGCAGCGTTGCCGCAATCGTGTCGCGGTCGGCCTCGGTCAGGCTGATCGATTGATTGGTCTCGATATAGACGGCCGCCCAAGGTGCGCGCAGCCGCGAGGCCATTCGCGACGCGTAGCGTACAAGCGAAGCTGAGCGCGCATGCTGATCGATGGATACAAGCACCCTTTCGCCGGCGGCCCAAGGGCCAGCGATGGCGTGGGCCTGCATGTGGGTCAGAAGCTGGTCGTCCACGCGCTGTGCGGTTTTGCGCAATGCGAGTTCGCGGAGCGCGGTGAGGTTTCCGGCGGTGAAATAATTCGTCAGGGCCTTTTCGGCGGTCTTTGGGACATAGACCTTGCCGTCGTGCAGCCGCTTAATCAGGTCTTCCGGCGTGAGATCGATGATCTCGACGTCATCGGCCATATCGATGACAGAGTCTGGCACTGTCTCGCGCACGCGGATGCGCGTGATCTGCGAGACGACGTCATTCAGGCTTTCGACGTGTTGGATGTTCAGCGTCGTGTAGACGTCGATGCCGCGGTCGAGCAGCTCCTTGACGTCGAGATAGCGTTTCGGATGCCGACTGCCTTCGGCGTTGGTATGGGCGAGTTCGTCGACCAGAACAAGAGAGGGCCTACGCGCAAGAATAGCATCGATATCCATTTCCTCGAGAGGACGCCCCTTGTAGTCAATCTTGACGCGGGGAATGGCTTCGAAGCCGTTGACGAGCGCCTGCGTTTCCTTGCGTCCGTGAGTCTCGACGATGCCGATGACCACGTCGACACCATCGGACATCTTGGCGCGGCCCGATTCCAGCATCTCATAGGTCTTGCCTACGCCGGGCGCGGCGCCGAGGAAGATCTTCAGTCGGCCGCGGGTCTCCTGACGCGCTTTCTCGAGCAGCGCATCGGGCGAGGGCCTTCCAACCGTGTCGCGGTTGTCTTCCGGCATGCGTTTTATCTTTCCTTGACGAGCAAGCCCCGGGCGCGCACAGGCGCCCGGGGCTTTTGACCTTACTCAGACATAGAAGCATCAAGGGACTGGTTCAATGCCAGCACATTGACGGTCGCCTCACCGAGAATCCCTAGTTCAGGGTGCTCGACGGCGGCATCGACAATCGTCTTGAGTTTGGCTTCATCGATCCCACGTGCCTTGGCGACGCGCGGTATCTGGAAGTAGGCGGCTTCCGGCGAGATGTGCGGATCGAGGCCGCTGCCGGAGGCGGTCACAAGATCGATCGGAACCTGCGTATTCGGGTTGGTCGCTTTTGCCGCCTCGTAATCAGTCTTTACGCGATCAAGCAGCTTCTGGCTCGTCGGGCCAAGGTTCGAGCCCGAAGACGCGGCGGCGTTGTATCCATCGCCTGCGGCCGAGGGACGGCCGTGGAAATATTTGTCGCTGGTGAACGCCTGGCCGATCAGTGTCGAACCGATCACCTTGCCGTCCCTTTCTATCAGGCTGCCATTTGCTTGCGCCGGGAAGAGTGCCTGCGCGGCGCCGGTCATGGCGAGCGGGTAAAGCAGGCCGGTGATTGCTGTGGTGGCGATGATCATGACGATTGCCGGACGAAGTTCTTTCAACATGATGTCAACTCCTTAGGCGAGACCGATGGCCGTGATGACCATGTCGATCGCCTTGATGCCGATGAAGGGGACGATGATGCCGCCGACGCCGTAGATAAGCAGGTTGCGGGACAAGAGCGCGCCGGCGCCGATCGCGCGATATTTCACGCCTTTCAGCGACAGCGGGATCAGCGCGACGATGATCAGCGCGTTGAATATGATCGCCGACAGGATGGCGCTTTGCGGCGTGGCGAGGCCCATGATGTTCAGCACACCAAGCTGCGGGTAGAAGGCCAGGAACATCGCCGGAATGATCGCGAAGTACTTGGCGATGTCATTGGCGATCGAGAAGGTCGTCAGCGCACCACGCGTCATCAGCAGCTGCTTGCCGATTTCGACGATTTCGATGAGCTTGGTCGGATCGCTGTCGAGGTCGACCATGTTGCCGGCTTCGCGGGCCGCGACCGTGCCGGTGTTCATGGCAACGCCGACATCGGCCTGGGCAAGGGCAGGGGCATCGTTCGTGCCATCGCCGCACATTGCGACCAGCTTGCCCTTGGCCTGCTCCTCGCGGATCAGCGACAGCTTGTTCTCAGGCGTGGCTTGGGCAAGGAAGTCGTCAACGCCTGCCTCAGCGGCAATAGCGGCGGCAGTCATGGGATTGTCACCGGTGATCATCACCGTGCGGATGCCCATCCGCCGCAATTCGTTGAAGCGCTCGCGAATCCCGCCCTTGACGATGTCCTTCAGCTGGACGATGCCAAGAAGGCGTCCGTCGCGGGCAACAGCCAGCGGGGTGCCGCCTTGCTTGGCGATCTCATCGGCGATTGCCTGCAGTTCCCGCACGACCTCAGTGTTGCTACGAATGGCGACGGCCGCATTGCCGGAAACCGGCGCTGGTGCGGCGCCCACGTAGGCAAGCACGGCATCCACCGCGCCTTTGCGAATGGACGAGCCCTCGACATCGACGCCGCTCATGCGCGTCTGAGCAGTAAAGGGGACAAAGGTCGCCTTCAGGCTCGTCATATCGCGACTGCGGATACCGTACTTTTCCTTGGCGAGCACGACGATCGAGCGGCCTTCCGGTGTTTCGTCGGCCAGCGAAGCAAGCTGCGCCGCATCGGCGAGGTCCTGTTCGGTGACGCCGCGGACGGGGCGGAATGTTGTCGCCTGGCGGTTGCCGAGGGTGATCGTTCCGGTCTTATCAAGCAGCAGCGTGTCGACGTCACCGGCTGCTTCGACGGCACGGCCAGACATCGCAAGCACGTTGAAGCGCACGAGACGGTCCATGCCGGCAATGCCGATCGCCGAAAGAAGCGCGCCGATTGTGGTCGGGATCAGGGTCACGAAGAGAGCGACGAGGATGATGATCGGAATAGAGCCGCCAGCGTAGCTTGCAAAGCTCGGGATCGTGGCGGTGGCAAGAACGAAGATCAGCGTCATGCCCGCGAGCAAAATGTTGAGCGCGATCTCATTGGGAGTTTTCTGACGTTCCGCGCCTTCGACGAGCGAGATCATGCGATCGAGGAACGTATGTCCCGCTGCAGCGCTGATACGGACACGAATCCAATCCGACAACACCTGTGTGCCACCGGTAACGGCCGAACGGTCGCCGCCGGACTCGCGAATGACCGGAGCGGATTCGCCGGTGATGGCAGCTTCGTTGACGGATGCGACACCCTCGATGACTTCACCATCAGAGGGAATGATATCGCCCGCCTCGACGAGGACGAGGTCGCCCACCTTCAGGCTCGTGCCCGGGACCAGGCGATAGCCGGTGCCGTTGTTGGCCGTCAGGAGCTTTGCCTGGGTTTCGGTGCGGGCCTTGCGCAAAGAGTCCGCCTGTGCCTTGCCGCGGCCCTCGGCGACGGCTTCGGCGAAGTTGGCAAAAAGCACGGTGAACCAGAGCCAGAGGTTGATCTGGAACGAGAAGCCGAGATTTCCGCCGCCGCTGACGAGATCGCGGACGAACAGGATCGTCGTCAGCGCCGAAACCGTCGCCACGACGAACATGACAGGATTTTTGGCAAGGGTGCGTGGGTTCAGCTTCTTGAAGGCGGCGCCCACGGCCGGAATGAGAATGCGAGAATCCATGATGCTCGCTGATTTTGCCTGGCTCATAAGAGACTCCAGCTTGAAAGAGTAAGGCGACCGTTGTGGCGATCAGCCGTGTAGGATCCGAAATACCGCGACGATGACGAGGAGCCCGGCGAGCATCACCAGAATGATGTCGGAGGCGCGGGTCATGCGCTGGCTGTCACGTCCCGGCGAACCGGGACGTGCGTTGAAGGATTTACGAAGCTTGTGACGAAGGATCATTGCGTCCACCTCAGAAGGTCTGGCCGGCGATCATGACCAGGTGCTCGACGACCGGGCCAAGCGCCAGCGCCGGGAAGAAGGTCAGGCCGCCGACGATCAGGATCGTGCCGGTCAGAAGGCCCACGAAGAGCAAGCCATCTGTCGGAAACGTGCCTGCCGAGGCGGGGACGGTCTTCTTGGCGACCAGGGAGCCGGCGATTGCGAGCGCCGGGACGATTACCAGGAAGCGGCCCATCAGCATGCCGAGGCCGAGCGTGATGTTGTACCAAGGTGTGTTGCCGGTCAGCCCGCCGAAGGCCGAGCCGTTGTTGGCGGCGGCCGAGGTATAGGCATACAGAATCTCCGAGAAGCCGTGCGGACCTGCCGTGCCGATCGAGGCAACGGCCGACGGCAAAACGCTCGATATCGCGGTGAAGACAAGCATGGCGAGCGGCAGGCAAAGGATGGCAAGCACCGCCATCTTCATCTCCTTGGCTTCGATCTTCTTGCCAAGATATTCCGGCGTACGGCCGACCATCAGGCCAGCGACGAAGATCGCGATGATGATGAAGAGCAGGATGCCGTAGAAGCCCGCGCCAACGCCACCGACGATCACTTCGCCAAGCTGCATGTTGATGAGTGGGATCAAGCCGCCGAGCGCTGTGAAGCTGCCATGCATCGCGTTGACCGCACCGCACGAGGCGGCCGTCGTTATGACCGCGAAGAGCGAGGACATGGCGACGCCGAAACGTACTTCCTTGCCTTCCATGTTACCGCCCTGCAGGCCAAAGGCATGCATCAGCGGATTGCCGGCGGCTTCCGCCCAGTAGGTGACAGCCACGCCGGCGACAAACAGGATGCCCATGGTGGCGAGGATTGCCCAACCCTGGCGCTGGTTGCCGATCATGCGGCCGAAGACGTTGGTGAAGGCGGCGCCGATCGCGAAGATCGACACCATCTGGATCATGTTCGAGATGTTGTCAGGGTTCTCGAATGGATGCGCCGAATTGACGTTAAAGAAGCCGCCGCCGTTGGTGCCGAGCATCTTGATGGCAAGTTGCGAGGCGACAGGGCCGAGAGCGATTGTCTGCTTGGCGCCCTCGAGGGTCGTCGCGTCGACATAGGAGCCCAGTGTCTGTGGGACGCCAAGATATACATAGACCAGCGTCAACACGATGCAGATCGGCAGGAGGATGTAGAGCGTGCTACGCACCATATCGACCCAGAAATTGCCGATTGCCTTGCCGGATGCGCGCGAAAATGCGCGGATAAGGCCGATGGCGATTGCCATACCGGTGGCCGCAGATACGAAGTTCTGCACGGTCAGGCCCGCCATCTGCGTGAGATAGGACATCGTGCTTTCGCCGCCGTAGTTCTGCCAGTTGGTGTTGGCGACGAAGCTTGTTGCGGTGTTGAAAGAGAGTTCGGGGCCGACCGCAGCCATTCCAGCTGGATTCAGCGGCAAGACGTCCTGCATGCGCAGCAGCGCATAGAGGACGAGCGTGCCGAGCAGGTTGAACATCAGCATGGCGAAGGCGTACGACGTCCAATGCTGTTCTTCGCGTTCGCTGGTGCCGGCCAGCGCGTAAAGTCCCCGCTCTATTGGAACGAGGACCGGTGAGAGAAACGTGCGTTCGCCATTGAAGACGCGCGTCATGTAACCGCCGAGCGGTTTGACGAGCACGATGAGGATTCCGCAGAACAGCAGAATCTGAAGCCATCCGTTGAGGGTCATGGGAGGTAACTTTCAATACCCGATTGGTTCCACCTGTTGCGCGCTGGGAGAGGCACGCGATGCTAGAAGCGTTCGGGGCGAATGAGAGCGTAGGTGAGATATACCGTGAGGAACACGGTGACGGCACCGCTGAGAATATAGTCGAGGATCATGGCGCTTCCTCCGGTCAGAGCCGGTCGCAGGCTTTGGTGTAGGCAAAGCACAGAGCGAAAAATACGATTGCTGTGGCGAGTAGAACTATGTCCATCATCGATCTTGACTCCTGTTGTTCTTCTGGAGTCAGACAAGACAAAGGGCGCCACCCACCGGATGGCACCTTTCATGCTTTCTGGCGTGGAGATGATCCCTTGGATCTCTCGGACATTAATATGCGGCTGAAGCGCATAAGCGTTCGAGATTGGCGGCGGGCCGCGGATATAAAAATCTTATAAATACGGGAAAGAAAAATGCCTCGCCGAAGCGAGGCTAGTCCTAGGCCGCTTCGGGGAAAAGAAGAAGCGGCGCCGTTGTTCTATTGCCCGGCCGCACGGCTGCAAAGCGCACTTTCCGGCTTTTCGGTACGCTTGAAGAGGAATGAGCAGATCTCATCAGCGACCAGCCTTCAGGCTTCGAACGATATTTCTGCCTCGCCGCAATGCTGTGAAGGCGGCGCCGATCGCGATCAGCCAGAGGCCTGCCTGCAAGACTTGATTGTGCCCGTTCCACAGCGGCTCGAGGATAGAGAGAACCGCCGCGGCCGTAATCGTCGCCATTCGGTGCTGCTTTGCCATCGGGCCTGAGAAGTCGCTCGGCGTCCCCGTTGCTCGTCCGAGCTCGCGAACATAGGCGGTCAACACCGCAAAGGCGGCTGCTGCCCAACCTAGGCCAGGGGATCCAACGCCATACCCCACGCCGACCAGGATCATGATATCGGCGATGCGGTCCGGGAATTCGTTCCAGAATGGTCCGTCGGAAGCGCCTTTGCCGCCTTCGACGGCAACCATGCCATCGAAGAGGTTGCACAGCAGCCGTAATTGGCAGAAGGCGGCCGCGAGAACGAGGAGGACGACCCGGATCCATCCGATCTCAAATCCGGCAAGGCAAAAGGAGCCGCCGGCCAGCGCCGCCGCGATCATGCTCGCCTGCGAAATCTGGTTCGGCATGATCGACCGTGACGCTAGCCACTGCGCAATGCGCTTTGCCCATTGCGTGTCCCTGCTTGCCAGCGGCCGCCGTTCGCCCGTTTCCGTCATGCCCCAATCCCCTTTTGGTAGAGAAAGTAGTTGTAGATGGCCGCATAGCTCGTCGAAACGGCCAGTGGCACCGCTATGGTCTTCAGGATTTCCGGCGTGCCGCTCAAGGCATGGATCGAGATCAGCACGCCAGTCGAGGCAAGGCATGCAATCAATGGCGGCGCCCAGAGCCTGGCGCGCCCCTTAAACTGCTTCGAGAGCCACTCGATCACGGTCTTGAGAAACAAGGTAAGACAGGCTGAGAGTCCGCCTTGTACAACGCCGGCCAGCAGGGCCTGTTGCAGCGGATGGTTACCGTTGGCGAGGACCGCCCAGCCGCCCATGGCGACGAATGCGAAGAGTACGTGTGTCTCACTGCTCTGAACCAAACGGCGTGCCATCGCCATCATGTGGTCGACCACCAGTAGCGAACGATGTGGAAGAAGATCGGTGCGGAAAAGACCACGGAGTCGAGCCGGTCGATCAATCCGCCATGGCCTTCGATCAGGTGACCCCAATCCTTGACGCCGCGATCTCGCTTGATTGCCGACATGACGAGGCCGCCGAAAAAGCCCATCATCGTGATAACAAAAGCCATGACCCCGGCTTGAAATGGCGTAAATGGTGTAATCCACCACAGCGCGGCGCCGATCAATGTGGCGCTGGCGACACCGCCGACAAAGCCTTCCACGGTCTTCGAAGGAGACAGGCTTGGCGCGATTTTCGTTCGGCCAAACAGCTTGCCCCAGACATATTGGAGAACATCGCTGAGCTGCACGATGATCACCAGGAAGGCGATCAGAAGAACGTTGCGGCCTTCGTAGCCCGGGATCGTCAGCGTCAACAACGCCGGAACGTGGGAGGCGCAGAATACGCAGATCATCAGCGCCCACTGGACTTCGGCAATACGTATGAGGAAACGCTCCGTATCGCCGCGCAGCACGGAGATGATCGGCATCAAGAGGAACGCGTAGACCGGAATGAAGATCGAGAAGATGCCGTATTGTCTCTCCCACAGCAGCCAGTATTGCAGGGGGAGCACGACGAAGAAAGCGGCCGCGAGGGCCCAGTGGTCGGCGCGCTTGGTGTCGGTCAGGGTGATGAACTCGCGTAGCGCCGCGAAAGAGCAGAAGCCGAACAGCAGCAGCACGCCAACTCTGCCGGCAAGAAAGGCGAGGCCGATCAGGATTGCCATGATCCACCACGCCTTGATGCGTGCATTCAGATTCTCGATCGCAGCATTCGATTGACCGGCCGGCAGGCGTCGTTGCAGCAGGTAGCCGATGCTTGAGGAAACGATGAGGAGCGTGAAAATGCCCAGGACAAGCGTCCACAGGTCGGAGTTCGCTGCGTTCATTCTTTGCCGCCTGGGTGCGTTGGTGACAGATCGAGCAGTGCCGTACGCGCCCTGCCCAGGAAGGTCTCTTTATTCTCACTGGCTTCAAGTTGTATGGCGTTGCCGAAGGTCACCGTGCAGATCAAGGGGATCGGGACAATCTCACCCTTGGGCATGACGCGATTGAGATTGTTGATCCAGACCGGCACGAGCTGAATGTCCGGTCGGGCCGAGGCAAGATGGAAAAGACCGCTTTTGAACGGCAATAGCTGCGCATCCGTCTGGTTGCGTGTGCCTTCGGGAAAGAGAATCAACGACGCGCCGGAATCAATGACCTCCGCCATGACTTCAATCGGATCACGTGTGCGCCTCTCGCGATCCCGCTCGATAAGCACAGCGTCAAAGACATCGCGGCCGATGAAGCGGTTGATCGACGACTTTAGCCAATACTCCGCGCCGGCAACGGGGCGTGTCCGCCGCCGCAAGCTTGGCGGCAGGACGGTCCAGACCAGAATGAAATCGCCATGACTGGAGTGGTTGGCGAAATAAACACACTGTCCGTCGGGAATACCGTCATTCGGCCAGATGGCGCGTACGGCCGTTATTGCACGCGCGAATACCACGATGGCCGCCGCGACAGGCTTCGCGATTATCCTCCTCACCGATTTCCAGCCCCCCGCTGCACTGACAAAGCAGTCTGCAAAACCTAGCGACATTTTTGGCTATCCGGAAGTCCTGCCTATGGCGGAAGTGATTGGGGGCTTAATACTCCCATATCCACCCTTCAACTGGAGCTGGCATGATGTGCGACGAACCGAACGGGTGACTTTGTCGAGTATGAAAAGGAAAGCGTTAACCATGGTCAGCTAGGAATGAGTCGGACGCAACGGAATGAGTCGATGACAGTACAGTCAAACAAAACTCTGCAAGCAATGACGACGAGCGAGATCGTGCTTTTCCCGGTCGCTTCGCGCGCCGGTGACATCGAACGGTGCGCGGCCGAACTGGATCGCCGCCATGGCGAGGAAGCAGTCACCTTCTGGAAGACCGAGTGCCGCCGGCTCGCCGCTGAGCTGACGTCGTTTGGCTGCTCCGACGACGAGGTCCGTAACCAGGTCATGACATTCCAAGCCGAGGTCCAGGCTGAGCTGGTTCGCCGGCATCAAGTGCGGGCAATTGCCGAAAGCCGCAGTGGCCGCGCCATCAAGCGCTGACCGCATCACGATCGGTTCCAGCCGCATTTGGGCTGCCGCTTTGTCGGACAACCCTTGCGGTTGAACGCGTCGTCCCGACGACAAAATCTTTCCAAATTATGCGCGAGATGAACCGTCTTGGTTCAGAAATTCCGCGCGCCCGGTGCTAGCATCCCTTGTTCTCGCGCGAATCTGTACAGATCCTGCGCGTATTCAGGTCGTTGCCTATCTCGGGAGGAAGGGCATATGCCGGCGGCAGATCTATCGAATATTCGCGGGAGCAAGCTGGCGGTCAGAATTGTCTGGCCGATCGGAAATGCTTGCCATTTTTGCGTTCTTCAACGAAATTTATAGGGCCGACCGGCAGTGGAGGAGCTGCCGACCAGATACGCGCGTGAAAACAATGACGGGAAAATAACGACACACGCATGCCGGACGCTGCGGTAACCGCGCGCCGGACTTGGGAGGGAAGGCATGTATTCCGGTGGTTTGAGATTTGGTCTGGCGGACGAGATCGAGGCGCTCCGCGACAGCGTTCGGCGTTTCGCGACGGAGCGCATCGCGCCGCTGGCAGCCGAGACGGACAGCAGCAACCGTTTCCCAGCGCCGCTCTGGCGCGAGATGGGCAACATGGGACTGCTTGGGATTACGGCCGAAGAGACCTATGGCGGCGCCGGTCTGGGATATCTGGCTCATTGCGTTGCGATGGAGGAGATCAGCCGCGCTTCAGCTTCGGTCGGGCTCAGCTATGGCGCGCACTCCAATCTCTGCGTTAACCAGATCAGCCGCAATGGAACGGAAGCGCAGAAGTCAAACTATCTGCCGAAGCTTATTTCCGGCGAGCATGTCGGTGCGCTTGCCATGTCAGAGCCGGGTGCCGGGTCGGACGTCGTTTCGATGAAGCTTCGGGCGGAGAAGCGCGGCGACAGCTACGTTCTCAATGGCAACAAGATGTGGATCACCAACGGCCCGGATGCGGATGTGCTGGTTGTCTATGCGAAGACAGACCCCGATGCGGGACCGCGCGGCATCACCGCTTTCCTCGTCGAGAAGGCCTTCAAGGGCTTTTCAACCGGCCCGAAGCTCGACAAGCTCGGCATGCGCGGTTCCAATACCTGCGAATTGATCTTCGAGGAGTGTGAGGTTCCCGAGGCAAATGTCCTCGGTGCTCTCGGTGGCGGGGCACGCGTTCTGATGTCGGGGCTCGACTATGAGCGCGTCGTCCTTTCCGCTGGGCCGATCGGCATCATGGCGGCCTGCATGGATGTCGTCGTGCCCTATCTTCATGAGCGAAAGCAATTCGGCCAGGCGATCGGCGAATTCCAGCTGATGCAGGGCAAGCTTGCCGACATGTACGTGACCATGAATACGGCGCGCGCTTATGTCTACGCCGTGGCCGCTGCCTGCGATCGCGGCGAGACGACACGCAAGGATGCTGCCGGCTGCATCCTCTATGCCGCGGAGAAGGCAACGCTTCTGGCCCTCGAAACGATCCAGGCACTCGGGGGCAACGGCTACACGAACGACTATCCCGCCGCCCGGCTCCTACGCGACGCCAAGCTCTACGAGATCGGTGCCGGAACCTCTGAAATCCGACGCATGCTGATTGGCCGCGAGCTCTTTGCTGAAACGGCCTGATCCGAACGTTCATCCGACAACCATCCTGGTGACCAATGACGGTTTTGAAGTCGCAGATTTCGACGAATTCGGAGAGCTTCAGGACAAATCGCGCGGCAATGGCCGAGGCGATTCGGGCCATCGAAGAGGCGGCTGTGAGTGTCGCCAATGGTGGCGGACCCGCCGCGCGTGAGCGCCATGTTTCCCGCGGCAAGATGCTGCCGCGCGATCGGATCGCAGCCCTGCTCGATCCGGCCACGCCGTTTCTCGAGATCGGATTGACCGCGGCCCACGGCATGTACGGCAACGAGGCTCCCGGTGCCGGCCTGATTACCGGCATCGGCCGTGTTTCAGGGCGCGATTGCATGATCGTCTGCAACGATGCGACGGTCAAAGGCGGCACCTACTTTCCGATGACGGTGAAGAAGCACCTGCGTGCGCAGGAAGTTGCAGCCCAGAACAATCTGCCGTGCATCTACCTGGTGGATTCCGGCGGCGCGAACCTGCCGAACCAGGACGAGGTGTTCCCTGATCGCGATCATTTCGGCCGGATATTCTACAATCAGGCCAATATGTCGGCGGCAGGAATTCCACAGATTGCCGTCGTCATGGGCTCGTGTACGGCAGGCGGTGCCTATGTACCGGCCATGTCCGACGAGGCGATCATCGTCGAGGGGCAGGGAACGATTTTTCTTGCCGGCCCGCCACTGGTCAAGGCAGCAACCGGTGAAGTCGTCTCGGCCGAGGATCTCGGTGGCGGCGATGTGCACACAAGGCTCTCCGGTGTAGCGGACCATCTTGCGCGCGATGACGGACATGCGCTGGCGCTGGCGAGGCGTGCTGTCTCCAACCTCAATCGATCTAAGGCGGGTGGCGTCGAGCGCCAAGCGGTCGAGGCGCCATTGTTCGATCCCGCGGAAATCGCAGGGATCGTTCCGGCCGACTTGCGCGTGCCCTATGACGTGCGCGAGGTCATTGCCCGTATCGTCGACGGCTCGCGCTTCGATGAATTCAAGGCACGTTATGGGACGACGTTGGTCTGCGGCTTCGCCCATGTCCACGGTATCCCGGTGGGCATTGTCGCCAATAACGGGGTGCTGTTTTCGGAATCGGCCCTGAAGGGCGCTCATTTCGTTGAACTCTGCTCGCAGCGCAGGATACCGCTGGTCTTCCTGCAGAACATCACGGGCTTCATGGTGGGCCGCAAATACGAAACCGAAGGCATTGCGAAGAATGGCGCGAAGCTCGTTACCGCCGTCGCAACAACAGGTGTGCCGAAGGTAACGATGCTGGTTGGCGGTTCCTTTGGGGCGGGCAATTACGGCATGGCGGGTCGCGCCTTCTCGCCGCGCTTTCTCTGGACATGGCCGAACAGCCGCATCTCGGTCATGGGTGGAGAGCAGGCGGCAGGCGTGCTCGCGACTGTGCGGGGAGAGGCGCTTTCCCGCGCCGGCACGCCCTGGTCGCCAGAGGAGGAGAGCAGTTTCAAGCAGCCGGTGCTCGATCTCTTCGAACGGCAGAGCCATCCGCTCTACGCGTCGGCGCGGCTCTGGGACGACGGGGTGATCGATCCGGCAAAGAGCCGCGATGTGCTCGGTCTCTCGCTGTCTGCGGCGCTGAATGCGCCGATTGAAGAGACGCGCTTCGGTCTGTTCCGGATGTGAGGTAGCGATGTTCCAGAAAATTCTCATCGCAAACCGTGGCGAGATTGCCTGCCGGGTGATCCGGACCGCCAGACGCATGGGGATCGCCACCGTGGCGGTCTATTCGGATGCCGATGTTGGGGCACTGCATGTCGAGATGGCGGACGAGGCGGTTCGCCTTGGGCCGGCCAGTGCACAGGAAAGCTATCTCTCGATCGAACGGATCCTTTCCGCAGCGGAGCGGACCGGCGCCGAAGCCATTCACCCCGGTTATGGGTTTCTGTCCGAGAATGCCGACTTTGCGGCAGCCGTGGAGGCCGCGGGGATGGTCTTCATTGGACCGCAGCCGTCCTCCATCCGTGCCATGGGACTGAAGGACGCGGCAAAGGCGCTGATGGACCAGTCCGGCGTGCCCGTGGTTCCCGGCTATCATGGCGAGGAACAAAATGACGGCTTTCTGGCTGATCAGGCGACCCTTATCGGTTTCCCCGTGCTCATCAAGGCCCGCGCCGGCGGTGGCGGCAAGGGCATGCGCCGCGTCGACAGTGAAGAGGATTTTCCCGAGGCACTCGCGGCCGCACGGCGGGAGGCGAAAGCAGCCTTCGGCGACGATGCCGTATTGATCGAGCGGTATCTCATTCGCCCACGCCACATCGAAGTTCAGATCTTCGGCGATCGTCATGGAAACGTCGTGCATCTTTTCGAACGCGATTGCTCGCTGCAGCGTCGCCACCAGAAGGTGATCGAAGAAGCGCCGGCACCGGGGATGACGCCGGAGATGCGGCGCGCGATGGGCGACGCCGCCGTACGTGCGGCGCGTGCCATTTCCTACCGTGGGGCCGGCACCGTGGAATTCATCGCGGACGTCTCGAACGGCCTCTGGCCGGATCGCTTCTACTTCATGGAGATGAATACCCGCCTTCAGGTCGAGCATGCTGTCACCGAAGCGATCACCGGCGTCGACCTGGTCGAGTGGCAATTGCGTGTCGCTGCCGGCGAGCCCCTACCGAAGAAGCAGTCGGAGCTTGAGATCTACGGTTGGGCCCTCGAGGCTCGGATTTACGCAGAGGATGCTGCCAAGGGATTTCTGCCGGCGACGGGAACGATCAGGCATCTGGACTTTCCGGATGTTACGGCGCGGATCGATGCCGGAGTCCGTCCAGGCGACACGGTCTCCGCCCATTACGATCCGCTGATCGCCAAGATGATCGTGCATGGACCAAACCGCAATGTCGCTCTGTCGCGGTTAACCCATGCGTTACAGAGTTCACATGTCGTTGGCGTCACCACCAATTTGGACTTTCTGGCCAGGTTGAGTGCGCAGGAGGAATTCGTCGCCGGCCATCCCGATACCGGCCTGATCGATCGCGATCTTCAATTGCTGACGGCAATCGAGTCGCCTGCAGACACGGTTGTTGCTCTTGCAGCGGTGCTGTCGCTGGGTGCGCTTAGGCAATCATCGGATGGCGATCCATGGCTGACGCTTGGGCACTGGCAGCTTTGGAGCGAAATGCAGCGCATCGTCGCGCTGACCTACGAAGGAGGGCATTCAACGCTACGGGTTGCCGCAAAGGGGTTTGATTTCTTTGCGGTACACGACGGCCGGCGCGTCATTCCAGTGAAAATCGTCAGTCGGCAGAATGACGGATGCCGGGCGGAGATCGATGGCCGGCAAGTCCGCGTCAAGGCGAGCCTGGCGGCACATCACTTGGTGGTCAGTGTCGATCACAGAACCCATATTTTCCACCTCGGAAACCCGCTCGATTTCAGTGCGAGCGATGTGGCGGATGGCAACAGGCTGATCGCCCCGATGCCGGGCTTTGTGAAAATCGTGCGCACGAGTTCGGGAGCCGCGGTCTCCAAGGGCGATGCGCTTGTCGTCATGGAAGCGATGAAAATGGAACTCACACTCGTTGCGGCCCGCGACGGAACGGTGGAAGCAGTCGAGGTGAGTGAAGGCCAGCAGGTCGATGAAGGCGCGGTGCTTCTGACGCTTCGGGTAGAGGAGACGTGATTGTGCAGCCCGGAGAATCGTCATTGCTGCCGCGGGATGTCTCGATCGTCGAGATGGCACCACGCGATGGGTTGCAGAACGAGAAGGATTTAATCCCGACCGCCACGAAAATTGCTCTGATCGACATGATCTCGGAATGTGGTTTCGAGCGGATCGAGGCGACAAGCTTCGTCAGCCCGAAGTGGGTGCCGCAACTTGCTGATGCGGCCGAAGTCATGGCCGGCATTAAGCGGAGACCAGGTGTTCGCTACGCAGTTCTGACGCCGAATATGAAAGGGTTCGACGCGGCAATCGCGGCGGGCGCGGACGAGGTCGCGATCTTCGCGTCCGCCTCGGAAAGCTTCTCGCAAAAGAACATCAACTGTTCCATCGCCGAGAGCATCGAGCGCTTCAAGCCGGTTGCCGAAGCAAGCCATGCGCGCGGCGTCCCGATGCGCGGCTATGTCAGCTGCGTCGTCGAATGTCCCTATGAGGGTACGGTTTCGCCCGATGCGGCGGCGCGCGTTGTCGAGAGCCTGCATTCTTTAGGCTGCTACGAGATCAGCCTCGGTGATACGATCGGCAGAGGACGGCCGGAGGAGGTCGATCAGATGCTGGTCACGGTCCTCTCGTCTGCACCGGCGACCATGCTTGCCGGTCATTTCCACGACACCGATGGCTGGGCCCTCGACAATATCGAGGTTTCGTTGAAGCACGGGCTGCGGGTTTTCGACGCCTCAGTCGGCGGCTTGGGCGGTTGCCCCTACGCACCGGGCGCAAAGGGAAATGTCGATACATTGGAAGTCGCCCAGTTCCTTGCCCGCAAGGGTTATCGAACCGGGCTCTCGCCGCAAAAGCTGGAAGAGGCTGCGCGCTTTGCCCAGAGCCTCAGGAGTGCAGGGTAATGCCGGAAACGCTGATGATTTCGATCGACGAACGCGGTGTTGCTCGGCTTACGCTGGCCCGCGAAGACAAACACAATGCCATGTCCGCCGGAATGATCGACGAACTGACGGAAGCGGCAAACGCTCTCGGATCGGATAGGAATGTACGTGTCATCGTACTTGCGGGGGCGGGCAAGAGCTTCTGTGCCGGAGGTGATCTGGAGTGGATGAGTGCCCAGTTCCAAGCAAGCCGGGCGGAGAGAATCGCCGAAGCGCGGCGGCTGGCGATGATGTTCAAGGCGTTGAACGAGGTTCCGAAGCCACTCGTTGGCTCCGTCCACGGGAGTGCCTTTGGCGGTGGTGTTGGTTTGATCAGCGTCTGCGATACCGTGATCGCTTCGGAAACCGCTCGTTTTGGCCTGACGGAAGTTCGGCTTGGCCTCATTCCAGCAACGATCAGCCCCTATGTCGTGGCGCGAATTGGCAGTTCTGCGGCGCGGTCCCTCTTTGCTTCCGGCCGAACGTTCGAGGCGTCCCATGCCAAATCGATCGGTCTTGTTGCCTCCGTCGTGCCGCTAGGTGATCTCGAATGGGCCATCAATCAGGAAGTCGCCGAATTCCTCGCAGCTTCGCCGCAGGCCGCAGCGCGCGCCAAGGCCCTTGCACGTTCGCTTGCCACGCCAATTACAGACGAGATCATCGACAACGTGATTACCCAACTCGCGGACACGTGGGAAACAGAAGAGGCGCAAGCCGGCATTGCCGCCTTCTTCGAAAAACGCCGATAGAATTCCAGCGGGCGTCGACTGCCGGGGAAGACTGACTCAAGCCGGGTGTGGGATTTATGGCGGAGAGGGTGGGATTTGAACCCACGATACCCTTGCAGGTATGCCGCATTTCGAGTGCGGTGCATTCGACCACTCTGCCACCTCTCCGCGGTTTGGTCGGCGCTCGTTCGGCGCGGTGGGCTACATAGCGACAGAATGACGGGCTGGCAAGACGAAATCTCAAAGCTTTTCATCCTTTTGCCTTGACAGTGTTTTGGGCCTCGCGTATCTCGGCTTCGCAATAGGTGTGGATAACTCTGCACCTTACCAGTCTCGCGCTCGCGCGGGGTGGATCACCGGCAGCGAGAGTTCTGGGCTAAAGTCTCTGAAATCCCTGCTTAACCTCGACTGATAAAAAGACGGCCACCTGCTTGTTGGGCGGGTATGAGCCGGAACGAACATGAAAGGATAAAAAATGTTCGCAGTCATCAAGACCGGCGGTAAGCAGTACCGTGTGGCGGCAAACGACGTGCTGACCATCGAGAAGCTTGAAGCAACCGCTGGCGACGCAATTGAATTCACCGAAGTCCTCGTAATCGGCGAAGGCGCCGACGCTGCGATTGGTGCTCCCTTCGTCAAGGGCGCTTCCGTCAAGGCCGAAGTGGTCGAGCACAACCGCGGCAAGAAGGTCATCGCCTTCAAGAAGCGCCGTCGTCAGAACTCGAAGCGTTCGCGCGGCCATCGCCAGCATCACACCGTTGTCCGCATCACGGACATCGTGGCTGCCAAGTAAGATCACGGGACTTAAGGTTTAAAGGAGAACACCAATGGCACACAAAAAAGCTGGCGGTTCATCGCGCAACGGTCGTGATTCCGAATCCAAGCGCCTTGGCGTGAAGAAGTTCGGTGGCGAAACCGTCATCGCAGGCAACATCATCGTGCGTCAGCGCGGTACGCAGTGGCATCCGGGCGCCAATGTCGGCCTCGGCAAGGACCACACCATTTTTGCGCTTACGGCCGGCAATGTGAACTACCGTACGAAGGCCAATGGCCGCGTGTACGTGTCTGTAATGCCGAAAGCGGAAGCAGCGGAATAAGCCGGTAGCGCTCTAAAACAGCCGGCGTCTCATCGACCCGGCTGAGCGTATCAGGTTCAGTCCAGAAAACAGGGGAGATGGGGCGCCATCTCCCCTTTTTTCTTGTCCAACGAAGGAGGACTGAACATGCAAGGCGAATTGTTGAGGGAAGGCCAATCGCGGTCTTTCAGGGAAGACCAGCGGTCTCCCAAGGAACGGCTGAGGCCGGAGCGGTTAAGGACCGATTGCCCTGTCTTACTGTCGGAGCGGCTCGTCATGCGCGCGCCGCACGAAGAAGACATCGACGCCCTTGCCCATCTTGCCAACAACGCCAAAGTCGCCACCATGGTGTCGCGTATGCCGCACCCGTATACGGCCAATGATGCCGCCGACTTCGTGCGACGCACGAAAAACGGCGAGATTGGCAAGTGCGTCTATGCGATCACGAAAGCCGAAAATGGCGCCTTCATGGGGTGCTGCGGAGTTGAACCGCATCTTGACGGGCGGACTGTCGAGATCGGTTACTGGCTAGGAGAACCTTACTGGAATCAAGGCTTTATGACTGAGGCGTGCCACGCCCTGGTCGATATGGTCTTTCGTACGAGGCAGGATGTCGATCAGATCGATGCTCGTTGCCGGGTGATGAACGTCGCTTCGCGGCGGGTCATCCAGAAGTGCGGCTTCCAGTTCCAGGGATCGGGCCTTGCGGCATCGCTGGCGCTCGGCAGTAACGTGCCGGTCGAGTGGTACAGGCTTGACCGCAAGACCTGGATGTCGCTGAGAAGCTGGGGGAGCGTCTTATGAACGCGATCAGTCTTCAAAGGCCCAGGAGCCAGTCGATGGCGCCCGGCCCGATGCCTGTCATTGCGACCGACCGGCTGGTTCTCCGGCCGCACCGGCTGAGCGATGCCGATGCGATCGCGGACACGTTGTCCGACTTCGCCGTGACCCGCATGCTCGCGCGTGTTCCTGCTCCTTACGACAAGCAGGACGCGCTCGACTGGCTGGTACCGGTGACGGCTGGCGGTATGCCCGACTGGCAGTTTGCGATCACGACTGGCGACGACGCCCATATCGGCGTCGTCGCGATCGAGCTTCGCCATGGTCAATGGCACCTCGGTTACTGGCTGAACCGTTTCTACTGGCGGCGCGGCTACATGAGCGAGGCGGTATCAGCTGTGTTGGAGCGTTTTTCGCGCCGCATGCCCGAGACCACGCTTCATTCCGGCGTGTTCGCCGACAATCCGGCCTCGCTGAAGCTGCAGGAGAAGCTCGGCTTCCGCATGACCGGTTGCAGCGAGATCTACAGCTTCGCACGCAACACCATGGTCACGCACGTCGAGACAATGCTGAAGCCGGGCGCGTTGCAACAGGCGAGGATTGGTTGAAGAAAGAAGAGGCGTCCCGAGGTGTTCGGGACGCCTGCCTATTCACCGTCGATCTCGACCCAGACGGGGAAGTGGTCGGAACCGACCGAATCGGTATCGATCTTTGCCGATTTCAAGCGGCCCGTGAGGCCGCAGCTGACAAAGATGTAATCGAGATGCATGCGTTTGCCATGATCCTTTGGGTCCATCCAGCTATAGCTGCCAAGCGGGTAAGCCTCCAACGCCGCAAGCGCATCGACAGGCGTGCCGATGCGCGGGACGCGTCCGTAGTAGCCGTCCTTGGCGCCGGCAAGAATGCAGTATTCCGGCGACTCCGGCGTCATGTTGAAGTCACCCATGACGACGTAATCCTCGGGCAATGGCGGATCATCGACGTCGACCTCTGCAGCGCCCGTGACGGAGCCGCCCTCGGAAACGAAGGCGTTGATGCGTTCGTTGAGGTGGGCGAGCTGGCGACTGCGCTCGTCGATGGAGACGTGATCGAGATGCACGGAGTAGACACGCAGCGCCCCCGCCGGCGTTTCGATCACTGCTTCAGTTGCGCCGCGCTGGAGATTGACCTTGGAGATCGTTCGGCTGCGCGGCAGAAGCAGCGTTCGGGTCGCGAGGATCGGCCAGCGCGAGAGTACCATGTTGCCGAATTGGAAGCGCGTTCCGCGTGGCGGCCAGCCATCGGAACCCTCTTCGATATGCAGGTCACAAGCCGCTCCATAGACCCAGAAATGGTTGGGAAAAAGCTCTGCAAGGTCGGCAACCATGTCGGCATAGTCGTTCCTGGCGAAGCCGCGAGTGACCTCCTGGAGCGCGATGATGTCAGCACCCTCGAGGCTCGCGGCGATTCGGTCGAGGTCGTAGATGCCATCAAGACCGAAGCCGTACTGTATGTTATAGCTCGCAAACTTCACGATAATCCTTTGACCTCCGATTGAACCGCCTATATCGAAAGCGGCAAGAGGGGCGATGAACAGCCACCGGACATGGAAGTAAAATGAAATTTCTCGACGAAGCAAAGGTCTATATCAAGTCTGGAGACGGCGGCGCGGGCAGCGTCTCGTTCCGACGCGAGAAATTCCTCGAATTCGGCGGCCCGGATGGCGGTGACGGCGGACGCGGCGGCGACGTCTGGGTCGAGGCAGTAAATGGCCTCAACACGCTGATCGATTTCCGCTACCAACAGCACTTCAAGGCCAAGGTCGGCACGCACGGGATGGGCAGGGACCGCACCGGCGCCAATGGCGACCACGTGACGCTGAAGGTGCCTGTCGG
This sequence comes from Rhizobium sp. BK181, assembly GCF_014193305.1. NCBI lineage: Bacteria > Pseudomonadati > Pseudomonadota > Alphaproteobacteria > Hyphomicrobiales > Rhizobiaceae > Rhizobium > Rhizobium sp. BK181. The sequence continues at coordinate 142,044 of NZ_JACHZA010000003.1, forward strand.
CACGCAGGTTTTCGAGGAAGACCAGGAAACACTGATCTGCGACCTCACCGAGGAAGGCCAACGCTTCCGGCTCGCTACCGGCGGCAACGGGGGCTTCGGAAACGCGCACTTCAAATCCTCGGTCAACCAGGCACCGGACTGGGCCAATCCCGGTCTTCCCGGTGAGGAAAAGACGATCTGGCTGCATCTGAAACTGATTGCAGATGCCGGTCTCGTCGGATTGCCGAATGCCGGCAAGTCTACGTTCCTTGCGGCTGTCACTCGCGCCCGGCCGAAGATCGCTAATTATCCCTTCACGACATTGCACCCGAACCTCGGCGTCGCGACGGTTGATGGCCAGGAGTTCATCCTTGCCGACATTCCGGGGTTGATTGAAGGCGCGCATGAGGGCGTCGGGATTGGGGACCGGTTCCTTGGTCACGTCGAGCGTACGCGTGTGCTGCTGCATCTTGTCTCCTCGCAGGAGGAGAAGGTTGGCAAGGCGTACACGACCGTGCGCCGTGAACTCGAGGCATACGGCGGTGATCTTGGCGACAAGCTGGAGATCGTTGCGCTTTCGCAGATCGATGTGCTTGATGATGCTACGCTGAAGAAGAAGACCAAGGAACTTGCCAAGGCCTGCGGCAGGACACCGTTCCAGATTTCCGCAGCCACGGGCAAGGGCATGACGGAAGTGTTGCGCGCCTTGCGGGACATCATCGTCGAGGCGAATGCCGGTACGGCCGAAAAACTCGCGAAGGCACCAAAGCTCCGTCACCGCGATATGGTGTCGGACGATGAAGGCGAGGCCAATGACGACGCGTAAGTCGCTCGAGCGCTATCGCCGCGTCGTTATCAAGATCGGCTCGGCCCTCCTCGTCGATCGCAAGACGGGCCTGAAGAAGGCGTGGCTCGACGCGATGTGCCGCGATATCGCAGCGCTGAAGGCCAAGGGCGTTGATGTCCTCGTCGTTTCCTCCGGTGCTATTGCACTCGGTCGCTCCGTCCTCGACCTGCCTTCGGGCGCCTTGAAGCTGGAGGAAAGCCAGGCGTCGGCGGCCGTCGGCCAGATCGCCTTGGCCCGCGCCTGGTCGGAAAGCCTGTCGCGGGACGAGATCGTTGCCGGTCAGATTCTTCTGACGCTCGGCGATACCGAAGAGCGCCGCCGCTATCTCAACGCGCGCGCCACTATCAACCAGCTTCTGAAGATTGGCGCGGTGCCGATCATCAATGAGAACGATACTGTTGCCACCAGCGAAATCCGCTACGGCGACAATGATCGCCTGGCCGCGCGTGTCGCGACGATGACCGGCGCTGATCTGCTCATTTTGCTGTCCGATATCGACGGGCTCTACACGGCACCGCCGCACCTTGATCCGCAGGCCGAGTTTCTCGCTACGATCGCTGAGATCACGCCTGAGATCGAAGCCATGGCAGGGGGCGCGGCATCCGAACTGTCGCGCGGCGGGATGCGCACCAAGATCGATGCCGGCAAGATCGCGACGACGGCTGGCTGTGCCATGATCATTGCGTCAGGCAAGACGGACAGCCCGCTTTCGGCAATCGAGAACGGGGCGCGGTCCTCTTGGTTTGCGCCTTCTGGGACGCCCGTAACAGCGCGAAAGACCTGGATTGCTGGTCAATTGCAGCCGGCGGGCGAACTTCACGTCGACGAGGGCGCCGTTGCGGCACTCGGCGCCGGCAAGAGCCTGCTGCCAGCCGGCGTGCGCAAGGTGGTCGGGCTTTTCAGCCGCGGCGATACGGTGGCAATCGTTGGCCCGCACGGGCGCGAGATCGCGCGCGGGCTTGCCGGCTACGATGCCGAAGAGGCGCGGCAGATAACCGGTCGTAAGTCGGCGGAGATCGAGGCAATTCTCGGCTACGCGGGGCGAGCGGCAATGATCCATCGCGACGACATGGTGATGACGTCGCAGATCGGTTCGAAGTCGGAAAGGCAGAAGAAGGACACAAGCTATGCTTGATACCGTTGCGCAGAGCCCTGACATTGACGCGCTGATGAACGACATCGGCCGCCAAGCCAAGGCTGCCGCGCGACCGTTGGGCTTTGCGTCAACCGAGGCGAAGAACAAGTCGTTGAGCGCCATGGCGGATGCGATCCTCGCCAACAAGGATGATATCCTCGCCGAGAATGCCAAGGATCTGAAGGATGTCGCCGGTACGGAGATGCTAGCCTCATTCGTTGACCGCCTGACGTTGACCGACAAGCGCATTGCCGAAATGGCTGACGGGATCCGCGCCATTGCTGCCCTCAAGGATCCGGTCGGCGAAGTGATCGCGGCTTGGGATCGGCCGAATGGTCTGAAGATCGAGCGCGTCCGCACGCCGCTCGGCGTCATCGGCGTGATTTTCGAGAGCCGCCCGAATGTGACTGCGGATGCTGGCGCCCTGTGCCTGAAGGCCGGCAACGCTGTCATTTTGCGGTGTGGTTCTGATTCCCGGCGTTCCTCGCAGGCAATCCATAGCTGCCTTGTGCAAGGCCTGAAGGCCGCAGGGCTTCCGGAGCATGCAATTCAGCTTGTGCCGGTAAGCGACCGGGCTGCCGTCGGCGCGATGTTACGCGGACTGGGTGGCGCGATCGACGTGATCGTTCCGCGCGGCGGCAAGAGCCTTGTTGCACGCGTTCAGAACGAGGCGAGAGTGCCGGTCTTCGCGCACCTTGAAGGGCTTTGCCATATCTATGTGGATGCCTCGGCCGATCTTGCCATGGCCAAGGAGGTCATCGTCAACGCAAAGATGCGGCGCACCGGAATTTGCGGCGCGGTGGAAACCATCCTTGTGGACAGCGCTGCGGCCAGCGTCCATCTTCGCCCGCTGCTGGAGGCCCTCGCAGGCGCCGGTTGCGAGATCCGCGGTTCGGCGGCGGTCGTTCAGGCGATGCCCGGTGTGAGGGCCGCCACCGAGGAAGATTGGTCGACGGAATATCTGGATGCCATCGTTTCGGTTGCTGTTGTCGACGGCATCTCCGGTGCGATCCAGCATATCCAGACCTACTCCTCCAATCACACCGAGGCTGTTATTGCCGAGGATCCGGATGTGGTTGAGCGATTCTTCACCGAGGTTGATTCCGCAATCCTGCTGCACAATGCATCCACCCAGTTTGCCGATGGCGGCGAGTTCGGGATGGGGGCAGAGATCGGCATCGCCACGGGCAAGATGCATGCCCGCGGCCCCGTCGGCGTCGAGCAATTGACATCCTTCAAGTATCGGGTGCGCGGCACCGGACAAACCCGGCCCTGACGTGATCAACGACGAAATCGACCGACCTTATCTTCGCATGCCGCATACGGAGCGCGGCATGGTCGTCGGTCTTTTCGGCGGCTCCTTCAATCCGCCGCATGACGGCCATGCGCTGGTTGCCGAAATCGCGATCAAGCGGCTCGGCCTCGATCAGTTGTGGTGGATCGTTACACCGGGCAATCCCCTCAAGGACCGGCGCCAGTTGCTGCCGCTTTCCGAGCGGATTGCTTTGAGTGAGCGGCTTGCTCGGCATCCTTCGATCAAGATCACCGCATTCGAGCGTGGTTTCGCGACGAGCTTCACGGCCAACACGTTGGCGCGCGTCAAGGCGCGAAATCCGCATGTCCATTTCATCTGGATCATGGGGGCTGATAGCCTGAAGACGTTCCATCTGTGGCAGCGCTGGCAGGACATCGTCAACACGTTTCCGATTGCCGTCATCGACCGGCCGGGTTCCACGCTGTCGTTCCTCTCGTCGAAGATGGCGCGGACGTTCGATTTCGCTCGTATTGACGAGGACGATTCTCAAGCCCTCTGGAAACGGCGCGCACCTGCCTGGACTTTCATACACGGTCCGCGCTCGGGCCTCAGCTCGACGGCTATCCGCGCCACGAACGGCGCCTTGAAATAGTTGGATTTTCCGGGATCGAACAAACGAAAAGCCCGACGGGGGAGGAGATCCGTCGGGCTTCGTAAACTTGATCGACAACTGGGAGGAGTGTTGCCGATCCATATCAAACGACTTTGGGAGGAGGAGGTCGTCGTTTGATGAGTGTGTTGTACCACATTTCCCGGTTTTTCAAAGCTAGTCTATTGCATTGCAGCAATGCGTAGAGGGCATATCTCGCGATCGAAGCCGTTTCTGTGATGCTCATTTCTTTTGCATCCTCAAGGATTTCGGCCAAGCCTCCGCGTTTTTGGCGCGCCCTCATGCGGAATTCCAGCTCTTTTAGCGGCCGGCGGTGCCCAGCCATGCACTTCACGAATGCGTGAAGTCCTGCGATCAAACAAAATGGTTATGCCCTCGAAAATATAACGGTAGCCAAGGCGCTGGCGACGTTATATTTCTCCGAATATTGCGAAACTCGGGGAGAGATCATGTACAGTCGCCGCCAATGGATCAACGTTGCCGCCGCTGCCATTTCGGCAGTTCTTTTGGGTGTTGCAGCAACGCCGGCAATCGCCGCGGAAAAGGTTACCGTTTTCGCGGCAGCCAGCCTGAAGAACGCCCTTGATGCGGCGAATGCCGCCTGGGCGAAGGAAGGCGGCAAGGAAGCGGTTGCGTCCTATGCTGCGAGTTCGGCGCTTGCCAAGCAGATTGAAGGCGGTGCGCCTGCCGACATCTTCATGTCGGCAGATCTGGACTGGATGGACTATCTCGCAAAGAAGAACCTGATCAAGGCCGATACTCGGTCAAATCTCCTCGGCAACAAGATTGTACTCGTCGCACCCAAGGACCATGCCAAACCTGTCGACATCAAGAAGGGCTTCGACCTTTCTGCTCTGCTCGGTGATGGCAAGCTCGCGATGGGCGAGGTCAAGTCCGTGCCTGCCGGCAAATACGGCAAAGCGGCGCTTGAGGCGCTCGGCGTTTGGCCTTCCGTTGAGGCCAAGGTAGCTGGGGCTGAGAGCGTTCGGGCGGCGCTTGCTCTGGTCTCGCGTGGTGAGGCACCGTACGGCATTGTCTATCAGACCGACGCATCTGCGGATCCGGGCGTTGCGGTTGTTGGAACCTTCCCGGCGGATTCGCACCCGCCGATCATCTATCCGGTTGCTGTTCTCTCCGAGAGCAAGAACCCGGATGCCGCTGCTTACCTGGAATTCCTGAAGTCGGAAAAGGCAGCTCATTTCTTTACTGATCAAGGTTTCACCATCTTGAAATGATTGCGAATTTTCGTACGAAGACTTAGCGTGAGAAGGCCCGTCCGAACGGGCCTTCTGTTTTTGGAGAAATGGCTTGAACGCACTCGGCCTGAGCGACGACGAATGGACGGCAATCTTGCTCAGCCTGCGCGTGTCAGTGGTCGCGATGCTGGCGAGCCTGCCATTCGGCATCGGAGTAGCCCTGTTGCTCGCGCGCGGGCGGTTCTGGGGCAAATCTGTTCTCAACGGTGTCGTTCATCTGCCGCTGATCCTGCCGCCGGTGGTCACGGGTTTCATCCTGCTGATCCTCTTCGGGCGACGCGGACCGATTGGCAGCGTCCTCGATCAATATTTCGGCATCGTCTTTTCGTTTCGTTGGACGGGTGCGGCACTTGCCTGCGCAGTCATGGCCTTTCCCCTGATGGTGCGCAGCATCCGGCTTTCTATCGAAGCGGTGGATCGAAAGCTGGAGGAGGCGGCCGGCACACTGGGCGCCAGCCCGTTCTGGGTCTTTTTGACCATAACGTTGCCGTTAACGCTGCCCGGAATCATTGCCGGAATGATCCTTTCCTTTGCCAAGGCAATGGGGGAATTCGGGGCAACAATCACCTTCGTTTCCAATATCCCGGGGGAAACACAGACGCTTTCAGCTGCGATCTATTCCTTCACGCAGGTTCCTGGCGGTGATGCCGGTGCTCTACGGCTGACACTTGTCGCAGTCGCCATCTCCATGGTCGCTTTGCTTGCATCGGAGTTTCTATCGCGCATCGCCGGTCGGAGGATCGATCCGGAATGACGCTCGTTGTCAACGCAAAGCAGCGTCTTGGCACGTTTTCGCTCGATGCCGCCTTTACCTCGGAACGCGGGATCACCGCGCTGTTCGGCCGGTCCGGTTCCGGCAAGACGTCGATGATCCGCATCATCGCCGGATTGGCACGGCCCGATAGAGGACAGGTCATCCTCGATGGGCAGACGATGACGGACACCGACCGGCGGATCTTCGTCGCGAAGCACCGCCGAAGGTTCGGGTATGTCTTTCAGGAAGCGCGACTGTTTCCGCATCTCAACGTTCGTCACAACTTGTCCTATGGCAAATGGTTCGCCAAAGCTGCCGGCTCGCCGGAGGGCCTGGACCGCATTGTTGCGTTGCTCGGTATCGAAAGCCTGCTCGAGCGCCGACCCGAGAAGCTTTCAGGTGGCGAAAAGCAGCGCGTGGCAATTGGCCGGGCTCTGCTCTCGGCTCCCCGTTTGCTGTTGATGGACGAGCCGCTGGCGGCGTTGGATGATGCCCGAAAGGCTGAGGTGATGCCCTATCTCGAGCGGTTGCGCGACGAGATGGACATTCCGATCGTCTATGTCAGCCATTCGATCGCCGAGGTAGCACGCCTCGCCAATCAGGTCGTGGTCATGCGGGACGGCAAGGTCGAGGCGGTCGGCTCGGCGGCGGACGTCCTCAGCCATCCGCCCGCCTCGTTCGAGCGGCGTGAAGCGGGTGCGCTTCTCGAAGGACAAGTGGAGAGTGTCGACGGACGGCACCGCATCGCGACGATTGCCCTGAAATCGGCGAAACTTCACATCCCGGGAGCGATGTCGGCGCCGGGCAAGACCGTTCGGGTGCGAATCCCCGCGCGCGATGTGATGCTCGCAATGAAAAGACCCGAGGCTTTGAGTGCTCTCAATGTCCTTGAAGGTCTAGTTCAGGCCATGACCCAGGCCGACGACGCGACAATCGACGTGCTCGTTGATTGCGGCGGAGATCCCATCCTTTCCCGAATTACCGGCTTTTCGGCAGAGCGGCTGGGCCTGCGTGTCGGGGCGCCGGTTTTCGCCGTCATAAAGACGGTTGCTCTAGAGCCGTGATCAGCGGCTGTTTTGGGTGGATCGGTTGGCCTCCAGCCATGCCAGGTCATCCGCGAGGGTCGCCTTCATGACTTGTTCCATCTTTCGAAAGCGGGCAAGCAGTTCGTCGCCAAATGGTGTCAGCGCCGCCCCGCCTCCCTTTTGCCCTCCCCTTTGCGATTCGACCACGGGCTCGAGGAACATCCTGTTCATGTCGCTGACCAATAGCCAGGCGCGACGATAAGACATGTCCATCGCCCTGCCGGCGGCAGAAATCGATCCTGTTTCCCTGATGTGCTCGAGCAATTCCATTTTGCCGCGCCCGAGCCGGTCTTCGTGGGGAAAGCTGATACGGAGGACTGGAGTAAGCGTGTTTATTGCGGAGCTTTTCATGGCAAGGGTCTTTGCGATCGGAAACGGACTTACTTTACGTATGGTCGGAAGCACTGTACACAGCCGGCCATATACAGTCTTCCATCCAAGGATGAGTTGTCGCGCCAAAGCGGATATTCACGCTTTGTGATTGTGCGCGTCTTGAAACATTAATGGTTTGGTGCCTATCTTAACTATGATTTGGTTGTCCAAATCAGTGATGTGCATGTTTTGTCATTCCGAGAAAGGGAAAGCACTGACAACAGTACACGCCAAGGGAAAAACGCTTGCCGTTGTCCCGAAGAGCCCGGAACGTGGCGCCGATGCTGCCGCCCGCGCCCTACACGCCGTCCTCACAAGCCTTGAGGACTCTAAAGCTGAAGATATCGTCACCATCGACATCGCTGGAAAATCGGCACTGGGGGACTTCATGGTCGTCGTCTCCGGGCGCTCGAGCAGGCATGTCATGGCGATCTCCGACCACTTGCTGACCGATCTGAAAGACGAGGGCCTTGGAAGCGCCCGCGTCGAGGGTCAGGAAGGCGGCGATTGGATCCTGATCGACACCGGCGATGTCATCGTCCATGTCTTCCGTCCAGAGATACGCGAGTTCTACAACATCGAAAAGATGTGGGCCGCGCCCGACATGGACGAAGAAACGGTGCACTAACAGGCTGCCTGGACGCTGCGTCCGGTACCTGATAGACGGCAAGCAATTTAGGCCGGATGATTGGATCCGGCCAGGTGGCATATGTGCGCCGCCCTTTGCCGAATTGCAGGAGCGGATAATGCGTGTTGGTCTTTTTGCAGTGGGGCGGCTGAAGTCCGGCCCCGAGAAGGATCTTGCGGCGCGCTATTTCGATCGTTTTGCCAAGGCCGGTCCCGCTGTCGGCCTCGAATTCTCCCGCGTCGCCGAAGTTGCTGAAAGCCGCGCGTCGAATGCGGATACGCGCAAGCGTGACGAAGCGGCAATGCTGCAGAAGTCGCTGGCGGATGGGAGTATCCTCATCCTGTTGGACGAGCGGGGCAAGGCGCTGGACAGCGAAGGCTTTGCCAATCTCCTTGGAAACTATCGCGACCGGGGCAAACGTGACCTGATGATCGCCATCGGCGGTGCTGACGGTCTCGATGCGTCGCTGTACGATCTTGCCGATGCCACGCTTTGCCTCGGCAAGATGACCTGGCCGCATCAGCTGGTTCGTACTCTGATTGCTGAGCAGTTATATCGAGGCGTCACGATCCTTTCCGGCCATCCCTATCATCGCATTTGATGGGTTCCGTTGCTCACGCGAGCGTGTCCATCCTGGGGCGCGCAAACCCTCAATCGATCTGGCAAAGAATGACAAATCAGCTTAATCTCCGCGCGATTTGAAAGGGATCTCGAAGCTGATATGCCGACGCGTGTGTTCAAGCCAAAATACGTCATTTTGTCGGCCCTGGCCGCAGCCTTGAGCATGTCTCTGACGGCAGTTGTAAGCCGCCCCTTCGCCGCCAGCGCCTTCGCACAAGATGCGCCGGAAGTTGCAGGGATGTCGCCGGGCGAGGCGCCTACTGTGGCAGGTGCAGCCGTTGCCCAGCCGCCACCGGATCCGGCGGCCGACCTTGCGAAGAAACGAGACGAGACGCGAGCCGAGCTTGATGCCTTGTCGAAGACGATAGGCCTCTCATCCGGCAAGGTTGCCGAGTTGGAGAAGAGCATCGCGGATCTGGACAAGAGCAGCGGCAGTGTTCGTCAGGCGCTGATCGATTCAGCGACGCGGCGCAAGGCGCTCGAGAAGCAGATTTTGGAGAGTGAGAAGAAGCTTGCCGATCTGAGCTTGAAGGAAGATACGGTTCGGCGTTCCCTGTATGAACGGCGCGGCTTGCTGGCGGAGGTGCTAGGGGCCTTGCAGCGGATGGGTCGCAATCCGCCACCTGCCCTGCTCGTCACACCCGACGACGCGCTCGCCTCAGTGCGCAGCGCGATCCTGCTCGGCGCCGTGGTTCCCGGAATTCGAAAGGAGACAGACAAGCTCGCTGGCGATCTTGCTAACCTTTCTGCATTGCAAGCAGCAAGTGCTGCGGAAAAGTCAGCGCTCACCACGACGATGACGAACAACATCGAAGAAGAGCGCCGCATGGATCTGCTTCTTGCCGAAAACGAGAAGCTGAGCCGCAGCAGCGCCGCAGAACTGAACGCGGAGAAGAAGCACTCGGAAGATCTTGCCAGCAAGGCGACAAGCTTGGAGGGTCTGGTGGCGTCGATGGAAACCGAGATTGCATCGGTTCGGGAAGCGGCGGCTGCAGCTCGCCAGGCCGAGGAGAACCGCAAGCTCTTGACCGAGGAGCAGCGTGCCCAAGCCAAGGCGCTCGCGGAGAGCGGTGTGCCTGATAAAAACCGCATTGCGCCCGCATATCCCTTCGGAGAATTGAAGGCGAAGCTGGAATTGCCTGTGGCAGGCGATGCGCTCCGCCAGTTCGGCGATGCCGACGGAACCGGCCATGAGGCATTGGGAGTGACGCTTGCCACCAATCCGGAAACGGTGGTTACCGCTCCCGCAGATGGCCTTGTTGTCTATGCGGGCGCATTTCGCAGCTACGGCCAAATGATCATCCTAGACGTCGGCGACGGCTACCATCTCGTCCTCTCCGGCATGGAGACGATCAGCACGCGCCAGGGCAAGTTCGTCTTCGCTGGCGAGCCGCTTGCCGCAATGGGTGCAAAAAGAGTGGCGAGCGCGACTGCATTGGCGCTGGAAACCAACCGTCCAACGCTTTACATTGAATTTCGAAAAGATGGAAAACCGGTCGATTCCCGGCCTTGGTGGACCGCTAAAGACACTGGAAAGGCACGCAATGATTCGTAGGGCTTCTCTTGTTCTGGTCGGCGCATTGATGGGTGCGACCGCGATGAGCGTCATCTATTCGGCGGGCGTGCCTGCGGAAGCAGCTGGAGCCTCCACCTATAAGGAGCTTTCCGTTTTTGGTGACGTCTTTGAGCGCGTGCGCGCACAGTATGTGACGCCGCCGGCCGAGGACAAACTCATCGAAAATGCCATCAACGGCATGCTTTCCTCGCTGGATCCGCATTCGAGCTACATGAATGCCAAGGATGCGGCCGACATGCAGACCCAGACGAAGGGTGAATTCGGCGGCCTCGGCATCGAGGTCACGATGGAAGACGAGCTCGTCAAGGTCATCACCCCGATCGACGACACGCCTGCGGCAAAGGCCGGCGTTCTTGCTGGCGACTACATCTCCGAGATCGACGGTCAGTCGGTTCGCGGCCTGAAACTGGAAGACGCTGTCGAAAAGATGCGCGGTCCGGTCAATACGCCGATCAAGCTGACGTTGATCCGCAAGGGTGCCGACAAGCCGATTGAGCTGACGATCGTTCGAGACGTTGTCGCGGTTCAGGCCGTCAAGTCGCGCGTCGAGGATGATGTCGGTTATCTGCGCGTTATCTCCTTCACGGAAAAGACCTATCCCGACCTCGAGAAGGCTATCGAGAAGATCAAGAAGACGGTCCCAGCCGACAAGCTGAAGGGCTATGTGCTCGACCTTCGCCTGAACCCCGGCGGTCTGCTCGATCAGGCGATCCAGGTGTCGGATGCGCTGCTGCAGCGCGGCGAGGTGGTGTCCACCCGCGGCCGTAATCCGGACGAAACCCGTCGCTTCAACGCTGGCCCGGGTGATCTGACGGACGGCAAGCCGGTGATCGTGCTCATCAACGGTGGTTCGGCGTCTGCTTCGGAAATCGTTGCGGGTGCGCTGCAGGACCTGCGCCGTGCGACGGTTCTCGGCACGCGTTCGTTCGGCAAGGGCTCGGTCCAGACGATCATCCCGCTTGGCGAAAACGGCGCGCTGCGCCTGACGACCGCGCTTTATTACACTCCGTCGGGCCGCTCCATCCAGGGCACCGGTATCACGCCTGATATCAAGGTCGAGGAGCCGCTGCCCGATGATCTGAAGGGCAAGATGGTCACCGAAGGCGAGTCTAGCCTGCGCGGGCACATCAAGGGTCAGAGCGAGACGGACGAAGGCTCCGGTTCGGTTGCCTATATTCCGCCGGATCCGAAGGACGACGTCCAGCTCAACTACGCGCTTGACCTGCTTCGCGGCAAGAAGACCGATCCGGCCTTCCCGCCGAATCCGGACAAGGCCGTCAGCGCCAAGTGATTGCAATTTGAGGCGTCAGGCTGGATGGTGTGTCCGGCCTGACGCCTTTTTGCTGTCCTGATTCTGAAGCGGAAAAGAAGTTTGAATACCGATCTGCACGCCCCTCTGGGACAGAACCGAAAGGCTAAGCGCCAGCGGCCGGGTATTCTGCGCACCGGGCGCGTTGTCGCCGGGATTTGTCTCGTGCTCATCGGGGCGTCATCGCTCTACACTGCGTTTCGCGGTGACGGATTGAAACGAGAAAAGCCGCCGGCGCAAAACCAGACGACTGCCCCACCTTCTGACACAGTTCAAAATCAGGTGCCGCCGCAGCCGCCATCCCCTGCAGCTCCTGGCATGGCGCCATCCGGCCCGAGGTCGGGCGCGAATGTGGAGCAGATGGTCGCCGGCGACGGATCCGTGGTCACGAAATACTCCCCAAGACAACGCGATGGAAATGGTCCAGTGCTGGTCGATGCCTCGCAGATCGGACAGGATCCACGGGTGGCGGCCTTGCCGAACGACGCGCTTCTGGAGGAGACGCCATTTGGGCGACTGCCGATCGTTGGGCCGGACGGACGGCGCCCGATGGACCAGTATGCACGGCCATGGTCGGGCGCTCACGGAACGCGCATCGCGATCGTTGTCAGCGGTCTCGGGCTTAGCCAGACGGGCACGCAGCGGGCCATTCAACAATTGCCTGAGGAGGTCACGCTCGCCTTTGCCGCCAGCGGCAACAGCTTGCAGCGCTGGATGCAGGAGGCGCGCCGTGGTGGCCACGAAATCCTGTTGCAGGTTCCGTTCGAGCCTTTTGATTATCCGGCAAACGATCCTGGACCGGATACACTCCTGACCTCGGCATCAGCTGCGAAAAATATTGAAAACCTGCACCGGGCGATGGGCGAAATCACCAACTATACCGGCGTCATGAATTATCAGGGCGGGCGCTTCCTTTCCGACCCCAATGCCATGGAGCCGGTTTTGCGGGACATCGAAAGGCGCGGGCTGTTGTTCCTTGATGACGGAACGTCAGCGCAGTCCAAGACCGCCGCGATCGCCAAAGGAACAGAAACGCCCTACGCCTTCGCAGATGTGCAGTTGGACAAGCAGCTTGACGTGAGCGCCATCATCCAGAAACTGGACGAGCTGGAGCGCGTTGCAAAGCGCAACGGCCAGGCGATCGGCATCGCTGCCGCCTTCGATGAGAGCATTGACGCGATCGCGCAATGGACACAGGAAGCGGCGATGCGAGGCATTGAAGTCGTGGGTGTCGCAGCACTGACCAATGATCTCAAAAGACCTTGAATAGAGAGAGCCGATGAGCAAGCCGATCGTCAAAGCCGAGGACCTGCCGTACCGCCCCTGTGTCGGCGTCATGATCCTCAACCGTCAGGGCCTCGTGTGGGCAGGGCGACGGATTCCGGAAGAGAATTCCGAGTATGATGGATCGCCGCAGCTTTGGCAGATGCCGCAGGGCGGCATCGACAAGGGCGAGGATCCGCTTGAGGCGGCCTACCGCGAGCTTTACGAGGAAACAGGCATTCGTACCGTGACGCTGCTCGCGGAGGCGCGAAACTGGATCAATTATGACTTGCCGCCGCAGCTGATCGGCATCGGATTGAAAGGCAAGTTCCGCGGTCAGACGCAGCGCTGGTTCGCGTTCCGCTTCGATGGCGATGAGAGCGAGGTCGCAATCAATCCGCCGCCAGGCGGGCATGCGCCTGAGTTCGATGCCTGGGAGTGGAAGCCGATGGAGAGCCTGCCCGGTCTTATCGTGCCCTTCAAGCGAGCTGTCTATGAGCAGGTGGTCGACGAGTTCAGGCACTTGGTTAATCTAAACGCCGCAGAGTGAATGACCGGCGGCCGGAGCTGCCGGTCACTAGGATTACTCGGCCTCGTTGGCAGAGTCGGCGTTGAGTTGGCCGTATTTCGATTCGCCGATCTTGCCGAGCAGATCAAGCTGCGTCTCGAGGAAGTCGATGTGGCCTTCCTCGTCCGCGAGGAGCTCTTCGAAAAGCTTCATCGAGACGTAGTCGCCGGCCTCATGACAGATGTCGCGTGATTTCTTGTAGGCCGTGCGCGCATCGTATTCGCCGGCAAGGTCGGCTTCCAGAACTTCCTTGACGTTCTGGCCGATGCGAAGAGGAGCGAGGGTCTGGAGATTGGGATGGCCTTCGAGGAAGATGATGCGTGCAACCAGGCGATCGGCATGGTGCATTTCCTCGATGGATTCCGCCCGCTCCTTCTTGGCTAGCTTGGTGTAGCCCCAATCTTCAAGAAGTCGGTAGTGGACCCAGTACTGGTTTACGGCGCCGAGTTCGAGAAAGAGGGCCTCGTTAAGCCGCTCGATGACTTTTTTGTCGCCTTTCAATGTCCGCTCTCCTGTTTTCTTCGTGGAATTCTCTGAGGCGGGACATGAAATCAAATATTTCGGCGTCCGTCGAGTCGTGACGGGCGTGATATTCTTCGGTTGTCTGGATGATGATATCGACCACATTCGGGAAGCAGCCGCAGCAGCGGCCCCGTTTTTCCATGGCGTGGTAGACCTTTGCTGGAACAATGAGCTGCCAACAGTCCTGATCGAGAAGCTCATTGATGACTTCCCGGATTTCGTGATCAGTTATGTAGTTGCAGCTGCAGACAAGCACGGCATCATTCCAAACATGACATTCACTATCCCCTTTTCTGCAAAAGAAGATGATATGTGTCAAGAAAAAATCGAGTCGCGGGGGTAGTTCATTGGTCGCAGACCGTGTGGCGCTCGGAACAAGCTTTCAGGTGGATTGCGAATCCACAAGATCGCGATCTCAATGAAAATTGCGGCCCCTTGGCATAATGTTAGCTGTTTCTCTCGCTTCGGAATGGCTTGAAGTCAGCCTCTTCTCCATGGCAGCCTTTTCAAGTGAGTTTGCGAGTTTCCTTTGTCGCGGGTCCATCGTCGGATTGAGCGCTTCGTCCGAACGATCGCTCACGCCGAAGCGACGGGCTTCCTTCTGGAGGATGCCAAGCGCAGGGGTCATATCCTCGATATGGTCGACGACAGTGTGGATCACGCCGCTCTGGCTCTGAAGCTTGCCATATATTTTCACGAGCCGCGCACCCATGACGATCGGGCGATACTTCTCGAAGACCTTCTTCCAGACAATCGCATTGGCAACGCCCGTCTCGTCCTCGAGTGTCATGAAGATGACGCCCTTGGCCGAGCCGGGACGTTGACGCACCAAAACCAGGCCAGCAATCGTTACTCTTCTCCCGTTCGGGACGGTCAGAAGATCGACATTCCGCACCACCCCGGCCTTGCGGAACTCGTTACGAAGGAATGAGACGGGGTGGCCTTTCAAAGATAGCGAAAGGTAGCGATAGTCTTCAACCACCTGTTCACCAGCCAGCATTTCCGGCAGGCGCGTCTCAGGCTCGAGCTGTAGATCGATGTGACTCACTTGGTCGAACAGAGGGAGTTTTTCAGCGGCGCTTTTCGCATCGAGTGCACGCACTGCCCAGAGCGCTTCGCGTCGTGATAGTCTTATGGAATGAAATGCATCCGCATCTGCGAGCCGTTCTATATCCGCTTTATGCAGGCCTGAGCGTAGCCAGAGATCGCGAATCGAGGAATAGCCCTTGCCTCTATTTACGACGAGCTGCTGCATGCTCGCTTCCGAAAGGCCTTTTATCTGCCTGAAGCCAAGCCGAACGGCTCGCTTCGTCCGGATGATTTCCCGCATGGCGGCATGCCGGAAATCAACGGCCCGTCTGTTGAATTCGGCCTCCTCAAGCAAGCAATCCCAATTCGATTCATTGATGTCGACCGGCCGAATCTCAACGCCATGCTCCCTGGCGTCCCGGACGAGTTGAGCTGGGGCATAGAAGCCCATGGGCTGTGAATTCAGCATCGCTGCACAGAAGACGTCGGGGTAATAAGCCTTTACCCAGGACGAGGCATAGACCAGCAAAGCGAAAGAGGCGGCGTGGCTTTCCGGGAAACCATATTCGCCAAATCCCTTGATCTGGTTGAAACATTGCTGGGCAAAATCACGAGCGTAACCCTTCGCGACCATGCCTTCGATGAACCGCGTTTCGAAATTGCCGATGGTGCCTGTCCGTTTGAAGGTCGCCATGGCTCGCCTCAGTTGATCCGCTTCGGCTGGCCGAAAACCCGCTGCCGTGATGGCTATCTGCATGGCTTGCTCCTGAAAGAGTGGCACGCCAAGTGTTCGTTCCAAAACCCCCTTCAGTTCCTCGCTCGGGTAAGTCGCTGGGATGCCACGTGCCTCGGCTTCTCTGCGCTTCAGGTATGGGTGAACCATGTCGCCCTGGATGGGGCCGGGTCTGACGATGGCGACCTCGATGACAAGGTCGTAGAACTCCTTCGGTTTCAGACGTGGCAACATGCTCATCTGCGCCCGACTCTCGATCTGGAAGACGCCAAGCGTGTCGGCTCGACACATCATCGCATAGACAGGCTTCTCGTCTTCATGCGTAGCGTTGCCGAGATCGGCAAGCGTCTTCTTGACGTCGTAATGCAGGAGAAGCAGATCGAATGCCCGCTTCAATGCGGTCAGCATTCCAAGGGCCAGAATGTCGACCTTGAGGATTTTCAGATTGTCGAGATCATCCTTGTCCCATTCGACCATATAGCGTCCGGGCATTGCCGTCTTCATGATCGGAACGACTTCATCCAGCCTGTCCCTGGTGATGACGAAACCCCCGACATGCTGGGTGAGGTGCCGGGGAAAACTGAGAAGCTCGGATGCATATTTCAGCACGTTCTTTGTCATGGGATCGGAGGTTTCGAGCCCGGCGGCCCTTGCTTCGCGCTCGGACAACTTCTCTTCCGACCAGCCCCAGACCAGGCTGCCGATTGCCGACTGGACGTCCTCCGAGAGGCCGAAAGCCTTAGAGACCTCGCGCCCGGCGGACCGGGTACGGTAGGTCGTTACCCCTGCCGTCAAGCCGGCATGTTCCTTGCCGTACGTCTGATAGATATACTGGATGACCTCTTCGCGCCTCTCGTGCTCGAAATCGACATCGATATCAGGCGGCTCGTCGCGGTCCATCGAGAGGAAGCGGTCGAAGAGCAAGGTGCTCTTCTCCGGATTGACCTCGGTTATCTCCAGGCAATAGCAAATGACCGAGTTTGCAGCGGAGCCGCGCCCCTGGCAGAGGATCCTCCTCTCGTGCCGGGCATACTGGATGATCCGATGGACCGTCAGGAAGTATGATTCATATTGCTTCCGGCGAACGAGATCCAACTCGTACTCAATGTTCTTCTGAACTTTCTCAGGTACGCCGTCGGGGAAGCGCTTTGCTGCACCTGAATTGGTCAGGCGTTCCAGTGTTTCATAAGGCGTTTCCCCCTCGTCATTCTCGGAGGGGTAATTGTGTTCCAGTTCGTCGAGCGAAAAGGAAAGGCTGCCAAAGAACCTCCCCGTGTTCGTGACTGCCTGCGGATAGTCTCTGAAGAGGCGCAGAATTTCGCTGCCACTCTTGAGATAGCGTTCGGCATTTGGAGCCAGGAGAAAGCCAGCCTCGGGAATGGAAACGTGCTCTCGGATTGATGTCACGATATCGGCGAGAGGGCGGCGGGCGATATCGTGGTAGAGCGGCTGGTTGGTTGCGATCAGCGGGATGCGGTTGCGGTCCGCCAGCATGGCGATGGTCGCAAACATGCGCTTATCGCGGCCGTCATAGGCGGGAGCGAGCGTCATGTGGATGTTTTTCCGGAAGCGTCTTCTGAACCGCTCCAGACAGGCTTCGAAAGCGGCGTGATTGTTATCATCGGCAATGGATGGATGCGGAATGATTGCAAGCATCAT
Source organism: Rhizobium sp. BK181 (assembly GCF_014193305.1). Classification (NCBI taxonomy): domain Bacteria; kingdom Pseudomonadati; phylum Pseudomonadota; class Alphaproteobacteria; order Hyphomicrobiales; family Rhizobiaceae; genus Rhizobium; species Rhizobium sp. BK181. The sequence goes on from NZ_JACHZA010000003.1 coordinate 159,305, forward strand.
GCCGTCGCCCCATTCCATCAGATCCTCTTCTGACAGAATGCACTTACCCTTCTCGGCTCTCAGGTTTCCGTTGCTCAGCAACCGGCAAAGATGCGCCCAGCCTCGACGATTTCGGGGATAGGCAAGAATGTCAGGCGTTCCGTCTGTAAAAACCAGACGGGCTCCCGGCTGGAAACGGATCGGATCGGGAATGATGTCCTTCTTCTCGCGCTCCTCCAGAAGCCCGGCTCTCATTCGTTCGAACTTCTTCCGGATCGCCTCTGCCTGGGCATGGGCCCGGACGACACCCGCAACTGAATTTCGGTCGGCAATGCCAAGGCCTCCAAGCTTCAGAACGGCAGCCTGAACGATCATCTCCTCGGGCTTGGAGGCGCCCTCCAGAAAGGAGAAATTGCTCCTTGCGCCGATTTCGAAGAAGGCGGACATCAGGCAATGATCCCATGCATGAACCAGCTCTGTGCGGTGTCCCGCTCATAATGGCCCTGGCGATAGATCCAGAAGCGACGTCCCTTATCGTCCTCGATCCGGAAATAGTCTCGATCCGCAGCTTCCGCACCATCTAGCCACCATTCCGTTGCCAGTCGCTCCGGTCCCTCGCTCTTCAAGACACGGTGCTGCATGCGTCGCCAATGAAAGCTCGCTGGTGCGCCATCGGGAATTTCGATGGCAAAGGCCTCCATCGGCTCCGCTTTCCGCAATAGCCGGATGGGCCGCTCGCTCCTGGCCGGCGGTGGATGTCCCTCCCGGGTTTTCGGGGCGGACAGATGATCGATCGCCGGCACTGTAACGGAGGCTCTTTCCGGTATGTGGCTCTCCCGCAATTGGAAGGTTTGCAGGCAGTCTTCTCCAAGGCGGGCGGAAACCCGATCCACGAAGGCAGCAAGAGAGGCATCCTTCTGCTGGCGGTGTTCGAAATCCCCCTGCGAGGTCACGAAGTCCTCGTGCAGGAGCACGTTGAGACGAAGGATCTCGAATCCGTAACCGGCATCGAAATCGTCGTGAATTGCCTGCAGGCGTTCGGCAAAGAGGGCGGCGATGCGCTTGGGCTCCCTCAGGGGCTGCGCGGTGCCGGCGGAAATGCGGAACACCTTGCCGTCGACACGGAACAGGACCAGCTCAAAGATGCGGCCGCCGACGCCACGCGCTTCCAGCGAGGACTTCAGGGAGGCGGCAATCTGATCGGTGAGCGCAAGGATATCGTCTTCGGCTGCGATCGGCTCAATCAGGCGACGTTCGACCGAGAGGCTTGCGACGGGCAGGCGTGGAGAAACCGGTTCCTCATCGGTTCCAAGCGCCTGATCGAGCCTCAAGAGCACCGTTCCGCCAAAGCGGCGGGTGAGCGGGGCGCGCGGCGCGGTCAGCAAATCGCCGACATATTTAAGGCCCATCTTGTTCAGGCCTCCTATCGTTTCTTCCTCTAGACGCAAGGCCGCGACGGGCAAGGGGGCCAGCGCCTGTTCGGCCTCTCCATACTCGATGATGCCGCCTTGGCCGAAACGGCTGATGGCCCAGGACAATCCAGGTGAGGAAGAGATCGCGCCGCGGGCGTCAATTCCCATCTGGAAGAGTCTTGCGAGAATATCCTTGAGAAGGGTCGTCTCACCGCCGAACAGATGGGCGCAGCCGGTTATGTCCAGAAACAGGCCATCCACGCCATCGAGAGCGACAAGCGGAGTGTAGCGATCGCACCAATCGGCAATCGCTTCCAGGAAGCGCCGGTTGGCGGCCGGGTCGTCCTCGATCACATCAAGCGTGGGGTGGATGGCGCGGGCTTCGGCGACGCCCATGTGCTTTCGGAGATTGAGGGTTTCGGCTGCCTCGTCCAGCGCTGTCAGCCGCATGGTATTGTTGAGACGGCTAGAACAGACGATCGGTGCGGCCTCAGGACGTCCGCGCGAACGCCAGGAGAGCCCCCATTTCCTTCTTGATATCCGGTCGGTTGGAAGATGTGGAAAGTGGAGTGCCAGAATGCGTTGCGCGTTCGTCTGGAAGGCGAGGGTCGACTGATCGGGAGACGGCGAAAAAACGGCGGTCATGAGAGTTCCACTCCAGTAGAAAGGAGAGGGGAGCCGGGTTGCGGCTCTTCTCCAGGGTCAGATGAAAAACCGGATTGCCGATGCTACCGCCCAGCATCGTGCCATCCGGCAAGGGGCGCGCCTGTGCCGGCGCGGGTGCCACAAGGAAGCGGAAGTAGGCACTGCTGGCCTCTTCCTCTCCAGCCTGCCGCAACAGGAAAAGCGGGCGTTTCGATGCTTTCGCCCGCAAGCTCAAACGACGGCTTTCCGTCAGGCCGAAGGGTTTCGGATTGCCGCGAACCTCCAGAATTGTCGCAGGAAAGACGCCGCTTTCGACTGCGGCCTCGGCAAGCCAGAGGGCATCTTCAAGCTTGCGTGGACTGGCATAGAAGAACTGGTCAGGTTTCAGGCCGAAATCGCGCAGGCCCACGGCGTAGGGGACGCCTGCTTCCATCGTGGAAACGATGTCTGCGATCCAGAGGATCGGCAGCGAAGCACTGTGGCTCTCTTCCACTTGGCGCTGCAGCATGGCGGCAAGCGCCAGCACGAAGCCGCTGCCGGCGCCGGCTTCGCGCAAGAGGTCGGAACGAACCTCGGTGATCCCGTCGAGCGGCAGGCCGCCATCAACTGCCTCGTCGAGCGCGGGGATTCCAAGAGGAAGACGCAGGCCACTGTCGTTGTTGGTGGAGAGGTCCTTTTCGGCCAAGGCTTCGCCTTGCGCTGCAGCCAAGGCCGGCGCGGGCTTTCCTTCAAGCTTTGCGATGGTTTCGCGGAGCGCAAAAAGCCGCTCGCGCGTCACGGCCGACTGTGCCATGACGTTCTCCAAGTCTCATATGTTCCTGTTATGTTCTTATGGATTCCAGAGGCGGGCGAAAGAGTCAACAGGCATTCGATGTGAATTTATTCCTGCCTTTGATTCCGCTCTCGAAAATCGTACGCAAAGGTTCTATATGGGCGGCAAAGGAAGGGAATTTTTATGGCCCGCATAGACAAGAGCGATAATTGGCAGGATCGCCACGCTCCGACGATCAGTACTTTCGAGTCGTTGGCAATGGAGGCGTACAGCCACCTGCCGGAAGAGTTTCGCTCACTGACCACCAATCTGACGATCGAGATCGAGGATTTCCCTGACGACGACGTGTTCGAGGACATGGCGCTGGAAACGCCGTTCGACCTTCTCGGCCTCTTTGAAGGCCGAGGCATCTCCGAGCGTTTCACAATGGAAACCGGCGAATTGCCGAACCGTATCCGCCTCTACCGGCGGCCGATTCTCGACTACTGGGCCGAGAACGATGAGACGCTGGGCGACATCATTACTCACGTCCTCATCCATGAGATCGGCCACCATTTCGGTCTTAGCGACGACGACATGGAACGGATCGAGGCGAGCGCCGAAGAGGCGGCTGAACGCTAAGCCTTCGCTTACTGTTCGGACAGCTTCATGTCCGGGTGGTAATCCTTGCCTTCGACTTCCTTGACGATCGCCTGAGCACAAATCACCTGGCCGGTCTGGGTGTTGAAGGTCAGCGACGGCGAGCCGTTCAGCGACCAGCCCTTGTTGAGGGCGTCGGTTACGCGGTGACAGAAAGCGGCATCATCCTGGCCGGTCAGAAGGCGATAAAGCTTCATCTAAAGTCGTCTTTCACTTCGCCGTTTGGCGTTCTGCAATCAGGCGGGCTTTATGAACCAGACTTTCCGCCTGGACAAGGTGTAGCCGCTCGATCATCCGACCATTGGCATTGATGACATTCAGGCCATCTGCAGCGGGGTCGGCAAAGGCGGCGATGATCGCCTCCGCCTCGGCAATTGCCGCCTCATCCAGGCCGAAATGCCTGTTGGCGGCTTCGATCTGAGCCGGATGGATCAGCATCTTACCGTCGAAGCCCATGGCGCGGGCGTGCGCGCATTCGGCATCGAAGGCATCGGCATCCTTGAAATCGTTGAAGACGCTGTCGATCGCGTCGAGGCCATAGGCGCGCACGGCAAGTACCACCTGCATCAGCCAGGGCACGAGATAGGTACGACCCGGCTGTGGCAGGACGCCGGTCTGCTTGCGCAGGTCGTTGAGGCCGACGACGAAACAATCGAGCCGTGAGCCAGGCGTGCGCCCAGCTTCGGCAATCGCGGCCGCGTTCAGAATGCCACGGGGTGTTTCGATCATCGCCCAGATGCGGAGGCTTTCCGGCGCGTCGGCATCGGCGAGCCGATCGCTTATGGACATCACATCCTGCGGCTCGTCCACTTTCGGCAGGAGTACGGCATCCGGCTCCAATGCCAATACCAGTTCGATGTCCGCATTTCCGAATGTGGAATCCAGCGCATTGATGCGGATGATCCGCTCCTTGTTCACAAGAGGAGCGCCCGAAAAAAAGGCGTTCAGATTCTCGCGGGCTTCCGCCTTCCGTTCAGGGGCCACGGAGTCCTCGAGATCGAAGATGACGGCGTCGCAATCGAGCGCATGAGTCTTTTCCAGGGCGCGCGCATTGATGGCAGGGACGCTCAGCACCGAGCGGCGCAGGTTCAAGGAACGAGTCGGAGAATTGCGGGTCATCACAAATGTGTGCCAAGCTTTATGACAGGTGGCAAGACAACAAAAAGCCATGCTCACCTTGCAGAGAAAGAAAAGAAGGACCACATTCCTTTCCGAAGAAAGGTCTAAAACCATGCAAAGCATTCGTTCCGTCTTCCTCCTGCTCGCAGGCATCACCGCCTTCGTTGCGCTGGCGTTCGTCACCTTTTCCGTGACGCTGGCAGTCGGTGGTATCCTGACGGTGCTTATGGTTGGCCGCGCGCTTTCGCTGAAGATGAAGCCGGCGCCGGTCCGCGCCACAGCCAAGGCAAAGCCACATTCCGGCGAGAACATGCGCATCTGGAATGACGGGCGCGGCACGATCATCGACCTCTAATCTCAGGTCGCTTCCAGAAAAATTTTGCATCGCTGTCGGATCGACTGATCTTCCCGCGTCTTTGAAAGGTCGGGGTTTTACCCGAACCAATCAAATCATGGAGGACAGTATGGATACTGCAACGGAAACCGGCACGATGAAGATGCCAGCGGTCAAGAATGGCTTGCTGCCTTATGTCACAGTCGACGGCGCGCTGAAGGCCGCAGAATTCTACAAGCGTGCATTTGGTGCTGAGGAGGCGTTTGTCGTCCCGCCTGACGAAAACGGGCGGACGATGCATGTCCACCTCTACATCAACGGAAGCTCGTTGATGCTTTGTGATGCCTATCCCGAGCATGGTCATCCCTTTGAAAAGCATCAGGGCTTCACGCTTCAGCTTGTTATCGACGACATCGATTTCTGGTGGGACCGCGCCGTTGCCGCCGGCGCCGAGGTCATCCTACCCGTCCAGCTGATGTTCTGGGGTGATCGATACGGTCAGCTCCGCGACCCTTTCGGGGTTCTCTGGGCGATGAATGCGCCAGCGAACGCAAACTGATCTCATGACGACCATGGCGGCTGTGCGTCGAATCCGCGCGCAGCCGCACAGACGATATAAATTTTCCTTCATTTCGATCGAAATCTGGACTAAACGCAGATTAACAAAACTACGTCTGCTGACATTGGAGCCAGGCCATGGACAAATTCGTAAAGCTGACGGGCGTTGCTGCCCCTCTGCCGGTTGTCAACATCGATACCGACATGATCATTCCGAAGGACTACCTGAAGACGATCAAGCGCACGGGTCTTGGCAAGGGTCTTTTCGCTGAAGCGCGTTACAATGAAGACGGCTCCTTGAACCAGGATTTCGTGCTGAACAAGCCGGCCTATCAGAATGCAAAGATCCTCGTTGCCGGCGACAACTTCGGTTGCGGCTCGTCGCGCGAGCATGCGCCGTGGGCGCTCCTCGACTTCGGCATCCGTTGCGTCATCTCGACCAGCTTTGCCGACATCTTCTACAACAACTGTTTCAAGAACGGCATTCTGCCGATCAAGGTCAGCCAGGAAAACCTCGACAAGCTGATGGATGACGCCTCGCGCGGCTCCAACGCGATCCTGACGGTCGATCTGGAAAACCTTGAGATCACCGGCCCGGACGGTGGCTCGATCAAGTTCGATCTCGACGAGTTCAAGCGTCACTGCCTACTGAACGGCCTCGACGATATCGGCCTGACGCTCGAGAAGGGCAAGGCGATCGACAGCTTCGAAGCCAAGAACACGGCATCGCGCCCCTGGGCAGCGTAGTCCTGGAAAACATACCAGTCGTCAAAGCCGGGCCTTTTGCCCGGCTTTTTCTTTGGTCGGCTTACAGCAAGCGCTCTTTCCAGGTTCTAAGCTTCTCCATGGAAACGCCGATGCCGCCGCAGACCTCGATCAGCGGATTTTTGAAACGCTCGAGGATATCGGCATGGACGTCGGCGACCGCGAGCGCTGCGCCACAAGCGGGTTCGACCAGGATGCGATAGGCATCGGCGAACTTGATGCAGGCTGCGACTGCCCGTGCGTCGGTGACTGTCACGCTCTCGATCGGGTGGTATTTCGGCAGGTTGAAGACGTGTCGGGCCACCTGGCGCGCACCGAGCGAGCTGGCGATGGAAGTAATCGCCGGCAGGGTGATGCATTCGCCTGCGGCAAGGCTGGCATGAAGGGACGCGGCTCCTTCGGTTTCAACGGCAATGACGGGCACATCAGACAAGCCGTTTCGCTGAAGTCCGGCAACGATCCCCGCAAGTAAGCCGCCGCCGCCGACGCTCGTGATGACGCAATCAAAGTGAGCGCCCTTTGCGACAACCTCGTCGATCAATGTGCCGTGCCCTTCCCACAAAAGCGGATGGTCGAACGGGTGCACATAGGCTGCGTTTCTGGCATTCGCACGTTCGATTGCGTAGGCATTGGCTTCGTCGAACACCGATCCGTGCACCAGAACCGTCGCGCCGGTCGCCTCGATCGATTGGCGCACTTCCGGCGACGTCGTCTCGGGTACGACGATCGTCACCGGAATGCCGAGCGCTCGTCCGGCATAGGCGGCGGCGATCCCCGCATTGCCACCGGAGGCGCAGAAAATCTCACGGGCGCCATTTTCGATTTCATGCTGACAAAGCCTGCCGACTCCGCGGAGCTTGAAACTGCCGGATGGCTGCAGCGCATCAAGCTTCAGCCAGAGCGGCTTGTTGCTTGCGCTGTAATCGGCGGAGGTGCGGAAAAGCGGTGTGTCGAGGTGGAGCGGTGCAGATGGCATGGTGGTACCCGATGAGCTTGGCGATACAGGCTCTCCTTGTGGACCCGCTTGCGCTGGTCGGTCAACGAGGGATCTCGGCCGTAATTCCGCAACCGTACCGAATCGGCCTCGCACTCGCTTGAAATGCCGTTTTTGCAGGTCTAAGAAACCGCAACTTGTTTTTCCGCGGAGGGTTTCATGACAGCGCGCAATCTTTTCCTGCTGCCGGGCGACGGCATCGGCCCCGAGGCCATGGGCGAGGTCCGCAAGATCATTGCCTATATGAACGAGGCGATGGATGCCGGTTTCGTCACCGACGAAGGCCTGGTCGGAGGCAGCGCTTATGACGCGCATGGCGCCGCGATCTCCGAAGGCGACATGCAGAAGGCGCTTGCCGCCGATGCCGTTCTCTTCGGCGCCGTCGGCGGCCCGAAGTGGGATGATGTTCCCTATGAAGTGCGCCCCGAAGCCGGCCTACTGCGCCTGCGCAAGGATCTGGAGCTGTTCGCCAACCTGCGTCCGGCCATCTGCTACCCGGCGCTCGCTTCCGCTTCCTCGCTGAAGCCGGAGTTGGTCGAAGGCCTCGATATCCTGATCATCCGCGAACTGACGGGCGGCGTCTATTTTGGCGAACCGAAGACCATTACCGATCTCGGCAACGGCCAGAAGCGCGCGATCGACACGCAGGTCTATGACACCTACGAGATCGAACGTATCTCGGCCGTGGCCTTCGAAATGGCCCGCACGCGCCAGAATCGCGTTTGCTCGATGGAAAAGCGCAACGTCATGAAGTCGGGCGTGTTGTGGAACCAGGTGGTCACCGCGACGCACAAGGACAAGTATTCCGACGTCAAGCTCGAGCACATGCTGGCGGATGCCGGCGGCATGCAGCTGGTGCGTGCGCCGAAGCAGTTCGACGTCATCGTCACCGACAACCTGTTCGGGGATATGCTGTCCGACGTTGCCGCCATGCTGACGGGCTCGCTCGGCATGTTGCCCTCGGCCTCGCTCGGCGCGCCGGATGCCAAGACCGGCAAGCGCAAAGCACTCTACGAGCCGGTGCACGGTTCGGCTCCTGACATCGCTGGCAAGGGCATTGCCAATCCGATCGCGATGATTGCGTCCTTCGCCATGTGCCTGCGCTATTCCTTCAACCTCGTGCAGGAAGCCGACAACCTCGAAAAGGCGATCGCCAACGTGCTCGACAAGGGTATCCGCACCGGCGACATCATGGCCGAAGGCTGCACGAAGGTCGGAACCACTGAGATGGGCGACGCGATCCTCGCCGAATTCAAGGCGCTTTCTGCCTGATATTTCACGTGAAACACGCTTTTGGCCTTCCGCATCGCCCGGTGCGGAAGGCCTTTGCTTGAAGGCGGGTGATGCCGTTCCTATTTCCGTTCTGCACTGAGCAAAGAGCGGGAGTAGAATGAACGAAGCCATCGATCGCAAGTCGAACTGCTGGGGCTATTTGCGAAAGCGCTACGCTGCGCGGCGCTCAATCCACCGTCGGGTTCCCTGGAAAGGCTTCGCGCTTTTTGCCATCAACGCTGTTGCCATTGCCTTCTTCGTCTTCGACCGCCCGTTGGGGCAGGCAGTCAAGAGCCTTTCGCCTCCGCTGGTGTCGATCGCCGGGGATGTCACTGACGTCGGCAGGCTTGTCTGGATCCTCGTCGGTCTTTTGACAATCCTGGCGACCGGCTATTTCGTTCGTCGACGACTATGGAAGGTACGCGGCCGTTTCCGGCTCGCCTATTTTTGGCAGATGACCGCCTATGTCGGGTTCTCGGTTCTGTTCGCCAGCATCGTTTCCAATCTGCTGAAGTTCGCAATCGGGCGTGCTCGACCGCTGCTTTATGATCAGGAAGGCATTTTCAGCTTTGTCCCTTTCAGTACCGATTTTCTTCATCAGAGCTTTCCGTCGGGCCACTCCTCCAACGTCGGCGCTCTGTTCATGGCGCTGGCGCTTCTCTTTCCACGATTCCGCCTAGGCTTCATCGGCATCGGTCTTTGGCTTGGAGCCACGCGCGTCATCATTGGCGTGCACTATCCCAGCGACGTGGCGGCCGGCCTCGCATTGGGCGCGTGGTTGGCTTTTGCGACATCCATTTTGTTTGCGCGCTTCGGGCTGGTCTTCTCGATCGGTCGTGATGGTTGGCCGACGCCCAGGCTCAGCCGCCTTCTCTAGGGTTGGCCAGACACGAAAAAGCCCGGCGTCTTGCGAGCGCCGGGCTTTCTCAGATTTCGGTTACCTGGATCAATCCATCGCGTGGATGTCGCGATCCTTCGTTTCCGGCAGGAAGATGAGACCGATGACCAGTGTGATTGTAGCGAACACGATCGGATACCAGAGACCGTAGTAGATGTCGCCGGTTGCCGCGCTCATTGCGAAGGCCGTTGCGGGCAAGAGGCCACCGAACCAACCATTGCCGATATGGTAGGGCAGGGACATGCCGGTGTAACGGATTCGGGTCGGGAAGAGTTCGACCAGAAGCGCCGCGATCGGGCCATAGACCATCGTAACGTAGATCACGAGCACGAAGAGAATGGCAATCGTACCGATCCAGTTGACGCGGGCCGGGTCGGCCGTCATCGCAAAGCTGCCGCCATTGGCGATGCTATAGACCGCCATATCGGTTGCGCCCTTCGCTTCATCAGCCGTTAGGAGCTTGTCGACGACGAGCTTGTCTGCCGGCATGGTCTGCTTTTCACCGGCGCGGACTGCATCGGCGTTGAGAGCAAGCTCCGGGTTGGCTGCAATGAAGGCGTCCAGTTTTGCATCTGGAACCTTGATGGCTCCGCGCTTCAGCGGATATCCGGCATCATGAAGGGCGATGTTGACGCCTTTTTCAAAGGCGCCGGTCATTGCCTTTGCCTTGTCGCCGGCGGCGACGGCATCGAAGCTGGCGATAGTTTCGTCACCGATTTTTACGGTTGCGGGCTGCCCCGCCGGGCCAGGCACGACGTCATAAGGCACCGAGTTCTTGGTCAGGAAAGCCGTTGCCACATCGCAGGAACTCGTAAACTTCGCGGTTCCGGTCGGATTGAACTGGAATTTGCAATCCGCCGGGTCGGCCGTGACCGTGGCCCGTATGGAAGCCTGTGCTTCGGCAAGCGCCGGATTGGCCGTCCAGGTCATGGCCTTGAACAGCGGATTATAGGTCACTGCTGCAATCAACAGGCCGGCCATGATGATCGGCTTGCGGCCGATCCTGTCGGACAGGCCGCCAAAGACGACGAAGAAGGGTGTGCCGAGGATGAGGGCAATCGCCACCATGATGTTTGCCGATTGCAAATCGACCTTGAGGACGTTCTGCAGGAAAAACAGCGCATAGAACTGACCGCCGTACCACACGACTGCCTGACCCATCGTTGCGCCGAGAAGCGCGATCAGGGCGATCTTCGCATTTTTCCATTGGCCGAAGGCTTCGGTCAGTGGCGCCTTGGACCCCTTGCCTTCCGCCTTCATGCGCTGGAATGCCGGCGACTCGTTCATCTTCAGACGGATCCAGACGGAGACGCCGAGAAGCACGACCGAGAGCAGGAACGGGATACGCCAGCCCCATGCTGCAAAAGCTTCCTTGCCCATCAGGAACTGAACGCCGACGATGACGATCAGAGAAAGGAAGAGGCCGAGCGTTGCAGTGGTTTGGATCCAAGAGGTGAAGTAGCCGCGGCGCCCATTTGGCGCGTGTTCGGCCACATAGGTTGCCGCGCCGCCATACTCACCACCGAGCGCCAGGCCCTGCAGGAGGCGAAGGCCGATCAAAATGATGGGTGCTGCGATGCCGATCGATGCAGCACCGGGAAGAATACCGACGAGGAACGTCGAGAGACCCATGATGAGGATCGTGACCAAGAACGTATATTTGCGGCCGACGAGATCGCCGAGGCGCCCGAAAACCAGCGCGCCAAACGGGCGCACCAGAAAGCCGGCGGCGAAGGCCAGAAGCGTGAAGATGTTGCGCGTCGCTTCCGGATACTGGGTGAAGTAGGTCGCGCCGATATAGGTGGCGAGCGAACCATAAAGATAGAAGTCGTACCATTCGAAAACCGTGCCGAGCGACGAGGCGAAGATAACCTTCTTCTCGTCGCCCGTCATCGGACCGGCTTTTGTGCCGTCGACGCTTGCGATATTTGCCATTTTCTGTCCTCCACAGAACGATGTGAAACGCGGCGCGCGACCTTGCTCTCCTCAAAGCATACCCCAGGTCGCGGTTCGCCTGATGAGAGTGTGACAGAAAAGCTCATCCATACAGAGAGCGGCTTTGGGATTATGACTTTAGTCTAACGCCTTTGCAGGGACGGCCGAGGCCGTGCGACGGCGCCGGATCGGCTCGACTTTTGATCTCATGGTCTGTGCGAAAGGATATTTACGACTGTCCCGAAGGGATCGCGCACATAGAAGCGACGAACCCCCCAAGCCTCGTCGACCGGGCCGTAAATGACCTCGAAAGCTGAAGAGCTCATGACCGCGAAGACTTCATCGACATCGTCGACCTCGATCGAAAGACCCGGGACGGGCGTCCCGGAGCCGCCCTCGCTCGCGAAGCTTACCTGGACCGGCATTGACTGGTTTGAGCCAAAGGTGGCGATCCAGCCGTGATCCATGAGGATGTCGAGGCCAAGGATATCCTGATAGAAGACCTTCGCGGCAAGAGGTCGGCGGTCTCGATGTTTGCTACGATTCGCAGGACCTTCATGTCGCCTCCATTATGCGTGAACTCTCAAGCGGCAAGAAAAAAGCCGGGCGGCGAAGTGCCGTCCGGCTGTTGTTGGTACGATCCGTTCAGCCCTACGCGGCTTCGGTCGTGTGTGCCTTACGAACTTCTTCATCCGTCAGGATGCCGCTAGCGCGCAACAGTGCCGCAAAGCGACCGTTGCTCTGGCTGAGCTCATCGAAGCTACCTTCTTCAACGACGCGGCCGCCATCCAGGAACAGCACCTTGTCAGCTTCACGAACCGTGGAAAGACGGTGCGCGATGATGAAGGTCGTGCGGTTCTGGCGCAGGTTGTCGATTGCGGCCTTCACGCGGTTTTCCGTTTCGACATCAAGTGCGCTTGTTGCCTCGTCGAGCACCAGGATCGGTGCATCCTTGAGGATGGCGCGGGCGATTGCCACACGCTGACGTTCACCGCCCGAGAGCTTGTTGCCGCGCTCACCGACGTGGGTGTTGTACTGGTCCTCACGTGTCTCGATGAAGTCGGCTGCGGCGGCAGCTTCGGCTGCACGGCGCATGTCTTCATCCGAAGCTCCTTCCCGGCCGAGGCGAATGTTGTCGCTGATCGAACGGTTGAGCAAGCCGGCATCCTGGAACACGGTTGCGATGTAGCGGCGAAGCGACTTGCGGGTGATCTTCGTCGTATCATGACCATCGACCAAGATCTGGCCGCTGTCCGGATCGTAGACGCGCTGCAGAAGGTTGATCATCGTCGTCTTGCCGGAGCCGGTTGGGCCGACGATCGCAACCGTCTGGCCAGCCTTGGCGGTGAACGAGACGTTGTGCAGACCCTGAGCCGTGTTGCCGAAGCGGAACGACACGTTGCGGAACTCGACCTCGCCCTTGACATCGGTGATATCGGCATTGCCGGCCGGCTCTTCGCGGTCGCGGACGGAGTCTTCCAGCGAATAGAAGTCTTCGAGCTTCGAACGGGCTTCGAAGATCTGCGTCGCGAACTGGCGCATCTGGTCGAGGCGCGAGATCAGCAGGTTCGCAAAACCGATGAAAGCAATGACGTCACCGATGCGCAGTTCGCCAGACTGAACCATCAGCGTACCGATCACCAGGATGATCATCATGGCGATGGTCGATGCCATGCGGTTCATGGCGCCGGCCAGAGCCCACCAGTCGAGAACCGGATACTGAGCCTGCAGCAGACGGTCGGCAAAGGACCTCAGCGCCTTGGTTTCCGCCTCGATGCGGTTGTAGCTGTGCAGGACCGATACGTTGCTGATCGAATCGCTGACGTGCGAGAAAACCGTGTGGTAGTGGTTTTCGACCGAAGCCTGTCCGTCCTTGGTGCGGCTCATGACGAGACGACCGATAAGCCAGTAGGCAATGCCGAGCACAACCAGCACGCCCGAAAGACGCAGGTCCATGGACATCGCAGTCGGCACCAGAAGCGCGATGGCTACGACCGTCGCCAGGTGATTGCGCATGAACTCCAGCCACAGGCCGAAAAGCGTTTCACAGGCGCGAAGCAGCGTATGCAGCGCATTCGACGTGCCGCGCTGGTGATGCCAGGAGAGCGGCATGGAGATAATGCGGCCGAACGCTTCCGTCAGCAGCGTGGCGCGACGGCCATGAGCCAGCCGGTCGGCCTCACGAGCGACAAGAACGAACGCTATGGTGTTGAAGACGGCAAAGCCGGCCCACATGAAAAGAATGGGTTTGACTTCACCCTTGCCTGAAATCGCGTCGATGATGCGACCGAACAAAATCGGTTCAGCGATCGTGATCGCGGCAAGCACGATGTTCGCAATAACGACCAGGGATACGCGGAGCTTGTAAGCGCCAAGATAGCGCAAAGCTCGAGCATAGACCTTGAATAGCGACACGGCGATACCTCTTGTGCATGTGCGAAATAAGGGACGCTGCAACGCTACAAAAAGATACCTGAACCAGCGATTAACAGAGCGTTCAGGCAGGCGACAATGGCCAGATTCTTTTGCATGAGCGGCGATCTCACAGTCGGTTATTTCCGCCGGCCTTCTGAAATTTTTTGGGGCGCATCGCAATTTTCGCAATTTTCGCTTGCGCCTCGGGGTCGGGCTGGCACACCATAGATTGACGCTTGCTTTGCGTCGAAGGGCCCCAGGCAAGCACGTCCCACTGGTTCGTGACATTCGGCGCGGAGCCCAATTGGGGTAGGGGCATTTCCGTGAGTATTCATTCTTTAATTCAATTGCTTGTCGTTTTGGAAGAGTGTCGCAGACCTGAAGGAGTTGTCGCCGAACTGGAGCATGTTATCCATGCCTACGGGTTCCAGTACTACGGCCTTTTGCGACATCTGAAAGCGACGGAAGATCCAATCAGTCTGATGTTTGCTGGTCATTGGCCGGAGAAATGGCCGCAGATCTATATTTCGAAGAAATACGTTCTGACTGACCCGACGGTTCGCTATCTCGCATATGCGCAAAGACCGTTCCGTTGGAGAGACAGCCTGGCCGCCTTCCGCAAGGATCCGCACTATCGCCGGATGGAGCAGATGATGGCCGACGGACATGGCCATGGGCTTAGGGACGGCTACATTTTTCCTATCCACGGTCGAAACGGCATCCTCGGTACCATGAGCGTCGGCGGAACGCAGGTCGATCTGTCTCCTGTCGAAATCTCACTGTTTGATGCCATAGCGCGAAAAGCGTTCTGGCGACTGCTCGAGCTCAAGGGTGAGATGCACACGCTCGAAGAAGTTTCCGGCATCGACACGCGGTTGACGCGCCGCGAGATGGAGATACTGCAATATCTTGCAGAGGGCATGACCTCCGTTGAGATCGGAAAGCGCCTCAAGATTTCCAATCACACCGTCGACTGGTACATGAACGGCCTGCAAGACAAGCTGCAGGCAAGAAACAGACAGCACGCCGTTGCTGTCGCCTTCCGTCACGGACTCCTCACCTAGTCTGAGAAATTCTATCTGAGTCGTTTCTGGAAATTGAACTTTCCGTGACAGCACGTTAAGACTTCTCTTCGCGGGTGCAGCAATTGCCCGTTTCGATGCCGTGAGGAGACAGCATTGCCCATTTCCAAGATACTTGTTGCCAACCGTTCGGAAATTGCCATCCGCGTGTTTCGCGCGGCCAACGAGCTCGGGATAAAAACGGTCGCGATATGGGCGGAAGAAGATAAACTGGCACTGCACAGGTTTAAGGCCGACGAGAGTTACCAGGTCGGCCGTGGACCGCATCTTGCCCGTGATCTCGGCCCAATCGAGAGCTATCTGTCGATCGACGAAGTGATCCGCGTCGCCAAGCTTTCGGGCGCCGATGCGATCCATCCGGGTTACGGCCTGCTGTCGGAAAGCCCGGAATTCGTCGATGCCTGTAACAAAGCAGGCATCATCTTCATTGGCCCGACGGCCGATACCATGCGTCAGCTCGGCAACAAGGTCGCGGCGCGCAACCTCGCCATCTCCGTCGGCGTTCCTGTCGTGCCGGCAACGGAGCCGCTGCCGGATGATATGGCCGAAGTCGCTCGCATGGCGGCGGCGATCGGCTATCCCGTTATGCTCAAGGCATCCTGGGGCGGCGGTGGACGCGGCATGCGCGTCATTCGCTCGGAAGCCGATCTCGCCCGCGAGGTGACGGAAGCCAAGCGCGAGGCGATGGCTGCCTTCGGCAAGGACGAGGTCTATCTGGAAAAGCTCGTCGAGCGCGCTCGTCACGTCGAAAGCCAGATTCTGGGCGATACGCACGGCAACGTCGTGCATCTCTTCGAGCGCGACTGCTCGATCCAGCGCCGCAACCAGAAAGTCGTCGAGCGCGCGCCGGCGCCTTACCTCAGCGAGGCGCAGCGCCAGGAACTCGCGGCCTACTCGCTGAAGATCGCGGGTGCCACCAATTACATCGGCGCCGGTACCGTCGAATATCTGATGGATGCCGACACCGGCAAATTCTACTTCATCGAAGTCAATCCGCGCATCCAGGTCGAGCACACGGTCACCGAAGTCGTTACCGGCATCGATATCGTCAAGGCGCAGATCCACATTCTTGACGGCTTCGCGATTGGCACGCCGGAATCGGGCGTGCCCGCGCAGAAGGACATTCGCCTCAACGGCCACGCTCTACAGTGCCGCATCACGACCGAAGATCCCGAGCACAACTTCATCCCTGACTATGGCCGCATCACCGCCTATCGTTCGGCATCCGGCTTCGGCATCCGTCTCGATGGCGGCACCTCCTATTCCGGTGCGATCATCACCCGCTATTACGATCCGCTGCTGGTCAAGGTCACGGCCTGGGCGCCGAGCCCGTCTGAAGCGATCTCGCGCATGGACCGTGCCCTGCGCGAATTCCGCATCCGCGGCGTTGCCACGAACCTGACCTTCCTGGAAGCGATCATCACGCATCCGAAGTTTAGGGATAACAGTTACACCACACGTTTCATCGACTCGACGCCGGAACTCTTCCAGCAGGTTAAACGTGCTGACCGTGCAACCAAGCTGCTCACCTATTTGGCGGACGTGACGGTCAATGGCCATCCGGAAGCCAAGGACCGCCCGAAGCCATCGGCTGACATCGCCGAGCCGGTCGTCCCCTATACCAACGGCAATGGGATTCCCGACGGCACCAAGCAGCTTCTCGACAAGCTCGGCCCGAAGAAGTTCGGCGAGTGGATGCGCAATGAGAAACGCGTGCTGATGACCGATACGACGATGCGCGATGGCCATCAGTCGCTGCTTGCCACACGCATGCGTACCTACGACATTGCCCGGATTGCCGGCACCTACGCGCATGCGTTGCCGAATCTGCTGTCGCTGGAATGCTGGGGCGGCGCGACGTTCGACGTCTCCATGCGCTTCCTGACGGAAGATCCATGGGAGCGCCTGTCGCTGGTCCGCGAGGCGGCACCAAATCTGCTACTGCAGATGCTGCTGCGCGGCGCCAATGGCGTCGGCTACAAGAACTATCCTGACAACGTCGTCAAATACTTCGTCCGCCAGGCCGCTGCCGGCGGTATTGATCTCTTCCGCGTCTTCGACTGCTTGAACTGGGTCGAGAACATGCGCGTCTCGATGGATGCGGTGGCCGAAGAGAACAAGCTCTGTGAAGCAGCGATCTGCTACACCGGCGATATCCTGAACTCCGCGCGCCCGAAGTACGATCTCAAGTACTATACGGACCTTGCCGTAGAGCTCGAAAAGGCCGGTGCGCATATCATCGCTTTGAAGGACATGGCCGGCCTGTTGAAGCCGGCTGCCGCCAAGGTGTTGTTCAAGGCGCTGCGCGACGCTACCAGCCTGCCGATCCATTTCCACACGCACGACACTTCGGGCATCGCCGCCGCGACGGTTCTCGCCGCCGTTGATGCCGGCGTCGACGCCGTCGATGCCGCGATGGACGCTCTGTCCGGCAATACTTCGCAGCCCTGTCTCGGCTCGATCGTCGAGGCGCTGCGTGGTTCAGAGCGCGATCCGGGTCTCGATCCGGAATGGATCCGCCGCATCTCCTTCTACTGGGAAGCGGTGCGTCATCAGTATGCGGCCTTCGAAAGCGACCTGAAGGGGCCGGCCTCGGAAGTCTACCTGCACGAAATGCCGGGTGGCCAGTTCACCAATCTCAAGGAGCAGGCCCGCTCGCTCGGCCTCGAGACACGCTGGCACCAGGTGGCGCAGGCCTATGCCGACGCCAACCAGATGTTCGGTGATATCGTCAAGGTGACGCCGTCCTCGAAGGTTGTCGGCGACATGGCGTTGATGATGGTCAGCCAAGACCTGACGGTTGCCGACGTCGTCAGTGCCGACAAGGAAGTTTCCTTCCCGGAATCGGTCGTTTCGATGCTGAAGGGCGATCTTGGCCAGCCGCCGTCGGGTTGGCCAGAAGCACTGCAGCAGAAGGCACTGAAGGGTGAGGCACCGTACACGGTGCGTCCTGGCTCGCTGCTTGCCGATGCCGACCTCGATGCCGAGCGCAAGACGATCGAGACCAAGCTGGAGCGCGAGGTCAGCGATTTCGAGTTCGCTTCTTACCTTATGTACCCGAAGGTCTTCACTGACTTTGCGCTGGCTTCCGATACTTATGGTCCCGTCTCTGTCCTGCCGACCCCGGCTTATTTCTACGGCCTGTCGGACGGCGAGGAGCTGTTTGCCGACATCGAAAAGGGCAAGACGCTTGTCATCGTCAATCAAGCGATGAGCCAGACCGACAGTCAGGGCATGGTCACTGTCTTCTTCGAGCTCAACGGCCAGCCACGCCGCATTAAGGTTCCGGATCGCGCTCACGGTGCGACCGGTGCCGCCGCCCGCCGCAAGGCGGAACCCGGCAATGCCGCGCATGTCGGTGCGCCGATGCCGGGCGTCATCTCCCGCGTCTTCGTCTCGCCGGGCCAGACGGTCAACGCCGGTGACGTTCTCGTCTCCATCGAGGCGATGAAGATGGAAACGGCGATCCATGCCGAAAAGGACGGTGCGATCGCGGAAGTGCTCGTCAAGGCGGGCGATCAGATCGACGCCAAGGACCTGTTGGTCAGCTACGCGGGCTGACGAATATCGGAATCAAACTATGGGGCGGCCTCTGGGCCGCCCCATGCATTTTCATGAAAAGGATTTGATATGAGTAAGCTCAAGATTGCCGTCATTGTCGGAAGCACGCGTATTGGCCGCTTTGCGGACCATCCGGCCAAGTGGATTGCCGAGATCGCCACAAGCCGGCCTGAACTCGAGGTCGAGATTCTCGATCTGTTGGATTATCCGATGTCCTTCCTCGGTCAGGCAAGCGCCACCGAAGCCCAGAACGAAACGGCGGAGCGCTGGAAAAAGAAGCTGCGCGAGTTCGACGGTTACATCTTCACGGCGGCCGAATACAACCACGGCCCGACTGCCGTTCTCAAGAATGCGATCGACCTCGGTGAGTTCATCCACAAGCCGGTCGCTTTCGTTGGCTACGGCGGTGTCGGTGGCGCCCGCGCGGTAGAGCAATTGCGACTGATCTTCGTCGAAATGAGCGCCGTTTCCGTGAAGACCGGCGTTCACATCTCCTTCCCGGAATACCTGTCGGTTATCAAGGACGGAAAGAGCCTGAGCGACTACGCTCACCTCGCCGAGGCCGCCAAGAACCAGCTCGACCAGCTTGCCTGGTGGGGCAAGGCATTGAAGGTTGCCCGCGCAGTCTGACGCTCTACCACCGCCCGTGTCTAAATGTCGTAGGTATGGGCGGCGTTAATTGTCGAGATGAAGCGTTTGGTACGTTCGCGCTCTGGCGCGGTAAAAATGTTCCGTGCACTTCCCGTCTCGACCACGCTGCCGGCCTCGAGAAAGACAACGTCGTTGGCAATCTTGGAGGCGAGACGCAGGTCATGCGTCGCCATCACCATCGTTGTTCCCTCCTTGGCGAGGCGACCGAGAACATCGACGACTTCAGCCGAAAGTTCGGGATCGAGCGCCGATGTCGGCTCATCGCAAAGAAGAACCCGCGGAGACGGGGCAAGCGCGCGGGCGATTGCGACGCGCTGCTGTTGACCGCCCGAGAGCGTCGAGGGCCATGCGTCAGCCTTGTGGGCCATGCCGACCTTCGTCAACAGCTCCATTGCCCGTTCCCGGGCTCTTTCCTTCGGCCACCGCAGAACCGTGATGAGGCCTTCCATCACATTCTCGATGGCTGTTTGATGCGGAAAGAGCTGAAAGTTCTGGAACACCATGCCGGTCTGCCGGCGGATCTTCTGGATTGCCTGCCAGGCAGTCTTCTGCCCCGGTGCAAAGCTCAGCTTCTCCTCGCCGAGGCGGATCGTGCCCGCTGTTGGGATTTCCAGCAGGTTGATGCAGCGGAGCAGCGTGCTTTTGCCGCCGCCGGAAGGGCCGACGAGTGCCGTGACGCTGCCCTCGGGAATGCGGATGCTGATGTCCTTCAGGATGACGGCGTCGCCAAAGCGCTTTTCGATATGGGAAAGCTCGATCATGCGTTTGCCTCCAGCATGCCGCCATAGCGTGCGAAGCGGCGCTCGAGGCGTACCTGCAAGGCCGAAAGGACGGAGCTCAGCGCAAGGTATATCAACGCAGCTTCGATGTAGAGGATAAGCGGCTCGTACGTGGTTGCGACGATGCGCTGTGCGGCCTGAAACAGTTCGGGTACCGTAATGGCAGCCGCAAGCGAGGTGTCCTTGACGAGCGAGATGAACGTGTTGGAAAGCGGCGGCACCGCCACGCGTCCGGCCTGCGGCAGGATCGTGCGGCTCATCGCCTGGCGCCAGTTCATGCCGATCGAATAGGCTGCTTCCCATTGGCCCTTAGGCACCGACGAGATGACGGCGCGGATGATCTCGGAGCTATAGGCGCCGATGTTGAGCGTAAAGCCGATCAGCGCTGCCGGAAAGGCATCGAGCAGAACGCCGATGCTTGGTAGTCCATAGAAAATGACGAAGAGCTGGACCAGAAGCGGCGTGCCTCTGATGACCCAGACGTAGAAACGCGCGATCGCGGCGATTGGTGCAGGTCCAAAAAGGCGTCCGATTGCTGTCAGCAATCCAAGGATGAGACCGAATGCGAAAGACAGAAGCGTCAGCGGGATCGTGAAGATCAGGCCGGCCCAGAGGAGAGGCCCGAGCGACTCCGCCATCAGTTGAAGCCAGTGCGGCAAGGTTCAATCCTCAGAGAAAGATGCGTCCAGCGAGGTTTCGCTGAACGCTTTTTCACGCACATATAAAGGATGTGGCGGCGGCAGCAAGCCGCCTGCTGCGGTGAGTTACTTGGAAACGTCCTGACCGAAGTACTTGTCGGCGATTTTCTGGTAAGTGCCGTCCGCCTTGATGTCGACCAGTGCCTTGTTGACGGCTTCGAGCAGTTCCGGCTCGCCCTTGCGGATGATGATGCCGGAGTAGTCGGCATTTTCCTGCTGGGCGGCGATCTTCACCGGAGCGTCAGGCTTGTGCTTCTTGAAGTCGAGGAAGGAGAGGCTGTCGTTGATCGTCGCGTCTGCGCGCTTGGTCAGGACAAGCTGGATCGACTGGTCGAAGCCGTCGGTGCCGACGAGTTCAGCGCCGGACTGTTCGGCAAGTTTGCCGAAGTTGCTGGTCAGCGACTGCGCCGACTTCTTGCCCTTCAGATCCGCAAAGCCCTTGATGCTGTCGTCGCCGTCGCGAACGATGAGCACAGCCTTCGACGCGATATAGGGCTCGGAGAAATCGTACTTCTGCTTGCGGGCCTCGGTAATGCCGACCTGGTTGATGACCGTGTCGTAGCGCTTCGCATCGAGACCGGCGATCAAGCCGTCCCACTTGCCCTCGACGAATTCCGGCTTGACGCCGAGCTTGGCGGCAATCGCTTCGCCGATCTCCACGTCGAAGCCGACCAGTTTGCCACTGTCGTTATGGTAGGTGAATGGAGCGTAAGTCCCCTCGGTGCCGATCTTGAAGACACCAGCGGACTTGATGGCGGCGAGATTTTCACCGGCAACGGCGGGGAGGAGCGCGGCGGCCTGGATCAGTGCTGCGGCGGCGATGGTCTTCAGGAGGTTCATTTTGTTATCCAATTCACCAGAGTGTTTGCTGCGGCGAAAATCGCAGAAAAGCCCGCTGTTGCGAAGCGTAGAAAACTGCAAAGACAATCGGCATCTGCAAATATTTTTCTCATTTATCACGAATTCGGCGCGGCATGTTTCAGTTTGTGAAGGCTGACCTGAGGCCGGACGCTTGCATGCATGTTTGTATCCGTTTATGCATGTTTGTAACGATTTTATCTAAACCGGGCTGAAGTCGGCATGAACACGAATGAACTCCTCCTGCAGGAGAGACAGAGCGTCATCCTGCGGAAGCTGCAAGCCGAAGGTCGAGTGCTTGCAGCAGATCTTGCGATTGAATTCGGCGTGTCCGAAGACACGATACGTCGGGATCTGCGTGAAATGGCAGCCGCCGGCCTTTGTGAGCGCGTGTATGGCGGCGCGTTGCCCGTTTCTCCTGCCGGTGGAAGCCTCAATCATCGCGCGGGTATCGCGCGAGATCGTAAGGTGGCGCTTGCCACCGCTGCGGTGTCGCAGATCGCCTCTGGCTCGATGGTGTTTTTCGATGCGGGCAGCACCAACCTCGCAATCGCGACGGCCCTGCCGATGGACTTGCCCTTGACTGCCGCAACAAACGCTCCTGCGATCGCCGCTGCCTTGATGGAGAAACCTGCCGTCAATGTGATCCTGATCGGCGGCTTGATCGACCGCCAGGTTGGCGGCGCCCTTGGCGCGAAAGCGATGCGCGACATGGAAGCCCTGTCGCCTGATCTTTGTATTCTTGGCGCCTGCGGGATTGATCTTGTGGCTGGCGTAACAACCTTCGGCTTCGAAGACGCGGAATTCAAGCGGTTCGCTGCATCGCGAAGCAAGAACGTTCTTGTGGCCGCAACCTCCGACAAATTCGGTACCGCCGCCCCGCATAGCGTGCTTCCGGTGGCGCAATGCGAATGCCTGGTGGTCGAACGCGACGCGGACCAGGAAATGTTGGCGCGCTATCGCGACAATGGCTGCAGAACGATCGTAGCCGGAAGCATAACGTAAGCATCATTCAACAACGCGTCGTGTCCGAGTGCTGGCGCTGAGACATTTTGGGAAGAAAAATGGACAACCACGTTAATACGGCACCGATTGTCAGAAGTGGCTTCATAACAAAGAACCGGGTCGCGGTTTCGCTGCTGTTCCTCATCAACGGCTTCATCGTCGGCTGCTGGGCGCCGAAAATTCCCGAATTTGCTGAGCGCCTGCAACTCAGCAAGTTCCAGTTGGGATTAATGATTCTGGTTCTTGGTGTCGGTTCGCTTACTCTCATGCCAATCGCGGGATCACAAATCGCCCGCTATGGCTCGAAGCTTGTCGCGCAGATTGCGGCCGTTTGCCTTTTGCCAGCACTTCTGGCGCTGACGCTTGCGCCGAATGTTGTGACAGGGGCGATCTCGATCTTCCTGTTTGGCGGATTCATGGGCGCCATGGACGTTGCCATGAATGCCAACGCGGTTGCAGTCGAGCAATCGATGCGGCGCTCAATCATGTCCTCGTGCCACGCTTTCTGGAGCTTGGGTGGTTTGATCGGGGCTGGCCTTGGCGGCTTGCTGATCGCCACTGTTGGTGTGCTCTGGCATGCGGTGATTGCGACCTCATTGGCAGCGCTCGTGCTGGGCCTGGCTTGGAACATGATCCTCGCAGATCCTCCACATCCGGACGAGAAGAAGGAAAAGCTCCGGCTGCCAATGGTGCCGCTGCCCTGGTTGATTGGTCTGATGGCACTATTCTCGATGGTTCCCGAGGGCGCCGTGTTGGATTGGGGTGCGCTCTACCTGCGTCAGGAACTCGGCGCGTCGGTGGCACTTTCCGGCTTCGGCTTTGCGGCGTTTTCGCTGACGATGGCTGTGATGCGGTTTGGCGGCGACCTTGTTCGCGACCGGCTTGGCGGCGTGATGACGCTTCGGATCTGCACGTTGTTTGCAATCTCAGGCATGCTGCTCGCCGCATTCGCACCCAATGCGGAAATTGCAATCCTCGGCTTTGCACTGTGCGGGATCGGCATTTCGAACATGGTCCCAATCGCCTTTTCGGCTGCCGGCAATATTCCCGGCCTCCGCGCCGGCATCGGCCTCTCGGTTGTTACAACAATGGGCTATTCGGGCATGCTGGTGGCACCCTCCGCAATCGGCTTCGTGGCCGAACATATCGGCTTTAGCGTCGTGTTCATGGCTTTGCCTGTCTTGCTGGTTGTCGTCCTGCTGTTCTCGAACCTTGCACGTTATGCCGACGGCATATCGGGCGGCGGTCACTGAACGGCTCCAAGCAAAAGTGATGCGCGGGGCGGGTTGACAACAAAGCAGGCATGATCCACCTGAAAGACACGAATTTCAGGGGTTCAAGAACTCTCTATGTCTTCTGCTGCAGATTTTGATCCGAAGCCGCGCCGCGCATCCGTCGCCGTCGATGTTGGCGGCGTCATCGTGGGCGGCGGTGCGCCCGTTGTCGTTCAGTCAATGACGAACACCGACACGGCGGATATCGACTCCACGGTCGCCCAAGTGGCGGCTCTCTTCAAGGCCGGATCAGAGATCGTCCGCATTACTGTCGACCGCGACGAAAGTGCGGCAGCGGTTCCGAAGATTCGCGACCGGCTGTTGCGGCTCGGCATGGACGTGCCGCTCGTCGGTGACTTCCACTACATTGGTCACAAGCTTCTTGCCGATCATCCGGCCTGCGCGGAAGCGCTAGCGAAGTACCGTATCAATCCGGGCAACGTCGGCTTCAAGGACAAGAAGGACAAGCAGTTCGGCGACATCATCGAGATGGCGATCCGCTACGACAAGCCGGTGCGCATCGGTGTGAACTGGGGTTCGCTGGATCAGGAATTGCTGACGGCACTGATGGACCAGAACGCCGAGGCCGGCTCGCCGCTTTCGGCGCGCCAAGTGACCCGCGAGGCGATCGTGCAGTCCGCGCTGATCTCGGCCAATCTGGCCGAAGAGATCGGTTTGCCGCGTAACCGGATTATCCTCTCGGCCAAGGTCAGCCAGGTACAGGATCTGATCGCCGTCTATTCGATGCTCTCCGAACGCTCCGATCACGCGCTGCATCTCGGTCTTACCGAAGCCGGTATGGGTAGCAAGGGGATCGTCGCCTCATCGGCTGCCATGGGCTACGTCCTGCAACAGGGCATCGGCGATACCATCCGCGTATCGCTGACGCCGGAACCGAATGGTGACCGGACCCGTGAAGTGCAGGTTGCCCAAGAGCTGCTGCAGGTCATGGGCTTTCGCCAGTTTATCCCCGTTGTTGCGGCTTGTCCCGGCTGCGGCCGCACGACCTCGACCGTCTTCCAAGAATTGGCGCAGAACATCCAGAACGACATTCGCAAGAACATGCCGGTCTGGCGCGAGAAATATCCGGGTGTCGAGGCGCTCAACGTTGCGGTCATGGGCTGCATTGTCAACGGGCCGGGTGAAAGCAAGCACGCCGACATCGGGATCTCATTGCCTGGTACCGGTGAAACGCCGGCCGCGCCAGTGTTCATCGATGGTACCAAGGCATTGACGCTGCGCGGACCGAATATCGCTTCGGACTTCGAAGCATTGGTCGCTGACTATATCGAAAAGCGCTTCGGGCAGAAGACCGCTGCGGAATGAGGCTGGGGAAAGCCGTCAAATGCGGCTGGTCAGCAACTTCAGTCCGGCGACACAGTAGAAGGCGGCCATAGCCCCTTCGATCCAGCGGCGCAGATTGCGGTAAATCTTCAAGGCGTGTGGTGTCGAGAAGATCACTGCGTAGCCCATGAAGATGGCAAAGCCGGTCGTCATGCACATGCCGATGATCAAGCCGGCGACGGATGCCGGCGCGCCCTGAGGCATCCCGAGCGCGATGATCGCCAGCCAAGCGAAGATGGCTTTCGGGTTGGTGACGTGAATGCCATAACCGCGCAGCAACAGGGCGCGCGTCGTAAGGCTCTTTTGCACGACCGCCTGCGGCAGATCATCGTTGCCGCGCACAGCCCTGAAAGCCTTGTATGCGAGATACAGTAGATAGATGCCGCCGAATATCTTCAGGATCTGAAGCGCCATGGCATAGGTCTGGAGGATTGTTGCCAAGCCGAGAGCGGCAGCACAAGCCCAGGTGAACGAGCCCGCAAAGATGCCGAGCGAGATCGTCATGCCTGCCTTTCGGCCATGCGTCATCGACGTCGACACGATTGCCATGATCGCCGGGCCAGGGCTGATGACGGCAATCAGATAGGCGACATAGGCCGGCAGGATCTGCGGCAAATAGATCAGGATCTCACGCATCTGCGTTTCTTGTGCCCGGCGGTCAGTTGTTTCACCTGTTTGTGACTTGGCTCCCGACAGCCGGCAAGTGACTGTGCCCGATGTGTTGGCGGAAATATTGTCTCGGTGACGCTTTTCAGCTCTTTCGACCGGCGATGAAGCGAGCCGTCTCGGCCAGAATGGTACCGCGCTCCGAGTAGGGAGCCACCAATGCTTCGGCCGCGCGCACCTGCTCGGCAAGCTTGGCTTCCGCCCATGCCATGCCGTGCATTGCCACCAGCGTTCCTTTGCCGCGGCCGGCATCCTTGCCGGTCGCCTTGCCCATCGTGGCGGCATCGGAGGTGAGATCGAGAATGTCGTCGGCAAGCTGGAAGGCGAGGCCAATCCGCTCGCCGAACTGGCGCAATCGCACGCGATCCTCTGACGAGGCGCCGGCGATAATGGCGCCGGCCTCGCAAGCAAAACGGATGAGGGCGCCGGTTTTCATCGCCTGTAGGGTAACAATGCCTTGTTCATCCGGCGCCTGTTTCTCGGCCGCCAGGTCGAGAGCCTGCCCGCCTGCCATGCCGCCAATGCCGGCTGCGCGGGCCAGCGCCAACGTCAGCGTCACCTTAGCCTTATCCGGCAGGACGGTTTCGGGGGACGCGATGATGTCAAAAGCATAGGTCAGCAGACTGTCGCCGGCGAGAATGGCGGTCGCCTCGTCATAGGCGATGTGCACGGTCGGTTTGCCTCGACGCAGATCGTCGTCATCCATTGCCGGCAGATCGTCGTGAACGAGCGAATAACAGTGCACGCATTCAAGCGCCGCGCCCACGCGCAGAGCCGCATCCCTGTCGCCGCCGAGCAGCGATGCCGCCTCGACTACAAGGAAAGGCCGAAGTCGCTTGCCGCCGTTCAGGCTGGCATAGTGCATGGCTGAACGCAGCCGTTCCGGCCGGGCGATCTCGCCCTTCAACACGGATGGCGACAGCAGCGTCTCGAGCACAGCCTCGATTTCGCGCGCGGTGGCCGTCAATCTGGCTTCGAATGTTTCAGTGCTTGCGTCCATGGCGCGCTGTTTGGCATGAGCCGCCTTCTGCTGGCAACGGAATTGTCGATGGCGCGGCGAAGATTTCCTTTGTCTCTGGCAATGCCAGTTCGCAAACGGTATGGAGGAGAAGGGCAAGAGACTGGGTCGGGGAATTGGACATAACGCCGGAGAGAGAGGAAAGCATGACCGTGCCGCTTCACAGGCACGTGTTGTTTTGGCTTAAGAGCCGGCCGGTGATCATGCGCATCGTCGTCGCCTTGGCGGCGCTCGTCATTCTTCCCTATGTCCTGATTGTCCTTTATCTGCTGCCCTTCGTTCACCCCGTTTCCACGCTCATGCTGCGTGATCTGCTGTTGCTGCGTGGCTACGACCGTCAATGGGTGTCGCTCGATGATGTTTCTCCGGTTCTGGTTCAGTCGGTGATGATGTCGGAAGACGGGCAATACTGTTTCCACGGCGGCGTCGATTGGGGCGAGATGCAGATGCTTCTCGAGGATACACTGAGCGGCCAGGCGACCCGCGGCGGCAGCACGATCCCGATGCAGACGGTGAAGAACCTGTTTTTGTGGAATAGCCGGTCCTTCGTGCGCAAGGCGTTGGAGCTGCCATTGGCTGTGACGGCGGATTTCATCTGGTCGAAGCGGCGCCTGATGGAGATCTACCTCAACATTGCTGAATGGGGACCAGGGATCTATGGCATCGAGGCCGCGGCCCGCCACCATTTCAAGGTGCCGGCATCCAAACTGACCAGCCGGCAGGCCGCTCTTCTTGCCGTGTCGCTCCCCAATCCCTTTGATCGCAACGCGGGCAAGCCCGGTCGGGGATTGCGACGACTCGCCGGCCTCATCGAGCGACGCGCTCGCGGGTCGGGCGATTACATCAGATGCATTTATGATTGATATCGCAATAAGTCGTTGGTGTTGACGAGTGTCATCTGGCATTCGTTGCTTCAATACGATGAACGGAAATCCCGCCACCAGCGACTGGACTGCCGGCGACGATTTCTGCTTTTTCGCCCGCGCTTGAAGTTGCCGGCCTTCTGCGCTTTCAACGATATGAACCATTTCGAGGAGCGGCTGGTGTTCGCCCCTGTAGTGTAAACGGGAGATTCCATGGATAAACTTACGCTCTATATCGGCAACAAGAACTATTCTTCCTGGTCGTTTCGGCCATGGATCGCCATGACGGCTGCCGGCATTCCCTTTGAGGAGGTACTGGTTCCTTTCGATTTCGCCGCCGGCAATCCGCGCTTCAAGGAGTTCTCGCCGACCGGTCAGGTCCCCGTGCTTCAGCACGGCGATGTTCGTGTCTGGCAGTCGCTGGCGATCATCGAATATGTGGCCGAGCTTTTCCCGGAAGCCGGGATATGGCCGAGGGAGCGTGAGAGGCGAGGTGTTGCACGCGCCGTTTCTATGGAGATGCTGGCAGGTTTCAGGGCGCTGCGGAACGCTTGCCCGATGAATATCCGGCGGCCGAAGGGCAAGATCGCGCTTGCTGACGGCGTCATGGCCGACGTCGCCCGCATCGAGACGATCTGGCGGGACTTGCGGGCTCACTCCGGCGGACCGTTCCTGTTTGGCGGGTTTTCCGGAGCCGACGCGATGTTCGCGCCAGTTGTCAATCGTTTCGAGGTCTATGACCTAGTATCGGCCGGCGACACGCTAAGTTATATTGCAGCCGTCAAAGCGCATCCCGCCTGGAAAAAGTGGGAAGAGGCGGCGCGATCCGAGCCCTGGATTGTCGAGGAAGACGAGGTCTGAGCCGTGAATCGCAGGAATCTCAAAAAATAAGCTTGGGGACTGGTCAAGTACCCCTAAGGCATGTATAAGCGCGCAAAATTTCCGAAATCGCGATACGTCGTTTCGGCCGCCAGTCTGGCCGTTGGATGTGTTTGCCCGTGAAGTGGAGTAAGAGAAATGGCTGTACCGAAGAGAAAAACGAGCCCGTCCAAGCGCGGTATGCGCCGCTCTGCCGACGCGCTGAAGGCTGCGACCTACGTTGAAGACAAGAACTCCGGCGAACTGCGCCGTCCGCACCATATCGATCTGAAGACCGGTATGTATCGCGGCCGTCAGGTTCTGACGCCGAAGGAAAGCGCATAATACACGGGCGTTCTGCCTGCGTAGGACTTGCGAGGTCGGCCCTGTGCCGGCCTTTTGCTTTTTCGATCAGCAAATACTCGGCAAATACATTGTCGTGATATCTTGAAGTGATGCGGTTGTTTACGGCACTATTCTCCGGCTGAGGGGAGCTATGCCATATGTTCAATGCCGTACCACTGATGATTATTCCATTCATTCTTTACAATATGTCGATGCTTGGCCTGATGGGCGGCGGCGGGCTTCCTTCACTGGAAAACGACGTTATCGTTTTGTCCATGATTTCGGGAGCCATGTGGAGCATGTCGCTCGGCGATCTGTTCATCGTCGTCGCGCTTGCAGTGCTGTTCTTCGAAATACTGAAGGCGACGCGCAGTGACGGCAGCCTGACAAATCATATGTTGTCGATGCTTGTCTTCATCGCGTTCTTGGTCGAGTTTCTTCTCGTCCAGGATGCGGCCACCCAGGTTTTCTTCATCCTGATGACGATTGCATTGATCGATGTGATTGGCGGCTTTGCCGTATCTATTCGCACCGCCGGCCGCGACGTTTCGATCGGTCTCTGAGCTTAGAGATTATCGAGTTTGTTCTGAAGCGCGCGCAGCTGTTCTTTCAGCTCGTCGATGTCCTTTGCTTCCGCCTTACGGCTTTCCTTGGCCGGTGGGGTCATGAACGGCGAGAACATCTGCATGGCCTGCTGGAACATCTCGGTATTGCGGCGGACCTGATCTTCGACCATCTGCATCGGCAGTTGCAGATTCTTGCCCATCGGCGTTTCGCCGAAGGCGCGCGTAACCTGCTCGCGCATCTGAGACTGCTGCTCGGTAAAGGCGCGCATGGAATGTTCCAGGAAGCTTGGAACGACCATCTGCATCTGGTCACCATAGTAGGTGATCAGCTGGCGAAGGAAGGAGATCGGCAGCAGCGTGTTGCCCGTCTTGGATTCTTGCTCAAAAATGATCTGCGTCAGTACGGAGTGGGTAATATCGTCGCCGCTTTTCGCATCCTGGACCGTAAAATCCTCGCCCTTCTTCACCATCTCCGCCAGGTCTTCCAGTGTCACGTAAGTGCTGGTGCCTGTGTTGTAGAGGCGGCGATTGGCGTATTTCTTGATTACGATCTGCCCGTCATTCTTCGCCATATCAGTCTCCCGAAGCCCGTCTGATTGTTATGGAAATTCCTCCACCTAGGAATGTAGACGCAAACGAAGCCCGGTGACAATCTCTTTGTGCGATGCGGCAAGCCCTTTTACAGCAGAGATAATTTGCTTCAGCGTAAGTGATCCCTAAAATTGAATGACGCAGTCTTGTCGTTTGACTCGGCGATGAAGCTTTGTCAGTTTCCTCTAATCTGGTGGAGTTAACGAGGAGATTGTCATGTCGAGTTCATCCATCGTCATCGCTAGTGCAGGCCGCACTGCCGTTGGCTCATTTAATGGCGCCTTCGCGACTGTCCCGGCCCACGAATTGGGCGCGGCTGCGGTCAAGGGCGCATTGGAGCGTGCAGGTGTCGACGCCGGGGAAGTCGATGAGGTCATTCTCGGTCAGGTTCTCCCGGCAGGCGAAGGTCAGAACCCGGCCCGCCAGGCGGCGATGAAGGCGGGTATTCCGAAGGAAGCGACCGCCTGGGGTGTCAACCAGCTCTGCGGTTCGGGTCTTCGCGCCGTCGCGCTCGGCATGCAGCAAATCGCCCTCGGCGATGCAAAGATCATCGTCGCCGGCGGCCAAGAGTCGATGTCGATGGCGCCACATGCCGCGCATCTTCGCGGCGGCGTCAAAATGGGCGACATGAAAATGGTCGACACCATGATCAAGGATGGCCTGACGGACGCTTTCTACGGCTACCACATGGGCATTACTGCCGAGAACATTGCGCGCCAATGGCAGCTCTCCCGCGACGAGCAGGACCGATTTGCCGTCGCGTCGCAGAACAAGGCGGAAGCCGCGCAGAAGGCCGGCCGGTTCGCGGATGAAATCATTCCCTACGTCATCCAGACACGAAAGGGCGACGTGACTGTCGATGCCGACGAGTACATCCGGCACGGCGCGACGCTGGACTCGATGGCCAAGCTGCGTCCGGCCTTCGACAAGGAGGGCACGGTTACCGCGGCGAATGCCTCCGGCCTCAATGATGGCGCCGCCGCAGCTGTCCTGATGACCGAAGCCGAAGCCGCTCGTCGTGGCATCCAGCCGCTCGTCCGCATCGTCTCCTGGGCAACCGCAGGCGTTGATCCGCAGGTCATGGGGACCGGCCCCATCCCGGCATCGCGCAAGGCGCTGGAAAAAGCCGGTTGGTCCGTTGGTGATCTCGATCTCGTCGAAGCGAATGAGGCCTTCGCCGCCCAAGCCTGTGCGGTCAACAAGGACCTCGGCTGGGATCCGTCGATCGTCAACGTCAACGGCGGTGCGATCGCGATCGGCCATCCGATCGGCGCATCGGGTGCGCGGGTGCTCAACACGCTTCTCTTCGAGATGAAGCGTCGTGGCGCGAAAAAGGGACTGGCGACTCTTTGCATCGGTGGCGGCATGGGTGTCGCAATGTGTTTTGAAGCTCTTTGAATAGCAGGCAGTCCAACTATAACCTGAACCCCGCGAAATAGCGGGGCCTTCAAATGAGGGAGCGGAACATGAGCAGAGTGGCTGTTGTCACTGGTGGTACGCGCGGTATTGGCGCCGCGATTTCCGTCGCACTGAAGAATGCAGGCTATACAGTTGCCGCCAACTATGCCGGCAATGATGAAAAGGCGAACGCCTTTCATGGCGAAACAGGCATTCCCGTCTTCAAATGGGATGTTTCCGACTATGCATCATGCGGCGAGGGTATCGCGAAGGTCGAGGCGCAACTGGGTCCAGTCGATGTCCTAGTCAACAACGCCGGCATTACCCGGGACGCAATGTTCCACAAGATGACACCGCAGCAGTGGCACGAGGTCGTCAACACCAACCTCACCGGTCTTTTCAACATGACGCATCAGGTCTGGGGTGGGATGCGCGACCGAAGCTACGGGCGGATCGTCAACATCTCCTCGATCAATGGCCAGAAGGGGCAGATGGGGCAGGCGAATTACTCGGCTGCTAAGGCTGGTGACCTCGGGTTCACCAAGGCGCTTGCGCAGGAGGGTGCCGCCAAGAACATCACCGTGAACGCCATATGCCCCGGCTATATCGGCACGGAGATGGTTCTCGCGGTTCCGGAAAAAGTGCTGAACGAACGGATCATCCCGCAGATTCCGGTGGGTCGTCTCGGAGAACCTGAGGAAGTCGCGCGCTGCGTCGTCTTCCTGGTTTCCGACGACGCAGGCTTCATCACCGGATCGACGCTTAGCGCCAATGGTGGGCAGTTGTTCGTTTAGCGGATGGACGCCGTAAGGCCGTTATCGTGGCTCTCGACCTGCTGCGAATAGCGGCCTTGCTGGCTGCGCGTATCGTACGGATTCAAGTATGCCGCATAGGCCGCCATAACGATGGTCAACATTGCGGCCGCGCCGATAATTCTGGTCATTGCCCTGCACTCCAAATTCCCCACGAGGCATTCGTCGTTCAAGCCGGTGTCGATATTGGGGCCGATTTGAGGAATTATTTGGCTGTCTTTCAGCCCTTTGGGTGGCGTCTTGCCTTAGCCCAGACTGGTACCCTCTGCAGAGCGCGGTTTTCGCCGCGAAGGGCGGCTGTCGCTGTTGTCATGAAGGCGGCCGCAATGTGGATGGCGACCGCTGAATTCAAGGTGATCTCGGCCATCGGATCGTTCCTTTCAAAGCCGGCGGGACATGGACTCGCCGTGGTTGTTGAACGAATTATGCGCCTCATCGCTCCGGCGCGGTAGATTGAACTTTGACGACCGACTGTCGGTGTGGTGTTGACAATCGGGCGTCAGATGGACCTAGAGGTGAGGATTGCGGGGCCGATACTTCTTTACCAGTTGCTCGTTCACCGCCTTGGCACCGGGCATGTTGGCGCTGAGATAAATCGGTGCGTCGCCCTCTTTCGCCAATTCCGAGGCCACCTCAGCCAAGATCGCGTTGAGGACCGTTGCACCAATGGCGGTCGAAACTGGGCCGACCTTCAGCTCCGTACCGGGCAGCTCAATCACCGCATCGCCGGGAGGAAGGCCGTTGTCCAATACGACGTCGGCTATGTCCGCCAAGCGACGGCGGCCGTTTGCGACGGCACTGGAATAGGAGACCGAGGTGATCGCGATCACCTTGGCACCGATCTCGCGGCCGTAGTCGGCCGCTTCGATCGGCGCTGCATTCACGCCTGAGTTCGACGCGATGATAATGACGTCACCCGGCTGCATGCCATAACGCTCCAACACGGGTCGCACCAATCCTTCTGTTCGCTCGTAAACGGAACTGATTACCGCGCCCTCGTGCAGCATCGCGGAGCCGACAAGAATCGGAACGGTGAAAGCAAGCCCGCCTGCGCGGTAGTGCACCTCTTCCGCCAGCATATGCGAGTGGCCGGTGCCGAATACAAAGACGCGCTTGTCGTTGCGTGCAGCGTCCAGGATCGCATCGGCCGCCAAGGCCATTGGCCCAGCGAGACCGGTCTTCAAGGTTTCGAGCCGGCCGATCAGGTTGGAAAAATAGGCATCGGTGATCGCTGTCATCATGTCCTCGAGTTCTAGGCTGTTTCGCCGCTGATGAAGGTCCGCGTAACCTCCAGGGCGTCGGTCAGGTGCACCAGATCGGCCCGGGCGCCGGGCGAAAGGTGGCCGTAGCCTTCAAGGTTGAGGAAGCGCGCCGGGTAAAGCGTCGCCATGCGAAGCGCTTCCGCGAGTGTCAGTTCGAGATAGGTCACGCCATAGCGGATGGTGGACGCCATATCGACGTCGGAACCGGCAAGCGTGCCATCCGATAGGACCAGTTTTGAACAAAAGCCGCCGCGTTCGCGCCGGACGGTACGGCCGTTCAGTGTAAAGGAGTCCTTCTCGGAGCCAACCAGCGACATCGCGTCGGTGACGAAGAAGAGTTTGCCTTCGCCGCGCTTTGCGCGAAGAGCAGTCCGAAGCGCCTTCGGATCGACATGATGGCCATCGGCGATGATGCCGCACCAAACCGAAGGATGATCGATCGCCGCGCCGACGAGGCCCGGCGCTCGGTGGCCGAGTTGGCTCATGGCGTTGAAAAGATGGGTGACGCCGCGCGCGCCGGCATCAAAGCGCGTCTCTGCTGCTTCGCTGGAACAATCGGAATGGCCGATGCTGATGGTGACGCCGGCTTCGCTGAGTTCGCGCACCTGCTTCGCGGTGACTTGTTCAGCAGCCATTGTTACCAACAGGGTGCCGATAGCCTCCTTGGCCGAAATGAAGGCTTTCACGTCCTTTTCTTCGACCGGCCGCATAAGCTCGGCAAGATGGGCTCCCTTGCGCGCCGGTGCCAGGTGTGGACCTTCGAGGTGGAGGCCCGCGACGCCGCGGTTCGTCTTGACGGCTTCCTTGGCCGCTTCGATCGCTGCCGCCGTTGCATCCGCCGTATCGGTGATCAGCGTCGGTAGCAGAGCGGTCGTTCCGTAAGGTCGATGGCCGTCGGCAATCATGTACATGGAGGCGGGCGACGGCTCGTCGTTGAGCATCCTGCCGCCACCGCCATTCACCTGTGCGTCAATGAAGCCTGCGGAAAGCACACCACCGTCGAAGCGTATGTGATCGCCTTCCGGCAGTTCACCTGCCGCTGCAATGGCCTCGACGCGTCCGCCCGAGATGATGAGCGCTTTGTCGTCGTGAAAGCGCTGACCGTCGAAGATCCGCGCGCCGGAGAAGATCTTGCGAACCATCACATCGTCTCCGTGACCTTGAGCAGGTTGGCCGGCTTGTCCGGGTCGAAGCCCTTGCGGCGCGTTACCGACTCGATCAGGCGGTAGTAGACCAGCAGCGAAACGAGCGGGTCGAGCAGGCCACTTCCCGTCGTCGGTACCTGCAGATTGGTACCGGAGACCGGCTGGCCGGAGAACGGCACGGTCGTCGCGCCGAGCTTGCGTAGCCGCTCAAGCGCCTGGACGTTGTTGGCAAATGCCGGATCGTCAGGCGTAAAGGCGACAATCGGGAAGCCCGGTTGCACAAGCCGCATCGGACCATGCATCAGTTCGGCAAGCGAGAAGGCTTCCGCATGCAAACCGGCCGTTTCCTTGGCTTTCAGTGCCGCTTCGAGCGCAACAGCGAAGGCGGGACCACGACCCGCCGTATAGAGCGAACTTGCCTCAAATAAAATGTCCTCGGCTGCCTTCGTATCGATTCCGTTGGTCGCCTCAAGGGCGTCCGGCAGCTTTTCCAGCGAGGCGTGCAGATCGCGCTTGCCGCTGATGGCGGCGGTGACGCCGGAAAGGGCGGCGACCGAGGCGATGAAGGACTTGGTCGCCGCTACGCTCTTTTCCGGGCCTGCGTTGAGGCCGAGCACAATATCGGCCTGCTTGGCGAGTGGGCTGTCGGTGACGTTAACGACGGCGATGGTCGTTGCGCCGCCATGCTTCGCAGCCTCTTGCAAAGCGATGATGTCGGGGCTTGCTCCGGATTGCGACACCGTGAAGTGAATGCCGCCCTTCAGATGCAGAGACGCGCCGTAGACTGATGCGATCGACGGACCGATCGAAGCGACCGGCACGCCGCAGGTGATCTCGAACAGGTATTTGAAGAACGTCGCGGCGTGGTCCGAAGATCCGCGCGCTGCTGTGGTCACGACGCTCGGGGCGCCCGATGCAAACAGCTTCGCAATTGCGTCAAAGGCAGGCTTTTCGTTCTGGAGCAGTGTTGCGACGACCTCCGGCGATTGGCCGGCTTCTCGCAACATCAGCGAATGGGTTTCACTCATAAGTCATCTCCAATTCTTAATTCCGCGACAAAATCATATGCATCACCACGATAGTGGGAGCGGGTGTATTCGACGACACGCTGGTCTTCCAAGCGCGACACACGTTCGATCAGCAACGCTGGCGCACCGGCATTCACGTGCAGTGCAGCGGCCGACGACGGATCGAGAGTGACCGCCGTCAGCCTCTGCAGCGCTCGAACGGGGCGGTGACCGCTTGCCGTAAGCGCTTCGTAAAGGGACCCCTCGCCGCCACCATTTTCACCAAGGAATTTTATCGGCACGACGGCGCGTTCGATGGCCAGCGGCAGCCCGTCGGCAAGGCGCAGACGATCAAGCCGAAGGACGGGTTCGTCGAGCCCTAGGCCAAGCAGGAACGCTTCTTCAGGAGATGGCGTATTGACCGTCCGCGACAAGATCCTTGCGGCCGGCGCGCGTCCGCGTGAGCGCATGTCCGCGGAGAACGAGGAAAGTCGCCATAGCGACTGCTCCATGCGCTCGACTTTGCTGGAGACGAATGTGCCGCTTCCGTGTCGCGACTCGAGCACGCCTGAATTCATCAAGTCGCGATAGGCGGTCCGAACGGTCACGCGCCCCACCTTCAACGCTTCAGCCAGATCACGCTCGCCAGGCAGGGCCGTTCCAGGCTTCAACAATCCTTCCTGAATGAGGCCGGTCAGGGCCTGCCCCAGCCGCTTGTAGAGCGGTCCGGTCAGCGCTTCGTCGCGCAGGCCACGGCTCTTCAGTTCCGCCATCAGACTGGTTCTATCCATGTCGCCATAATAGAACCTATTTAGAACCAATCACAAGATCGAAAATCAGCTGGAAAAGAAAAAACCCTCGCAGGCGGCCTGTGAGGGTTTTCTTTGGTCGGGCAGGGAGCGCGCGTTAGCTCTTCGAGAAAATATAGTCCGTTTCCTGACGCAACACTTCGCCAGGGCGCAAAACAGCGTTGGGGAACCCCCGATGGTTGATTGCATCCGGCCAGACTTGCGTTTCCAGGCAGAAGCCGGCGAAGGGGCCGTATTTGCGCCCATCAAGGCCGGGAACGGTCACATCGAGTTTGAAGGCGGCATAGAACTGCACGCCGGGCTCCGTCGTGCGCACCTCCAGCGAAACGCCTGAATTCAGGCTGCGGGCGAGCGCGACAGACCGCTTCGCCGTTCTATCCTGGGAGAGGCAGAAATTATGATCGTAGAGCGCCTGCTCACTGCCGTCGAATCGCTTCATCGGGGACATCTCGCGGAAGTCGAAGACGGTTCCGGCAACGGATCGGATTTCTCCCGTCGGAACCTGCAGCTCATCAGTGACGAGATAGCCGTCAGCCGCGATCATGATGTCGTGGCCGAGTGCATCGTCACGGCCGTCGAGGTTGAAGTAGGTGTGTTGGCAAACATTGGCGATCGTAGGCTGGTCGCTGATCGTTTCGTAGATGACGGACAGTTCGCCGTCGCCATGGACCCGGTACGTGGCCTGGATGGTGCAATTGCCGGGGTAGCCGGCGCGCCCGTCCACATCGACGATCTTCAGGACGACACGGTCGACGTCATGCTCGACGATTGTCCAGTTTTGCTGAGCGATATTGCCGTTGCCGCCATGAAGATGCGTCACGCCCTTCTCGTTGAGATCGAGCTGATACTTCACGCCGTCCAAGGTGAATTTGCCGCCACCGATGCGGTTCGCGCAGCGGCCTGGTGTCGCACCAAAATAGGAGGAGTGAGTCGGGTAGCTGTCGAAGTCGTCGAAGCCGAGCACGAGGGGCGCCTCGTGGCCGTCGAGGCGGAGATCCTGAATAACGGCGCCCCAGGTTAGAACCTTGGCCGTCAACCCACCGCCTTTGATCTCAACGCGATGGACGGTTTCGTCCGATTTGGTCTGCCCGAAAACTTCCCGTTTCAACATTTCCGCCATAGCGACTGTCCTGATATACCTTCAAGTGAGGCAGGAACGTGCCCCCATTTGCCGCAAACCGCAACGGGTGTGCCGCAAAAAAGTAATACTTTCAGTTTGCCCGCACTTCTTCAGCGTTGTGCTAACGCCGGCACGCTTTAGGCGTCCTTGCCGATATCGTTGAGATCGTAAGGGGTGGTTTGGTAGATCTCGTTGATCCAGTTGCCAAACAACAGATGAGCGTGGCTGCGCCAGCGGTTCTGCGGCGTCAGCGAGGGATCGTTATGCGGGAAATAGTTGTGCGGCATCTTGATCGGCACGCCGGCATTCACGTCGCGAAAATACTCGTCGGACAGGGACGTTGAATCATACTCCACGTGATTGAACATGTAGAGCCGCTTGCCCTTCCGCTCATGCACGAGGCAGACGCCCATCTCGCTGGATTCCATCAGGATCTCCAGGTTCTCCGACTTCTCGATATCGTCGCGGCGAACCTCGGTCCAACGCGAAACGGGAACCTCGAAATTGTCCGAGAAACCGTTCAAGTAGACCGACGATGGCTTCAAGTTCCGGTGGCGGTAAACGCCGAAAGCCTTCTCCTTGAGTTCGTACTTAGGAACACCGTGGAAGTGATAGATGGCGGCCATCGCACCCCAGCAGACGTTCATCGATGAATGGACATTGGTTTCCGTCCAGTCGAAAATCTGCTGCATTTCGCCCCAATAGTTCACATCCTCGTAGGGCAGCGTCTCGATGGGCGCGCCGG
The DNA here is from genome assembly GCF_014193305.1 of Rhizobium sp. BK181. Classification (NCBI taxonomy): domain Bacteria; kingdom Pseudomonadati; phylum Pseudomonadota; class Alphaproteobacteria; order Hyphomicrobiales; family Rhizobiaceae; genus Rhizobium; species Rhizobium sp. BK181. The sequence continues at coordinate 197,499 of NZ_JACHZA010000003.1, forward strand.
TAGTGATGAAGCCATCGAACTTGCGGTGCTTCACTTCCTCCCACGTCTGATAGAAGGCGAGAAGATGGTCTTCCGAGGTGTTTTTTGCTTTGTGATTACCGACGCGAATGAGCGAAAGCTCGACCTGCAGCGGAGAGGCGCCGACCAGGCGAGCCATCTGCAACTCCGTCTTGATCTTGTTCGGCATGAGGTTGAGCAGGCCGATCTGCAGCGGCCGGATGTCCTGACGGATCGCCACCGTCTCGGTCATCACGCGCACGCCTTCCTGAACCAGGGTTTCGAACGCAGGCAAGGTATCGGGGATCTTGATGGGCATTGCGGTCACTCGATCAAAACAACGAATACATCGCTATCGGTCCGCACGCGGCCCTTTAGCAACTTCTTTAACGTGGCTGCAAGCCGGCCGGCCAAATCACCACGGAGCGTTTTAAATAGCGCTAGTCCTTCAGCGAATCAATTGCCTAAACGAATGGATGGGTCGATGTGAAGTCACTGCCGCGTTAATGACTGCTAGAATCTGTTGGTGGACACGGGGAGTCACCATGGTTATTGAAATAGAATGACGGCTAGGGACGCGTAATGGCAGATGACCTCGAAGGCAGGCCAAGCATTCAAGGGCAGGACAGAGTAGGGTACGACCTGAGCCTGGGCTATCGCTTGAAGGTGATGTTCTCGGCTTTCTGGCATTCACCGGTGCGAGGAAAGGTGCTGGTGATCGCGCCGGCGCTGATTGGCATCATTCTCGCCACTGCCTATGCGACCGTGATCCTCAACCAGTGGAACGCCCCGTTTTACGACAGCATCGCTCGACGAGATCTGCCTGGGTTTTTCCATCAGTTGAAGGTCTTCGCGGTGATTGCGGGCATTCTGCTGCTGCTCAACGTCGTGCAGGCCTGGCTCAATCAGATGACCGCAGTCTACATGCGCGAGGGCCTGACGCGGGACCTAGTCAGCCAGTGGCTTCAGCGCAAGCGTGCTCTCCGTCTCTCGGCCAGCGGCCTGATCGGCGTCAATCCCGATCAGCGTCTGCATGAGGATGCGCGCAACCTCGCTGAAAGCACCACAAGCCTCATGATCGGGCTGGTGCAAGCGACGATCCTGCTCATCAGTTTCATCGGCGTGCTATGGGACCTGTCCAGCGGCTTTGTCTTCCGTTTCGGCGCGCATTCCTTTTCCATTCCAGGTTATATGGTCTGGGCAGCCATTTTCTACGCGGCATCCGCATCCATTCTCAGCCAGCTGGTGGGTCGCAAGCTTGTAAAGCTGAACGCGGATCGCTTCTCGAAGGAGGCGGAACTGCGCTTCGCGTTGATGCATGCCAACGAGAACATGCCGGCTATCACCGTCGCTCGAGGGGAAGAAAACGAGCAGAAGCGTATCAATACCGACATCAGTGCGGTGCTCACCGTTATCAAGCGGGTAGCGATGGCCAATGTCAATCTGACCTGGGTATCGGCCGGTTACGGCTGGCTCGTCGTTGTTATCCCGATCATCGTCGCAGCACCGGCCTATTTCTCTGGCGGATTGACGTTCGGGCAGTTGATGGTGTCGGTCGGCGCCTTCAACCAGGTCAACACCGCCCTTCGCTGGTATGTCGCGAACTTCGGTCCCATTGCCGAATGGCGTGCCACGCTGATGCGTGTCACCGATTTTCGTCAGGCTCTTACCAGCATGAACGACGAGATCAACATGAGGGGCACGATCAAGTACGAGCGGAATCCTCCCGGAACTCTGACGCTCGATCATGTCCGGATCGCCGCCAAGATCGGCGAAGAGATCGACCAGTGCGGTGGCTTCCGTATCCAGGAAGGCGCGGTGACGATCAAGGCCGGTGAGAAGATCATGATCAACGGCGATCACAACGTGAACCGCAAGCTGCTTTTCCTTGCGCTTTCCGAACTCTGGCCCTGCGGTGGCGGCAAGATCGGCCTGCCGCCCGCGGATGACATGCTGTTCGTCCCGCAGTCGGCCTACATCCCGGGCGGCACGCTTCGCGAAGCGCTAGCGTTTCCGGAGCCCGTGGAGACTTATCAGAATGCCGACGTCGTGGTGGCATTGGAGAGGGCCGGCCTTCACAATCTGGTTTCCCGACTTGATACGCGAGCCCGCTGGGACAAGCTGCTCGATTCCGATGAGCAGCGGGCTATAGGCTTCGCGCGCTTGCTTCTTGTACGCCCGAAGTGGATTGTCTTCGATGAAGTGCTGGAAGGCATGGAGCCGGAATGGCAGTCCACAATGATGGAGGTTCTTGCGTCCATGCCGGAGGCGGCGATGATCTATATCGGCCGGTCAGACACATACGTCGAGACCTTCAAGCCTCGTGTGCTGCATCTGGAGGCTTTGCACGCGAAGCCGGAGGCGAAGGTGGTGACAAAAGCAGCAAACGCGCCCGCGCCCGTCGTCTGACGACCTACATCGGCGGGACGACGCCGTTTGTGCCGACCGTTACGTTTGTGGCGGACACTGTCCCGTCAGGTGCCTTCTGACCCATCACGATCACACGCGCGCCGGCGACGAGGTCGGCCTTGTCAGCCGGAGCGAAGGTGACAATCGGTGTATCATCGGCGATGGATATCGTCTTTTCCTTGCCCTGATAGGTGAGCGTGATGGTATGGCCATCGACTGCCTTGACGGCCTTCGCGACGGTGGCGTTGGTCATCGTGCTGTTTGGCTTCAGGTCCCAGGGGCGACTGCCTTCGCCGGTGCCCTTCATTGCGGCCGGGAAGATCAGCACTTCAAGAGCGCCGTCGCCGCCGTCGGCTCTCGGCAGCGACGCAACGCCAACGAAATCGCCCTGCTTGATGTCTTCGACGGAAGCTTTCTTGATGCCGCGGACCTTCCAATCCGGCTTCAATGTCACCGTTTGCTCGGTGCCTTCTCGCGTCTTTACCACCAGCGTGTTGCCGTTCAGGCTCTCAATGGCTCCACGCACGCGCTGCGCTTCCTGCGCAAGCGCTAAGTGCGATGCAATAGTTAGGAAACCCGCGGCCCAGATGAGCGCGGTCGATGTCTTGAGAATGTATGGCATGATGTGCTTCCTTGCCTCGTGCAAGTTGCGGATAGGCAAGCTTAATCTTGCCAATCGCGGACTGACGAATCAATGAAACGTGAAAATCAAGTTACGCAGATACAGTGCGATCAGGTCGAAGGGGCGCGAAGGCTCAGCCCTCCAATTCCTCCCGAAGCATCTCGAGCTCCAGCCATTCCTCTTCCATCTTCGTCAGGCTGCCACGGAGCTTCTCCATCTCCGCCGCAAGCTGGTTGAAGGTTGTGGGATCCCTGGTGAACAGGCTGGGGTCGGCCATGCGCTCCTCGCGTTTCGCAATCTCGGCCTCTGCCTTGGCCATTTCCTTCGGAAGATTCTCGAGTGCGAACTTTTGTTTGAAGGAAAGTTTGCCCTTTGCTTTTGCCGTCTCGGAGGAGGCTGCTGTTTCCTGGGGCTTCGCTCGCTCCGCCGCCTTTTCGGCCTTTCTTCGCTCTTCGATGGCGCCTTTTCGTTGCGCGAGCATGTCCGAGTAGCCGCCTGCATATTCAATCCAGCGACCGTCCGGCGCATCCGGCACAGCAGGTGCAATGGTCGAGGTCACCGTGCGGTCTAGGAAGTCGCGGTCGTGGCTGACGAGGATCACGGTGCCGGGGAAGCCCGCGACGATTTCCTGCAGCAGATCTAGCGTCTCGATATCAAGGTCGTTGGTCGGCTCGTCGAGGATTAATAGGTTCGCCGGGCGCGACATGATGCGGGCGAGCATCAGCCGCGCGCGCTCGCCGCCCGAAAGGCTCCTGATCGGCGTGCGGGCCTGTTCCGGCTGGAACAGGAATTCCTTCATATAACCGGTCACGTGCCGCTGCTCGCCGTTGACGAGGAGGTTCTCGCCGCGGCCATCCGTCAGGTAATGGGCGAGCGTCTCTTCCGGATTGAGGTCCTCGCGCTTCTGATCGAGCGTCGCGATCTCCAGATTGGTTCCGAGCTTGACGGTGCCGCTATCCGGCGCCAGCTGGCCGGTCAGCATCTTCAGCAGCGTGGTTTTGCCGGCGCCGTTCGGGCCAACGAGACCGATGCAATCACCGCGATGTACGCGAATGGAGAAGGGGGTAACAATCGGCCGGTCGCCGAAGGTCTTCGTGATCTTCTCGGCCTCGATGACGAGCTTGCCGGACTCCTGCGCGTCCGAAACCGTAGCCTGCACGGTGCCCTGTGGGCCTTTGTGGCCACGATATTGCGAACGCATCGTCTGCAACTCACCAAGGCGGCGCATGTTGCGCTTGCGCCGGGCCGTGACGCCGTAGCGTAGCCAATGCTCTTCGCGCTCGATTGCCTTGCCGAGCTTATGCTGCTCAAGCTCTTCCGCTTCCAACACTTGGTCTCGCCAGGCTTCAAAATGAGCGAAGCCCCTGTCGAGCCGTCGCGAGGTGCCGCGGTCGAGCCAGACAGTTGCCGTTGAAACCTTCTCGAGGAAGCGCCGGTCGTGGGAGATCAGGACGAGCGCACTACGGCTCTTCTGGAGTTCGCCTTCCAGCCATTCGATGGTCGGCAGGTCGAGATGGTTGGTCGGTTCGTCGAGGAGGAGGATGTCGGGCTCCGGCGCAAGCACACGCGCGAGCGCTGCACGACGCGCTTCGCCGCCTGACAGGTTTTTGGGATCCTCCTCGCCGGTGAGGCCGAGATGCGAGAGCAGATAGGTGACACGGTAGTGATCGTCGCCCGGGCCGAGGCCGGCCTCGGCATAAGCCTGCACGGTCTTGAAGCTGGCAAAATCGGGCGCCTGTTCGAGATAACGCACGGTTGACGAAGGATGGCGGAACACCTCTCCCGACTGCGCTTCGACGAGTCCGGCAGCGATCTTCAGCAACGTCGACTTTCCGGAGCCGTTGCGGCCGACGAGGCAGATCTTGTCCCCGGGCTCGACCTGCAGCGCGGCACCGGCGAGCAACGGCGTGCCGCCGAAGCTGAGAAAGACGTCGTCGAGTTTCAGGATGGGGGGCGCCAAAGATCAGACTCCGGAAAGATCGTAGGGGCGCGCGAGCACAATGGCGCGGCCGCTCTCGAGCGAAAGGCGCACCTTGCCTTTCGCGACATTGGAAATGGTGCGTGACGAGCCGAAGGGCAAATGGAAATCGGCAAGTGGGTAGCGCGCGTTCTCGATTGTCAGGCCGCGAAGCTCGCTAAAGCCGGGAACAGAAAACAGACTGTCAGGCGGCAGGTCCAGTTCGACTGCGCCTGAAATCAGCGGCACGGCCTCCTCGCCGCCGGATGTCAGGAGCATATCGTAACCCTGCTCTGCCAGGCTGACGGCATAGAGCAGGTGCTGGATGGCATGGTCGGAACGCTCGCCCGCAAGGGCGCCGGCCAATACAAGACGTTTCGCGCCGCGGGCGATCGCTTCCGCAACCGCAATCTCGCCATCGGTGGATGCCTTCGCAGCGGGATAAGGTTGCCTGGGCACGTCGGGAAAGGCACCCTCGAGATCTGGGGGCGTCGAGTCGAAATCACCGACCCACAGCTCTGGGATGACGCCGAGTGCTGCTGCGTGACGCATACCACCGTCGGCGGCGATGAAACGGCTGCCAGAGACGGCATTTCGCAGGCGATCGGTTATCTGCAGCTCGCCGCCAAGCAGAATGGTGAAGGTGGATTGGCTCATGGGCACTGCCCATAGCGCAAAGCAGGGGGGAAGGGAAAGGGCCGTCGCTCAGGCTTCGTCTGCGATATCCTTGACGCGTGCCTCAAAAACACTCTCGAAGCCGGAAATGAACTTCTCGAACAGTTCTCCGAACGCCTCGATCTCTTCGGGTTTCCAGTCTTTGACCACCTCGGAAACGAATGAGAGCTTCTGCGCACGTATTTCCGACAGCAACCTCTGTCCGAGTGGCGTCATCACGACGATAATCCGCCGCGCATCTGCCTGAGATGCCTTTCGCCGCAGGATGTTCCGCCCCACCATCTCTGCGACGATGCGGCTTGCGCGCGACGGGTCGATCCGCATCATCTCGGCAATCGTCCCGACCGTCACGTCGCCGCTTTCCTGAGCGCGTCGTACTGCGTCCAGTACGTCAAGGTGCGATAGCTCAAGACCGGGCGCCACGGTTTGGATGGCGAGCCGCCCGATCAACCGACGTCCGGTCATCAGGCGCATGCGGGTCATACTTTGACCAATGCGCAAAATGCCGGCGTCTTCGTTCGCGTCAGGGTCGTTCAGTTTCATCAGGCTCTCATTCATTCCGAAACCATAACACGCCACGCGTCGATTGAGAATATGCCGAAGTCAAGCGCATGACATTGACAATTATATGCTGATAGCACATAACAAGATCAACTCATCATTTGGAACGACGCTTTATGGACACTCAAATTGCCGCTGCGCCGCTTGTGACGGATCATCGCCGGCGGTTCATTCTCTTCCTTTTCCTGATGGCCGCTATGTTCATGGCGACGCTCGACAATCAGATCGTCGCAACGGCTCTGCCGACGATCGTTGGCGAGTTCGGCCACCTCGAGCGGTTCAGTTGGGTCGGCTCAGCCTATCTTCTCGCCGTAAGCGCCGTGATGCCTCTCTACGGCAAGCTCGGCGATCTCTTCGGCCGCAAATATGTGATGATGGCCGCGATCATGATCTTCACCGTCGGCTCGGCCGTCTGCGGACTGGCTGTATCGATGAATACGCTGATTGCTGCCCGCGTGCTGCAGGGACTTGGCGGCGGCGGTATCATGGTGTCGATCTTTGCCGTCAACGCGGACCTGTTCGAGCCGCGGGAACGGGCGCGGTACCAGAGCTATTCCAGCCTCGTGCTGATGGCATCGGGCGCCATCGGGCCTGTCCTTGGCGGCGCAATGAGCGATCTCTTCGGCTGGCGCTCGATCTTCCTTGTCAACGTTCCGATCGGTTTCGTCGTCCTTGTCGGCCTGGCTTTGATGCTACCTTACCGGAAACCAAACCGCCGCCCGAAGATCGATTACGCTGGCGCCCTGCTGCTCGCCTTGACGACGGCAAGCATCGTTCTGGCCGCCGACGGCGCTCAGGTCTTCGGCTCGCTGTTTGCTCCGCAAAACCTGGCCATCATGACGCTCGGCGTAGCTGCGGCCATCGGTTGGATTTTCGTCGAGCGCCGCGCTGCAGAGCCGATTGTTCCCCTGTCTCTATTTCACAATTCGACGTTCAGCCTGTTGCTCATCATGTCGATCATGAGCGGCGCGATTGGAATTGGGATGGTCAATTATTTCGCGTTGTTCCTACAAACGACGACCGGTCTTTCGCCGTCGGCGGCTGGAGCGTTCTTTATTCTTCTGACCGGCGGCATCGTTTGCGGGTCACTCTCGGCAGGCCGCATCATCTCCATCACTGGTCGCTACAAGCCGTTCGCCATCGCAAGCCTGACCTGCAGCGCCATTGCGTTTGTGCTGCTGACGCGGGTTCATGTCGGAACACCGGTCCTGCTGATCGGGGCGGTGATGGCCCTCCACGGCTTCGGTGTCGGTCTTGCACAACAGGTTCCGGTCATCGGCGTCCAGAATGCTGCCCCGGCGCGCGACGTCGGCGCCGCAACGGGATCGGTGACGCTGTCGCGTATGGGCGGAGCATCGATCGCCATCTCCATTTACGGCGCGATCGTCGGCTCGCAACTCGGCAAAACGGGCGTTTCCATTCCGGGAGTAACCGACATCGAGCAACTCACTCCAAAGATGCTGGCAGCTTTGCCGGAGCAGGCGCGTCAAGCCGTTGCCGAAGCCTATGGCAGTGCGTTCATACCGCTTTTCATGGCATCCTGCGTAATCGCTCTGATTGGCCTTTCCGCTGCCTTGATGCTGAAACCAACACAGTTGCCTCGTGTCGTTGAGGTGCGGCCGGCCGCCAACGCCGAGGCCGCGGAGTAAAACGCCGATGGCGGCCGCAAGGCCGCCCCTTGCAAGACGCCAAGCGTGGCGATACATCTCAAACGCTCTAACGGGGTGCCCCGTGCCATCAGGCGCGCGGCTGAGAGGCTCAAAGCCAACCCGCGGAACCTGATCCGGCTAACACCGGCGGAGGGATTAGACGCGTGACATCTGGCACCGCCCTTTTCCCCTTCAAGCAAACCAGAGGAGAGGTGCCATGTTCAAATTCAACTTCACGAGCCGTTCGTTGCTTGCCACGATCTTTGTCGCGACCATCGGCTTGGCCGGCCAGGGCGCACAGGCGGCAGACAATACGCTCACAGTCTACACCTATGAGAGCTTCACATCCGAATGGGGTCCGGGACCGAAGGTCAAGGAAGCATTCGAGAAGACCTGCGGCTGCAGCGTCAAGTTCGTGAGCGTAGCCGATGGCGTGGCGTTGTTATCGCGTCTGAAACTTGAGGGCGCTGCGACGAAGGCGGATGTCGTGCTCGGTCTGGATACGAACCTGACCACGGAAGCGAAGGCGACCGGCCTCTTCGATGCGAGCGGTGTCGACGTCAGTGCGCTCAAGGTGCCGGGAAACTACAAGGATGAGATATTTGTGCCTTATGATTATGGCCACTTCGCCGTCATCTACGACACGCAGACGATCAAAAATCCTCCGAAAAGCATGAAGGACCTGGTCGAAGGCGATCCTTCGCAAAAGATCGTTATTGAGGATCCGCGCACCTCGACGCCTGGGCTAGGCCTCTTGCTGTGGATGAAGTCGGTCTACGGCGATAAGGCGCCTGAGGCCTGGGCAAAACTCAAGAAGCGGGTGCTGACGGTGACCCCCGGCTGGTCGGAAGCCTATGGGCTCTTCACCAAGGGCGAGGCGCCGATGGTGCTCTCCTACACGACCTCGCCTGCCTATCACATGGTCGCGGAAAATACCGACCGCTATCAGGCGGCTGCGTTTTCAGAGGGCCACTACATCCAGATCGAGGTGGCGGGCCTGCTGAAGAATGCGCCGGACAAGGGGCTTGCACGCGAGTTCCTGAAATTCATGGTGACGCCGGGCTTCCAGGATACGATTCCGACCAACAACTGGATGATGCCGGTTTCGGCGACGTCGCAGCCGCTGCCGGATGCGTTCGGCAAGCTTGTAAATCCATCAAAGACCTTTCTGATGAGCTCGGATGAAGTCGCTGAGAAGCGCAAGGCCTTCGTCGATGAGTGGCTGGCCGCCATGAGCATGAATTGATGCTTTTGACCGAGGCTGAGATGCGACGGGCGGTGCTGGGTGGGGCTTTGAGTCTCGCCGGCATTGCCCTTTTCGTCGGCTTTGCAGTCTTCGCCTTGCTCCTTTCGAGCGATGTTTCCTCCATCCTGACGGCGGTGCTTGAACCCTATATCCTGCAGGTCCTGCGTTTCACCTTGTTGCAGGCCTTGCTCTCGACGCTGCTCTCGATCGCTTGTGCCATTCCGGTCGCGCAGGCCTTGGCGCGTCAGCAGCATTTCCCCGGTCGCATCTGGATCATTCGACTGATGGCCGTGCCGATGGGGCTTCCTGTCCTAATCGGGGCGCTGGGGTTGATCGGCATCTGGGGGCGGCAGGGCCTTACGAACGCGCTGCTGCTCAAGCTCGGCATAGCGGAACCGATCAGCATCTACGGGCTTTCCGGGATCCTGTTGGCGCATGTCTTCTTCAACATGCCGCTGGCTTGCCGCCTGATGCTGGCGGCATTGGAGCGGGTGCCAGCGGAATACTGGCTGATGGCGAGTGGTCTCGGCATGCGGCGCGGTTCGATTTTCCGTTTCATCGAATGGCGGGTTCTGCGCTCGGTCATTCCTGGGATAGCCGGCCTGATCTTCATGCTCTGCGCCACGAGCTTCACACTGGTGCTGACACTGGGTGGCGGGCCGGCCGCAACGACCGTCGAGGTTGCCATATATCAGTCGCTGCGTTTTGATTTTGATCCGGGCCGGGCCGTCACGCTTTCCCTGCTGCAGATCGCCCTTACATCGGTCGTCCTTGGGGCGCTGTCATGTCTTCCTGCGTCCGGGGATGAAGGGATGACTGTCGGAAAGGCGATCAGGCGCCCGGATGGTAGGCTGTTGGGAGCGCGGCTCGTGGATGGAAGCATCCTGCTGTTCGCCGCTCTGTTCCTTGGTTTACCTCTGATGTCGGTGCTTCTGGCTGGCCTTCGGTCCAATCTCATGAAGCTGCTCAGTGAACCCATTTTCTGGCAGTCGGCTGCGACCAGTCTTGCCATCTCGATCTCTGCGGCCACTATCGCCTTACTTATCTCGATGATGCTGGTGGGTGCGCGCCGGGCGGCGCTTCTCCGGCGTTCAGGGATCTCAGGCGCAGGAGCGTTCTTTGCCGCCATGGGTGGCGCATCATCGTTGGTATTGCTCGTGCCGCCGATCGTCCTGGCGACGGGCTGGTTTCTAGCGCTGAGAAGCTTCGGTGACGCCAGCGCCGTGGCTCCGCTGCTGATTGTCGCGATCAACGCTTTGATGTCCCTGCCCTTTGTGATGCGTGTCCTCGAGCCGGCTTTCATCGTCCACAAGCGCCGAACGCAGAAACTTGCGGCGAGTCTTGGTGTCTCGGGCTGGATGCGGCTGCGCCTGATCGATATGCCAGCCCTGATTAAACCAGTGCTCACGGCATTTTCGTTTGCGATGGCGCTGTCGCTCGGCGATCTTGGCGCCGTCGCGTTGTTCGGCTCGGACAGTTTCGTCACGTTGCCTTGGCTCGTTTATAGCCGCATGGGGAGTTACCGGACGAACGATGCGGATGGTCTAGCGCTGATCCTTGGCATCCTCTGCCTGCTGCTCACAATCGCCGGCACCATGGGGCCAGCGCGGCGAGAGGTGGCTTTCCATGGTTGAGCCGCGGTTCTCGGTCGAGATGCGCGACGTCGGTCTCCAACTTGGCGTGCAGGAGTTTCAGTTCGATTGCCGGCTTCCTGTCGGTGCTGTGATTGCTGTGACGGGCGCGTCCGGTGCCGGCAAGTCAACCTTCCTCAATCTTCTGGCTGGCTTTGATGTGGCTGAGCGAGGGCAGATCTTGATCGCGGGGAAGGATGTGACCAGCGAGTACCCGGCCCGGCGGGCCGTCTCTCTCGTCTTTCAGGACAACAATCTGTTCGCGCATCTCGATGTCTTTACCAACATCGGCCTTGGCATCAACCCGTCGATGAAGCTCACGACTGCCGACCGCCAATCGATCACGTCTTCGCTTGAAAAGGTCGGGCTCCGCGGGTTTGAACGACGAATGCCGGGAACGCTTTCCGGCGGGGAACGGCAGCGGGTGGCCTTTGCACGTGCGCTAGTTCGCAACCGGCCGGTGCTCCTGCTGGACGAGCCTTTTGCAGCGCTTGACCCCGGCTTGCGAAATGGAATGGCGGCGTTGCTGCTCGACATGCATCGCGAGACGAGCAATACCGTCGTCGTCGTGTCGCACGATCCGGACGAAGTCAAACGCATCGCAGACTTTGGTCTTTTCATTGAGAACGGCAGGATCGCGGTAGCCGCCCCAATCGATGAATTTATTGGCCGCCAGGATCATCCCGGATTGACGCAATTTCTCCGCAGTTAACGAATCTGGCGGTTGCAACGGCACTTTCGCCATAATTTGAGGCGACCGAGGAAACTCAAAAGCACGTTAGGCTTGCTAAAATACAACGGCGCCACATTTACTTAGAGTCTCGCTATGCAACCGATGCGGAAATCAGTTACAGCAAAGACTTGTGTCCCCGATTGTGCAGTGCAAGGACGGGGACGGACGCCTGTTGAATCACCATGAGACCGACCGGGTCGCGGAAGCGAACCGGTCGACAAGCAAGATGACCTGGAGAGCCAGACTGGACAGTATGCCGACGTGGAAATTCCCCGCGCCTTCCAGTGATGTGCTCTCGTCGGCGTGCCGTCTGGTACGGCGAGCCTCGGTCGTCTGTGCGACAAGCATGGCGCTATATGGTTGCCAATCCATTCTTGAGCAATCCTATCAGCCAAGTGTTGCGCCGTCCTCTAATCCGCAGATTGTCGACGAGGTGCAGAAGAATGATCCGCGTGCCGCCATGGGTGCGCGCGAGCATCCGCGCATCGTGGCGAGCTATGGCGGTGAGTATAAGGATGCGAAGACCGAGCGTCTGGTTGCCCGTATCGCGGGGGCGCTGACCGCTGTCTCCGAGAATCCGAGCCAATCCTACCGCATCACCATCCTGAACTCCCCGGCCATCAACGCGTTTGCCCTGCCCGGGGGCTATCTCTACGTGACGCGTGGCTTGCTGGCGCTCGCCAAAGATGCATCTGAGGTTGCCGCGGTTCTCTCGCACGAGATGGGTCACGTCACGGCAAACCATGGCATCGAACGGCAGAAGCGCGAGGAGGCAGAAGTCATCGCCAGCCGCGTCGTAGCCGAGGTGTTGTCGAGCGATATTGCCGGCAAGCAGGCGCTGGCGCGCGGCAAGCTGCGATTGGCAGCTTTCTCGCGACAGCAGGAATTGCAGGCCGACGTTATCGGCGTCCGGATGCTCGGGGAAGCAGGGTATGATCCCTACGCCGCCGCGCGGTTCCTGGACTCCATGGCCGCCTACAGCCGCTTCATGTCTGTCGACCCCGAGGCGGACCAGAGCCTCGACTTCCTATCCAGCCATCCGAATTCCGCCCAGCGCATCGAACTGGCGCGCGATCATGCGCGAGCCTTCGGTCAGGAGGGCAAGGTCGGCGATACGGGCAGGGACTATTATCTCGACGGCATCGACGGCTTGCTATACGGCGACAGCCCTGAGGAAGGCTATGTGCGCGGGCAGACCTTCCTGCACGGCGGGCTTGGCATTCGCTTCGACGTGCCGCCTGATTTCAAGATCGACAACAAGGTCGAGGCGGTCATGGCGACTGGGCCCGGCGATGTTGCGATCCGTTTTGACGGCGTGGCCGACAATCAGAACCAGAGCCTCACGAACTATATCTCGAGCGGGTGGGTTACTGGCCTCGATCCCTCCACCATTCAGCAGACCACGATCAATGGAATGGAGGCTGCCACGGCGCGGGCGAGCGCAGATCGCTGGGACTTCGACGTCACGGTGATCCGTAACAATGCTCAGATTTTCCGGTTCCTGACAGCCGTGCCGAAAGGTAGTGCCGCTCTGCAGCAGACGGCGGACGTATTGCGAGCAAGCTTCCGTCGCATGACCCCGGAAGAGACGGCATCGTTGAAGCCGTTGCGCGTCAGGGTGGTCAAAGTGCGGCCGGGCGAAAACATCACGACGCTTGCTGCACGGATGATGGGTACGGATCGAAAGCTCGATCTGTTCAAGCTTATCAATGCGCTGCCGACCGGCGCCTCAGTTTCTCCCGGCGATCGCGTCAAGATTATTGCGGAATAAAAAGAGGCCCGGCTTTCACCGGGCCAAGTCCATCGCTGGGGGAGTAAGCTCGTTCAGGCCGATGCGGCCATGTAGGGGTCTGCGCTCACGAGTGCGCTGCGTAGTTTTTCCATCGCCCGGCTCTCGATCTGCCGAACGCGTTCCTTGGAGATGCCGAGATCTGCGCCGAGTTCCTCGAGCGTCGCGCCATCTTCAGCAAGCCTCCGAGCGCTGATGATCTTCATCTCCCGCTCATTGAGGTGCTTCAAAGCAGAAGCGAGCCAGTTGCGCCGGCGCTCGCCGTCGATCATGTTCGATACTTGCTCATCCGGCAGAGGCTCGTCGCTGACGAGGAAGTCCATCTTCTCGGCACTATCCGCATCGCCGGAGACCGATGGGGCCTGAAGCGAAGCGTCGTTGCTCGAGAGCCTGGCATCCATCGTTTGGACGTCGGAAAGGCTGACGCCGAGTGCTGCTGCGATTTCTTGATGAATGGATTGAAGTGTCAGCTGCGTGTCGCCTCTGGCGAGCTTGGCGCGCAGGCGGCGAAGATTGAAGAACAGGGCCTTCTGCGCCGAACTCGTACCGCCGCGAACGATCGACCAATTGCGAAGGATATAGTCCTGGATCGAGGCACGGATCCACCAGCTTGCGTAGGTAGAGAAGCGGACGTCACGCTCGGGCTCGAAGCGCGCAGCCGCCTCCAGCAGACCGACGTAACCTTCCTGCACGAGGTCGCTCATAGGCAGACCGAAGTTGCGGAACTTTCCTGCCATCGAGATAACAAGGCGCATGTGGGCCATGGCGATCTGATTGCGAGCGCCGCGGTCATCATTGTTCTTCCAGCGGATTGCGAGATCGTGTTCCTCTTCGCGAGCAAGGTAGGGAGCCGCCATGGCGATTTTAATCATGCGCCGGTCTGCAGACATGTTCTTCATATCGGTCTCCTGAATTCAGGCGTGACGCCAAAAAAGGGCAAAGAATTCTTGCTTCCGGACATCGCTGCCCAGACCAAATTCATGTCTTGAACGTATAAAGGCCCCGAACTCTGGACGTTTCCAGATGGGGCCCTAGCTTAGGGTTATGCGCCGGTAGTACAGCGGGGTGGGATCAAGTTCCTCAAGTTGCCCGCTAGGCAGAACGTGGAAAGCATGATCCGCTCCTCATCGAACGTTTACAGATATGCGAGCGTTCGAGGGTGATGTCAGTTCCCGACGCGGTCCGCAGCTACATTGTTGAAACGTGCCAGCAGAGAAAAAGTTCCAAAAAAAACCCGGCACAAGGCCGGGTTTTTTTGCAGGAAAAACAGGGAGCTTATGCAGCTTCGTCCTGAGATTCGTCTTCTTCGATCGCCTTGCCGCGCTTCGGCCCCTTGTTGAGATTGGTCTCTACGAGGCGGACAGCTTCCGTTTCCGACATCTTGTTCACCGCAGCAATTTCGCGTGCCATGCGGTCAAGCGCAGCTTCATAAAGCTGGCGTTCGGAATAGGACTGCTCCGGCTGGTTCTCGGCGCGATAAAGATCGCGGACAACTTCAGCGATGGAAATGAGGTCGCCGGAATTGATCTTTGCATCATATTCCTGCGCGCGACGGGACCACATGGTACGCTTAACGCGCGCCTTGCCCTGCACAACCTTCAATGCACGCTCGACAAAATCGGTTTCGGAGAGCTTACGCATGCCGATGCTCATGGCCTTGGCGACCGGCACTTTAAGGCGCATCTTGTCCTTCTCGAAATCGATAACGAAAAGTTCAAGCTTCATGCCTGCTACTTCTTGCTCTTCGATAGCGCTGATGGTACCGACGCCATGTGCGGGGTACACGATCGATTCACCGGTCTTGAAGCCGTGACGTGCGGAAGAAGGTTTTTTCTGCTGGGTCGTCATTCTATTCAAACACTCCCTGTTACGCTTCCGGCTGCAGCCGGAGCCGGGTCAGTCAGGCCCGGGTGAGACGGTCAGATCCGTCGGGTGACTTACTTCTGGTCCCACCGGATAAAAGCAAACATATCCATGCGCACAAGCTTGGAACCTCACGGCTCAAGGCGTTGATATGTCACGGAAACCGCGTTTTTGGATTTGTTTTGCTTTCGTGGTGGTTTGGGCATGCTTCATGCCGCAAATGGATCAGTGTCCGAAAGCTATCACAAAAATATGAGGAAATCAATAATTTACTGCGCCTGAGTCATGCGCGCAACACATGACACCCATATGCGGCGGACACACTTCAGGCGTTTTTTGGCTCACTGAACCCGGTTTCAGGCCCTAGTAGCGAGAATGAAGGATCAGTCACCCGATCCGGGCTTCTCAGAGAAGTACTTCTCGAACTTGCCGGTCTCGCCGTCCATTTCCTTCGCTTCGGGCATGGCGTCCTTCTTGACCGTAATGTTCGGCCAGATGCTCGCATACTCGGCGTTGACCTTGAGCCACTTGTCGAGGCCCGGCTCCGTATCAGGCTTGATTGCCTCGGCGGGACATTCCGGTTCGCAAACGCCACAGTCTATGCATTCGTCAGGGTGAATGACGAGGAAGTTTTCACCCTCATAGAAGCAATCGACGGGGCAGACTTCCACGCAGTCGGTATATTTGCAGCGAATGCAATTGTCGGTCACGACATAGGTCATGAAGAACTCCAGGACTTCCATACAATGGGGCCGGGCAACCTGGAACGTCGCGCCTTTCCCCAACCGGAAAGGAAGCAGTGAGATGCTTGAGAGGCATTCATGCTATCCGGCAAGTTGATTGTGACGTACCGGCTTTGCCTGAGGATTTCAAGAATAAAGAAATCGCAAAACCCGGCAGTTCGGATAGAGTTTTCTAATCCTCGTCCGACATCAGCTTGTCGATTGCACGACGTTCCTTTTTGGTGGGTCGTCCCGCCCCTGTGGCCCGCATTGCCTGCTCATAAGGGGTGAGGCGTTTTGTCTCGTCGGGCGGAGGCGTCAGGTCCTCATAAAGCAGCCGAGCTTCCTCGTAAGGACCACGCCGCTCGCCGCCCGACCTGACGACAAGGACAATATCGCGCCGCTCGAGAGCCAGCTCGATCTTGTCGCCGGCTTTGACCATTTGGCTCGGCTGGAGGGCGCGCTCGCCGTTGATCCTGACATGTCCGGATTGAATGTGGCTTTGTGCCAGCGAGCGCGATTTCACCATGCGCGTGAAGAACAGCCACTTGTCGATGCGTTGCCGCGAACCGCTTCCTGGCTGTGTCTCCCCGCCCATGCGCTTACTTCTTCATCTGCTCCTTCAAGGCAGCGAGCTTTGCGAAGGGAGAATCCGGATCGATCGGCTTTTCCTTGCGTGGGGGCTTTGCCTCGAAGCGCAACGGCTGCGGGCCGCCGCGGTTGTTGTTGCGGTCCTTGCGATCGCCGCGGTCCTGACGGTCGCCGCGCTGTTCGTTACGATCGCCCCGTCCCTGTTGCGGCTTACCGCCATCCTTGCCGCGATGCTGGCGGTTGCCGTCACGGCCCTCGCCACCTTCGCCACCTTGGCGACGCTGGCCACTTCCGCGATCTTGGCCGCGATTGTTGCCGCCGCGGCGTTCGCCACCCGGGCTGCGGGCCTGACGCTGATTGTCCGTACGACCACCGAGGCGCCAAAGAAGAACCGGCTTCGGCTCCTCTGCTTCTTCCGACGTTGCGGCAACCGGCTGTTCTTCAGCCGCGACCTCAACGGCGGGAGCCTCCGAGGCAGGCTCCTCCGACGCGCTGTCGGCATCGTCGTGATCGGCCTTCTCTGCGCTCTCTTCAGTTGCGGTCTCGGCCGTCGGCGCTGTCGAGGCGTCCTGAACCGACAGATGAGCTGCTGCTTCCTCTGCCTTTACGGCATCGGCGCGATAGCCGAGCCCCTTCAGGATCTCTTCCATGTCCTCGAGAGTTGCACCGAGGATCGAAAGCATGGCGGTCGTTGTCGTGAAGCGACGGCCGTCATATGCACCTTCAGGACGGTTGGCCTGGCCAGGCTTCCACTGAAGCAACGGGCGGATGATATCCGCAAGGCGCTCCAGGATGTCGATGCGAACTGCGCGTTTGCCAAGGAATCGGAAGCCAGCCAGCTTGTAGAAGGTGCGCTCGAAAGCTGGATCTGTCACCACCGACGTGCGGCCTGCAGCGAGAACGGGAATGAGATCGCCGTAGCCGGGCTTGTCGAGACCGTCGTTCTTCAGCGCCCAGAGAAGCGTGATGAGTTCGGCTGGAGCAGGCTTCAGAAGGGCAGGGACGAAGATGTGATAGGCGCCGAACCGGACGCCATAGCGGCGCATCGAGGCGCGCGCATCCTGATCCAGTGACTTCACCTCTTCGGTCACGTCGCGTCGGAACAGGACGCCGAGATTCTCGACGAGCTGGAACGCCAGACCCTTTGCCAGGCCCTGCAGGTCTTCGGCACGCGACAGATCGTCGAGCGGCTTCAGAACCGTGCTGATGTGATGATTGACGAAGCGCTCGATACGGGCTGCCACGTGGTCTCGCGCATTGCCTGTCAGCTGCTCGTCGGCGAGCAGGATGACGCGCGGGCGCATCACATGATCACTGCCCGCAAGGCGCGCTACCGGATCGCCCAACCAACGGATCGCGCCGTCGGAGCTGATCGCGAGATCGCCGTTGCCGGCCGCATGGAGGCGCGCGGCACGTGCCTCGAATTCCAAAGCGAGCGCCTTTTGCGAAGCAGACTGAACAGCCTTGGCGTCCGGCCCTTCCGCTCCCGAAATGGGCGTGAACCGGAATCCCGACAACTGCCCCACATGATGTCCTTCAACGAAGACATCGCCATTTACACTGATTTCAGCTTCCAGCATCGCATTCTCTCTCAGGCGCTTCATGAGCACAGATGTCCTGCGATCAACAAAGCGTTTCGTCAACCTTTCATGTAACGCATCGGACAATCGATCTTCGATTTCCCGCGTCTTTTCCTGCCAGTGTGTCGGATCGGCAAGCCAATTGGGCCGATTCGACACATAGGTCCAAGTCCTTATCTGCGCGATTCGCGCCGAAAGCGTGTCAATCTCGCCGTCTGTTCGGTCCGCGCGATGGACCTGCTCGGCGAGGAAGTCCTCGTTTACCGTGCCATAGCGAACGAGATCGGAAAAGAGGGTCGAGATCAGATCGGCATGTTGCGCCGGCGCAATGCGCCGGTAGTCCGGAAGCGCGCAGGCCTCCCACAACTTCTCGACGCGCGATGGATTGGTTGCAAGGTCGATGATTTCCGGGTAGCGCGACAGGTGTTCCAGCGCCTGCTGGTCGACCGCAGGCAAGGCGCGCGTCAGGCCGGGAACAGTGGGTCCGGTCTCGAGGCTTGTGCGTAGCGCGTGAATGGAAGCGAAATCGAGGTTCTTCGTGCGCCATTGCAGCACTTTCACATTGTCGAACTCATGGCCTTCGATGCGTTCGACCAGCTCCTCGTCAAAGGGATCTACCTGGCCTGTGACGCCAAACGTCCCGTCGCGAACGTGCCTGCCGGCACGGCCTGCAATCTGCCCGAGTTCGGCGGGGTTCAGGTTGCGGAACTGATAGCCGTCGAATTTGCGATCTTGAGCAAAGGCGACGTGGTCGACGTCGAGATTGAGCCCCATGCCGATCGCATCGGTCGCGACCAGATACTCGACGTCTCCAGCCTGATAAAGCGCTACCTGCGCATTGCGCGTGCGCGGGCTAAGGGCGCCAAGTACGACGGCCGCTCCGCCGCGCTGTCTGCGGATCAATTCGGCGATCGCGTAGACTTCATCAGCCGAGAAGGCGACGATTGCCGAGCGCTGCGGCAGGCGCGTGATCTTCTTCTGTCCAGCGTAGAAAAGGTGGGAAAGCCTGGGTCGCTCAACCACCGTGATCCCAGGGAGAAGTTGCTGCAAGATCGGTCGCATCGTACCGGCGCCAAGCAGCAGCGTTTCGTTGCGACCGCGCAAATGCAGAATACGATCCGTGAAGATATGCCCCCGCTCCAGATCGCCAGCGAGCTGAACTTCATCAATGGCGACGAACGCTGCCTTAGTCTCGCGTGGCATGGCCTCGACCGTACAGACCGAAAAGCGAGCATTGGGAGGCGATATCTTCTCCTCGCCCGTCACCAGTGCAACATTCTGCACTCCGACCTTTTCGGCGACGCGCGTGTAAACCTCACGCGCCAGCAGTCGCAGCGGCAGGCCGATCACGCCGGTGCCATGTGCAACCATGCGCTCAATGGCATAATGCGTTTTGCCGGTATTGGTTGGCCCGAGCACCGCGGTTACCCCGCGTCCACTCAGTATCATCGGCTGCGATGTCAGTGTCATAGTCCTGCAGATGAGGCCGGGGAGCCTCAGATCAAGTCAGCTCCTCTCCGAAGCAGACAACACATGGACAGCCGTTGTCGCAAAGGCAAGGGCTGATTTGAATTTCCTCCGCAGTTTCTGTTGCGCGAATAGCTTGCAGATTGCTCGTTTTCCGATTCGGAACAGCTTGAGAACGAATCGGAGACGAATCGCTGACTTCGGCTGATTCAGTGTTTGTTCACGGCTAAGTATTGATTTTGAATCGCTTTTTCCCACAAGATGCTGAATCGGATAATTCACGTCATGCGTGTGGCTCGATTTGCATTCATTCTGTCAACTGCCTTTGTCGAAAATCTTAAGGCGAATTTCTGCCGGAGCCTTTTCGCGATGTTACTTGCATTCCATGGAGCGACAGAAAACGATGTGGTTCGTATGTTTTTGCCGCCAAAGCTAAACATTTGATACACGCGGAACAAAAATCGGTGATGCGTGTTTCTGGTCCATTCCTGGTGTAATGACGTCGAGGACTTGAACCATGCTTGGAACCATACTTCTCATTATCCTTATTCTGCTTTTGATCGGAGCTCTACCAAATTGGGGTTACAGCCGCGGCTGGGGCTATGGACCTTCCGGAGGTTTAGGGCTAGTTCTCGTGATTATTATTATTCTTGTGTTGCTCGGTCGTATCTAAGCGACGGAAAAATCTGGGAGATATGTCATGATGAAAAAGATTGTGCTTATTGGTGCACTGGTTGGCGCGCTTGCGTCCTGTACGGCGACGGAACAGGGAACCGCGATTGGTGCAGGCAGCGGCGCCATTATTGGCGGTGCTGTAAGCCACAGCTGGGGTGGGGCAGCAATTGGTGCCGTAGCCGGCGGTCTTGCTGGCGCATTGATCGGCCAGTCCGTTGAGCGTCGCGGTTACTGCGTCTACAGAGACCGGTATGGCCGTCGCTACGAGGCCCGTTGCCCGCGCTACTAGGCCGGGCTGCCCTGCTGGGCATGATTTGAAAGTTCAAAGCGCCGGCTAGACCGGCGCTTTTTTATTTGGCGAAAGCCGTAAGAAAGAAAAAGGCCGCGCTGCAAACGCGACCTCTAATTCACGGCTGTCGATCGATCAATTCTTGGCGCGTTCGACGTAGGAATTGTCTTCCGTTGCAATAACGACGCGCGTGCCGGCGTCAATATGCGGGGGTACCAAGGTGCGGATGCCATTCGAAAGCATTGCCGGTTTGTAGGAAGACGACGCCGTCTGGCCCTTCACAACCGGTTCGGTTTCGGTGATTTCGAGAATGACGTGGCGCGGCAGCTCGAGGGCTAGCGGAACACCTTCATGGATCGACAGGATGCAGGTCATGCCTTCCTGCAGGTAGGCCTTCTGATCGCCCATCGTTTCATCGTTCACGACCACCTGGTCATAGGTCGCCGGGTTCATGAAGTGGAACCCCTCGCCGTCCTCGTAAAGATACTGGAAGTTCACGTCTTCGACGAAGGCGCGCTCGACCTGCTCGGTCGTACGCCAGCGTTCGGAAACCTTTACGCCGTCGACGATACGACGCATGTCAACCTGGGTGACCGGCGTGCCCTTGCCCGGATGAAAGTTCTGGGCAGTCAGAACGACGTAGAGTTTGCCATCTACGTCGAGAACGTTGCCCTTGCGGACGGAAGAGGCGATGACCTTGACCATTAAGACTTCCTTGTAACTCGGCTTTTGGCGTCGTAGAGGACTGTCGATACGGCCTCCGAGACGCAACTGATTGTTCTTTGGGGGCGCAACTAACCTAAAATCCGGCAAATAGCCAGCCCCGGCGTTGGATAGACCGGTCAGGACGATGTCAATGAAACCCTCGATCGCCAAAGTATCGCCGTGGTGGACGCCGAGCGTGCATGCGGACCGCCGCCCGTTCCTGCTCGGGCGGAATGCGATCCAGACGGCCCTGCGCGGCTATTTCCTAAGCGAGGACTTTCTGGAGGTCGACACTGCCACGCTGCAAGTGTCGCCAGGCAACGAGGCGCATCTGCACGCCTTTGCCACCAAAGCGCTGACGACTGACGGCCAGACAGCAGCGCCGCTATATCTGCACACTTCGCCTGAATTTGCCTGCAAGAAACTGCTTTCGGCCGGAGAACAGCGCATCGCCTGCTTCGCTCACGTCTATCGCAACCGCGAGCGCGGTCCGTTGCATCATCCGGAATTCACCATGCTTGAATGGTATCGCGTGGGCGAAAGCTATGAGAGTCTGATGATGGATTGCGTTCGCATTCTGGCCCTTGCTGCAGAAACCATGAGGACGACGCGGCTCACCTATCGAGGGAGCGAGTGCGATCCGTTCGCGGGGCCGAACCGGCTAAGCGTTGCCGCAGCCTTCGACCGCTACGCTGACATAGATCTGCTGGCGTCCGTTTCGACCGACGGCGCGACGGATCGGGCGCATCTCGCGGACCAGGTAAAGCGGACCGGCATGCGCGTTGCCGAAGATGACGGCTGGGCGGATTTGTTCAGCCGCGTGCTGGTTGAAAAGGTGGAACCGCATCTAGGCTTTGGCCGCGTCACGATTCTGGACGAGTATCCAGTATCGGAAGCTGCGCTTGCGCGTCCTTCCGCGAGCGATCCCCGGGTTGCCGAACGTTTCGAGGTCTACGCCTGCGGCGTTGAGCTCGCGAACGGTTTTGGGGAGCTCACCAATTCGGCAGAACAACGCCGCCGCTTCGAGATCGAGATGGCCGAGAAAGCTCGCATCTACGGCGAACGCTATCCGCTCGACGAGGATTTCCTGGAGGCGCTCGCCAAAATGCCGGAGGCAAGTGGCATCGCGCTCGGCTTCGATCGGCTGGTGATGCTGGCAACCGGGGCGTCACGGATCGATCAGGTGCTATGGGCGCCGGTCGCGGAGTACGGCACATGAACAGCAACACAGCCATCAAGACCGTCGAGGGTCTCGAACGCGCCGGGTTGCTCGGCGAAAGAGACCGCGACGCTTTGGCGGATGTCGCCGCACGGTACGCCATTGCATTGACGCCGACGGTCGTGGGTCTGGTTGATCCTGCGAATGACGCCGACCCGATTGCCCGGCAGTTCGTTCCTGACGCGGCCGAGCTGATCGTTGCGTCTGAAGAGCGTGCGGATCCGATCGGCGACGAGGCCCATAGTCCCGTGCAAGGCATCGTTCATCGGTATCCGGATCGCGTGCTGTTGAAAGCCGTGCATGTGTGCCCGGTCTACTGCCGCTTCTGTTTTCGACGCGAAATGGTTGGTCCACAAGGCTTGGGGACATTGGACTCCGAGGCAATGTCGGCAGCTTTTGCCTATATTCGCGACCACCACGAAATCTGGGAAGTGATCCTGACGGGCGGCGATCCGTTAATCCTGTCCCCGCGACGGCTCGAAGAGATCCTTCGCGAACTGGCATTGATCGATCACGTCAAGATCGTGCGGTTCCACACGCGCGTTCCTGTTGTCGATCCATCAAAGATCGATGCGGCCCTGATTGCGGCGCTGAGGGCGAGTGGCAAGAGCGTTTATGTGGCTTTGCATGCCAATCATCCGCGCGAACTGACAGACGAGGCAAGAGCGGCATGTGCGCGCCTAATTGATGCCGGGGTGGTCATGGTCAGCCAGTCGGTGCTGCTCAAGGGCGTCAATGACGATCCGGCCGTGCTCACGGAACTAATGAAGGCTTTCGTCGAGACGCGCGTAAAGCCCTATTATCTGCACCATCCTGATCTGGCTCCCGGGACGAGCCATTTTCGGCTCACGATCGAAGAGGGACAGAGGATCGTCGCGGCTCTGCGCGGTCGGATTTCTGGTCTCTGCCAGCCCACCTATATACTCGACATACCTGGTGGCCATGGCAAAGCCGTGATCGCTGAACAGTCGATCAGAGCGATCGGCGAAGGCTGCTATTCGGTTTCGGATTATCGCGGGACCGAGCACCTGTACCCGCCGCTCGTCTAGTAAAAAACGCGAGAGAAGTATTGTTCCTGAACAATGTGTCAGAAGACCCCTCTCGTGGCGCGGTGATTGCAATCGGGGCAAGGGTTTGAAATATCAACTAAGTTCCGCTTCGTGTGGTCGTCTCTTCTAAGAATTTAGCTGAAGTGATCAGTTCGCTTTAACTACGTCATTTAGCAGAATTTTGTCTTTTCCGGACTACGCCTATCCCGAGAACAAGGCCGTTTCGCCACTCGAGATATGATCATCTTGGAGAAGTCATAATGAATACTACGATCCGTGATCTTCTAGTCAAATTCGGAAAGCTTCCCGTTTCTGTTGACCAAGTTGCCGACGATGCCGACCTCTATGCGGTCGGCCTGACGTCCTTCGCTTCGGTGCAGCTCATGCTTGGTATCGAAGAGGCTTTTGACATCGAATTTCCCGACAATCTCTTGAATCGAAAGTCTTTCGCCAGCATTGCAGCAATCGCGAGGACGGTGGACCAGATCAAAGATAGCCGGAAGGTCGCCTAAATGAACTTTCCGGTCAAAATCGCGCAAGAGGATCTTGCCGCCAGGGTCGCCCGTGTGGCAGCGATCGCGGCAAAGCATGCAGACTCCGTCGATTTTGATGGGAGGTTCCCGCACGAGGCCGTGGAGGCCATGAGAGCCGAGCGGCTCTTTGGAATTCAGATCCCGCGTCACCTCGGCGGTGAAGGCGCGACGATCGCTCAGATCGCTGAATTATGCTCGACGCTTGGACAGGGTTGTGCCGCCGCCGCCATGGTCTTCGCGATGCATCACATCAAACTATGCAGCCTCGTCGAGCATGGCGGCGAGAGCGAATGGCATCGGGCCTTCATGCAACGCGTGGCTGGCGAGCAATTGTTGATCGCGTCTGCGACGACGGAAGGCGGCATCGGCGGCAATCTCCGAAATAGCATCTGCGCAATAGAGGTGGATGCCAGTGCGTGCCGTCTGGAAAAAGACGCCACCGTTATATCTTACGGTTCCTACGCTGATGCGATCATGATCACGTCACGCGCACACGCAAATGCGGCCTCTTCCGACCAGGTCCTGACCGTTTTCCTCAAGGAGCAGTACGCGCTGGAAAAGACCCATGCCTGGAACACCCTCGGCATGCGCGGCACGTGCTCGGACGGCTTTCTCTTCAAAGGTGAGGCGCCGGCCGAGCAAATCCTGCCGAAGCCCTTTGCGGAGATTGCAGCCCAATCGATGCTGGCATCGTCGCACCTCCTGTGGAGCAGCGTGTGGTATGGCATCGCCGTCGACGCGGTGGGCCGGGCGCAGTCGTTCGTGCGCGCCGCTGCACGCAAGTCGCCGGGAACGCCGCCGCCCGGCGCCCTGCGGCTGGCCGAGGTTTCCAACCTTCTGCAGATGGTTCGCTCGAACGTCGTCGCCGGTCTCAAGGCTTACGAAGGAGCCAAGGATGACGCGGACAAGCTTTCCTCCATCGGCTTTGCCGTCACGATGAACAACGTGAAGATCGCATCGTCGGAAACGATCCTCGAGATCGTCAATCATGTGATGCTGATCTGCGGGATCATGGGCTACAAGAACGGCACGCCGTTCAGCGTCGGACGCCATCTGCGTGACGCCCACTCCGCACAACTCATGATCTCGAACGACCGCATCCTCGGCAACACGTCGAGCATGCTTCTTGTCCACAAGCAGGACACTAGCCTACTGGGGTGACGACATGGACGTGCAGACAACGTTTCTGGACAGGCTGTTTGAATCGGGCCTTCTGATCGATACCGGCGTTGACGGGCTTTATGGCCGCAGCGGACAATTCGAAGATGTGATTGCCGCCTTCGAGCGCTTGATCGACAAATTCGGCGGCGCCGACGGCGCCGAGGCGATGCGTTTCCCGCCGGGCATGAACCGCGCCTTCTTCGAGAAAAGCGGTTACATGAAGAGCTTCCCGCAGCTCGCCGGCACTGTCCATAGTTTCTGCGGCAACGAACTCGATCACATCAGCCTGCTTCAATGCATGGAAGTGGGCGACGACTGGACGAAGGATCAGCAGGCAACCGACATCGTGCTGACGCCTGCGGCCTGCTACCCGCTCTATCCGACTGTTGCTCGTCGCGGCAAACTGCCGATGAGTGGCGGTCTTTTCGATTTGCAATCCTACTGCTTCCGGCATGAGCCGTCACAGGATCCGGCGCGCCAGCAGCTCTTCCGCATGCGCGAATACATCTGCATGGGCACAGAGCAGCACGTCACGGATTTCCGGCAGCGCTGGATGGACCGCGGCGTCGAGATGATGAAGGCGGTCGGCCTGGATGTGACGATCGATGTCGCGAACGATCCCTTCTTCGGCCGCGCCGGCAAGATGCTGGCCAACAACCAACGCGACCAGAACCTGAAGTTCGAGCTGCTCATTCCGATCACCTCGGTTGCCAAGCCGACGGCCTGCATGAGCTTCAACTACCATCAGGACGCGTTCGGCACGAAATGGGCCCTCTATCTTGAAGACGGCAGTGTTGCCCATACCGCCTGTGTCGGCTTCGGACTTGAGCGTATTGCGCTCGCGCTCTTCCATCACCACGGACTGGAGGTCAAGCACTGGCCTTCCAAGGTGCGGCAAGCACTGTGGGGCTGAGTGGTTTAATGACAGCCGTCTTCCCGCGGGCGCGCCCGGACGGCTATCAGTCGCATCCCCTGCACTCCAGCGAGCGCATGTGGCCGGAAACCAATTGCTACGTCGACCTTTGGATCGAAGTGTTGAACGCCGCGGGTGCCGCGCCGGAGGCGATGCTTGGCTTCACGCTGACGCAAGATTTCGAGGGCGACCAGTTCACCTTCTTCAAGGTGCCCCTCGAGGATCTCGAGTCACTCTACGACATCCGGGTTACCGAACTCGCTATCTTCGATCGGGTCGAACGGCATGTCGAAACCCAGATTGCGCGAGGTCGCCTCTGCCTGATCGAGATGGACTCGTTTTATATGCCCGATACCCAGGGTACAGCCTACCGAACCGAGCATGGCAAGACCACGGTGGCAATCAACAGGCTCGACCTCACCGGCAAGCGCATCGAGTATTTTCACAACGGCGGCTATTTCCAGCTTGTGGGAGAGGATTTCGACGGGCTGTTCCAGCTGCATTTGTCCGCAGATGATCCGCCGTTCCTCCCCTACACGGAGTTTGCAAAATTTCCCGTTCGCATGCCTGATGCGATGCAGGTCAGCACTATGGCACGCGAGCTTCTCGGACTTCACTTCGGCCGCAGACCGACCACCAATCCGATCCGCGCCTTCGCTGAAGTGTTTCCGCAGCAGGTGGAAGCCGTGGCAGAGCGACCCTTCGGTTTCTTTCACAAGTACGCATTCAATACGCTGCGTCAGTTCGGCGCGAATTTCGAGCTTGCGGGAGATTACCTGGCGTGGCTATCGGCCAGCGAATTCTCCTCCGCCATTGACGATGCGCGTCGAATTTCCGAAGTCGCAAAGTCGGTGCAGTTCCAGCTCGCCCGGGCAGTGACCCGGAAGAAGTATGATCCGCTGCGCACGGTGCTTGATCCGGCAGCCGATGCATGGGATTCCATGATGGCTTCTCTCAAGGAGCGCTTGTGAAGCCGGGAGTCTGAGGATGCGGGGACGGTTGGCGAGTGTCGGTGCGGAGGAAACCCTGCTTGCCGAAGGGTGGAATCTGGTCCTGACGGAACCGGGCGCTTGCGCAACGCCCCATGACATTCCCTTGTCTGCGCAGTTTATTGCCGCCGAAGTACCAGGGACCGTCGCCGCAGCTTTGGAAAAGGCGGGGCAGTTCGACCGGGATAATCCGGAGCCGCTCGATACCCGCGACGCATGGTATCTCTGCCGGCTTTTTGACGTCCAGCCCGGTGATGCGCTCCTTCGCTTCGAGGGGTTGGCGACGCTGTGTCATGTCTTTCTCAACGGCCAGGAGATCCTGTCGTCGGAAAGCATGTTCACCCTGCACGAGATACCGGTGACGCTCTCTGGCGGGGACGAGTTGGCGCTGTGCTTCCGAGCCCTTGCGCCGAGGCTGGCCGAACCCGGCCCACGCGCCCGCTGGCGCCCGCAGATGATCACGCCACAAGGCTTGAAGAATGTCCGCACGACGCTTCTGGGCCGCATGCCCGGCTGGTGTCCGGAAATTCATGCTGTTGGTCCGTGGCGACCCATCACGGTCGTCCGCCGCGATGTCGTTTCGATCGATAACGTTTCGGTTCGCGCCGTGCTCGAGGCGGATGGCATTGGGCGACTGAGTGTTTCGCTTCATACCAATGTCGACAACCCGGACCTCGTGCTTCGGTGCGGAGATATTCAGCAGGCTTTCGAAAAAGTCGCAGAGAACCACCATTCGGCAATCCTCAGGCTAGAGGACGTCAATCTCTGGTGGCCGCATACGCACGGCGTACCGCATCTCTATGATTTCTCGATCATCATTGATGGTGTCGAGCACCATGCGGGCAGAACGGGCTTTCGCCGCGTCGACCTTGATCGCGGATCGGGTGGTGATGACTTTGCGCTGTTGGTCAACGGCGAGCGCATCTTTTGCCGGGGCGCCGTCTGGACGACAGCGGATATCGTTCGGCTGCCGGGTGGCAAGTCAGACTACGAGCCGTTCCTGCGCCTTGCCGCCGAGGCAGGCATGAACATGATCCGCATCGGCGGCACGATGGCTTATGAGACGCCGGCGTTCTTTCAGCTCTGCGACGAACTCGGTCTGCTCGTCTGGCAGGACTTCATGTTTGCCAACTTCGACTATCCGAAGAACGACAAGGCGCTCACCGCACATGTCCACGCGGAGGTCGAGGAATTTCTGCACGCTGTCCAGGGATGCCCATCGGTGGCGGTTCTCTGCGGCGGCAGCGAAGTCTATCAGCAGGCGGCGATGCTTGGCCTGCCGCGTGAATATTGGGCAGGCCCGATCACGGAGGAGATCATTTCGGCGATCGCTGGCCGCATGAGGCCCGACGTGCCGTATGTGGTGAACTCACCATCGGGTGGCGCGATGCCCTTCTCGCCAGATGCTGGTGTCACTCATTATTACGGGGTCGGCGCCTATATGCGACCGCTCGAGGATGCCCGTCGTGCGAATGTCCGCTTCGCGGCCGAGAGCCTGGCTTTCTCCCAGGTGCCGCAACAACGAACGCTGCAGCGACATCTGGACGTTCCTCCGGTCCACAGTCCGCTATGGAAGGCGCGCGTTCCCCGCGATCGCGGCGCATCGTGGGATTTCGAGGATGTTCGCGATTTCTATCTGACCGAACTTTACGGCGAGGATCCGGCGCGACTTCGTCGTGAAGATCGCGACCGTTATCTGGACCTTTCGCGTGTCGTTACCGGCGAAGTTGCGGAAGCGACCTTCGCCGAATGGCGGCGCAGCGGATCGACCTGCAACGGCGCCTTGGTGTGGACCTTACAGGATCTGATGCCAGGTCCCGGTTGGGGGGTGATCGATTCGACCGGCGAGCCGAAGCCCGTCTGGTATGCCCTGCGTCGTGCCTTTCGGCCGGTTCAGGTGGTGGTGACCGACGAGGGGACGAATGGCCTCGACGTCCACGTGCTGAATGAAACCGAACATACCTTACAGCTTGATCTCGAACTGGTTTGCCTGCGCTACGGCAGGCAGCACGTCGTCAGCGGTGGCCGCATTCTGACTTTGGCGCCCAGAAGCTGTGAAACGTTTGCCGCAACCGATCTGTTCGGCGCGTTTTTTGATACGACCTACGCGTTTCGCTTCGGACCACCGTCGCACGACGTCACCGTTGCCCGTCTACGTCTGCCGGATGGCGGCCCGGTGGTCGCCGACGCTTTCCATTTTCCGTTGGGCCGCGCCAAGGCCTTCCACGATACCGAGATCCAGGCGGTGGTGACGCGGCAGGACAATGAATGGGAGCTCGATATCGCAGTCGACAGGTTCGCGCAGTCCGTCCATGTCAGCGTCGATGGTTATCGACCGGACGACGACTGGTTTCACCTTGCCCCCGGCGGCGCAAAACGCATCCGGCTGCTTCCGCTATCGGGATCGGCAGATGAACAAGCGCCATCCGGTCAGATCACCAGCCTCGGCAGCTCGCGAGCCGCCTCATTTTAATGCCCGAGATCGCCATTGCGCGGCTGCCAGGGGTTTGAAACGGCTTCCTCAGAAAGCCTTGAACGTCAGCGTCGTCAGCGAACGCACGATACCGGGAATGTTGGCGATGTTGTCATTGATGAACTTGCCGATGTCCTGGCCTTCCTCGACGTAGACCTTGAGCAGAAGATCGTAGTCGCCGCTCGTCGAGTAGAGCTCTGAAGCGCGCTCTGTCTGGTAGATGGCATCGGCAACCTCGTAGGTTTTGCCGGGTGCGCATTGGAGCTGAACGAAAATGGGCTTCATGGGAATTTCCTGCATCATATTTTGGTTGCGGCATAATGGTCGAAAGCACCATGCCGGCGCAAGCTGTTCCGTCATATGGCGGCTTCCCGAACGATCCAATCGCGAAATGCTGCTAGCGGCGCGTAGTCGGCCCGCTCCGGTGGATAGACGAGATAGTAGTGCTCGCTGCTTTCCATTTCTCGGTCGACGGCTGCAACCAGATCGCCGCGTTTCAGTTCATCTTGAATCAGGAACGTTGGAAGCAGCGCAACACCGAGACCGGCCATCGCTGCTTGCGCCGCAGTCGCAAACTGATCGAAAAGCATGCCGTGCACGGTTTGAAAGCTCACGCCGCTGTCTGCGAACCAGCGCTCCCATGCATCCGGGCGCGTCGTCAGGTGCAGTAGCGGAGCTTGAAGCAGGTCCTCTGCAACTTTGATCGCGTGTCGGCTGCGGAATTCGGGGCTGCAGGCCGGCACAGTTTTCTCCGACATCAGAAATGTCAGCTCCGCCCCCGGCCAATGCGCGTGGCCGAAATGAATGGCCGCATCGATCGAATCGAGCCGGAAGTCGAAGGGCGAAAGCCGGGTGACAAGATTGATCGTCACTCCCGGATTGGCCGCCAGGAAGCCTCCCAGCCGGGGTGCCAGCCAACGCGTCCCGAAGGTAGGAAGAATCGCCAGATTGAGCGTACCGCCGTGCGGATTGGCGCGCAGGTTCAGCGATGCGCTCGAAATGCGCCGAAGCGCTTCGCGTATCTCGCGGGCGTAGCCGTCGCCGGCGAGCGTCAATCGTACCGTCTGGCGTTCGCGCACGAACAGCTCGACGCCGAGCTGCTCTTCCAGCGCCTTTATCTGACGGCTGACGGCGCTCTGGGTGAGGTCGAGTTCACGCGCGGCGGCCGTCACGCTGCCTGTGCGCGAGACCGACTCAAAGGCCACAAGCAAGGATGTCGATGGAAGAAAGCGTCGTGAAAGCAGCACCGATCATTCCATTTCAGAATAAGCTATTTCCTAAATGTCGATATTTAGGGCTTATCCAGCTTTGTAAAGTCATTCATCTGACAGAATTGGAATGAACTGAAACTACGATCGAACTGCCCGCTACGGCCTCCTGGGCTGCGATCGGCAACCTGATCAGCGGTTTAACAAGCAATCGCACGGCGCTAGAATGCTGCCTGCTTAACCAAT
The DNA here is from genome assembly GCF_014193305.1 of Rhizobium sp. BK181. NCBI lineage: Bacteria > Pseudomonadati > Pseudomonadota > Alphaproteobacteria > Hyphomicrobiales > Rhizobiaceae > Rhizobium > Rhizobium sp. BK181. The sequence continues at coordinate 228,451 of NZ_JACHZA010000003.1, forward strand.
GGATTTTGATCGATGCTGAACGATCCCCGCTCCCATGGTCTCTGGGAAAAAACCGCTCCTCAGCCGCCCGTTACCTCCTCACTCGCGGGCAGTGTGAGTGCCGATGTCGTGGTTGTGGGGGGCGGCTATACCGGTCTTTCCTCCAGTCTCCATCTGGCGAACGCGGGTTCGAAGGTCGTGTTGCTGGAAGCCAAGGAGATCGGCTTCGGTGGTGCAGGCCGCAACGTCGGCCTCATCAACGCCGGCATGTGGGTCATGCCGGACGATCTTCCGGGCGTTCTCGGCCCCGTCTACGGCGAACGTCTGCTCGACTTGTTGGGCAACGCGCCACGGCTTGTGATGGAATTGATCGACAAGCACGGCATCGCCTGCGAGCTTGAACGAAACGGCACGCTTCACGTCGCCGTCGGCGAAAGTGGCCTGAAGGAAATCGAGGATCGTGCGCGGCAATGGGCGGCACGCGGCGCGCCGGTGACAGTGCTCGACGCGGCGGAGACGGCCAAGCGCGTCGGCAGCAGCGCCTATACGGGGTCGTTGCTGGATATGCGCGCCGGTACGCTGCAGCCGCTCGCCTACGCGCGCGGCCTTGCGCATGCGGCAGTCAAGGCTGGCGTTTCAATCCACACGTCGAGCCCCGTCATCGGGACTGAGCGGAAAGGCAATCGCTGGACCGTCAGGACGGCAAAGGGAGAGGTTACGGCCGACTGGATCATTGTGGCGACGGACGCCTATAGCACCGGCCCTTGGGAAGCGGTGCGCAACGAGCAGGTCCATCTGCCCTATTTCAATCTTGCAACCCGGCCGCTCAGCGACAATTTGCGCCGCTCCATCCTCGCTGGGCGCGAAGGCGTATGGGATACGAAGGAAATCCTCTCCTCCTATCGCATGGACCAGGCCGGGCGTTTGGTCTTCGGCAGTGTCGGTGCGCTACGCAATACCGGGCTTCAGATCCACACGGCCTGGGCCAAACGCTCCTTGAAGAAGCTCTTTCCGCAGCTTGGCGATGTCGAGTTCGAATGCGAGTGGTACGGCAAGATCGGGATGACCGACAATGCATTGCCGCGCTTCCACAGGTTCGCGCCGAATGTTGTAGGCTTCTCCGGCTATAATGGTCGCGGGATCGCGCCCGGCACGGTGTTTGGCCGCACGCTTGCGCAGCTTATCCTGGGGCAGACAACGGAAGCGGATCTGCCGCTGCCCCTGACAGCGCCGTCCGAACCGAGCTTCCGCGCCGTGAAGGAAATGTGGTACGAAGCCGGCGCCCAAGTGGCCCATTTCGCAGACGCCCGATTTTGAGAAACCGAGGTTGAACCCATGACCATCTCCGCACTTGATCTCGCCACCGAGACGAAAAACCTGCTTACGGAACTGGGCGTCGGCGCCGACCGCTATACCGGCGGCACCCTTCGCGTTACCTCGCCGGTAACCGGCAAGGAGATCGGTGCGCTGAAGGAGCATTCTGCCTCGGAAGCAAAGGACGCCATCGAGGCGGCACACAAGGCATTCCTCGAGTGGCGGGCCGTCCCGGCTCCGAAGCGCGGCGAACTCGTCCGCCTGCTCGGCGAAGAACTCCGAGCGGCAAAAGCCGCACTCGGTCGCCTGGTCTCGATCGAGGTTGGCAAGATCACCTCCGAGGGTCTCGGCGAAGTCCAGGAAATGATCGACATCTGCGACTTTGCCGTCGGCTTGTCGCGTCAGCTCTACGGTCTGACCATTGCCACCGAACGGTCAGAGCACCGGATGATGGAAAGCTGGCACCCCTTGGGCGTGGTCGGCATCATCTCGGCCTTCAATTTCCCGGTGGCCGTCTGGTCCTGGAATGCTGCCCTGGCGCTGGTTTGCGGTAACTCAACAGTCTGGAAGCCGTCTGAGAAGACGCCGCTGACGGCGCTTGCCGTTCAGGCCCTGTTTGAAAAGGCTCTGAAGCGCTTTGTCGCCGAAGGCGGAGTCGCTCCGTCGAACCTGTCGACGTTGCTCATTGGTGGACGCGATGTCGGGGAAGTCCTTGTCGACCATCCCAAGGTGCCGCTCGTCTCCGCCACCGGCTCGACGGCCATGGGCCGCGTTGTCGGTCCCCGCTTGTCACAGCGCTTTGCCCGATCGATCCTCGAGCTCGGCGGCAACAATGCCGCGATCATCTGCCCGACGGCCGATCTGGACCTGACGCTGCGGGGCGTCGCCTTTTCCGCCATGGGGACGGCCGGTCAGCGTTGCACGACGCTGCGCCGCCTGTTCGTTCACGAGAGCGTCTACGACAAGCTCGTTCCACGCCTGCAGAAGGCCTATGGCTCGGTCTCGATTGGCAACCCGCTGGAAACGGGGACGCTTGTAGGACCTCTGATCGACAAACAGGCCTTTACGAACATGCAGTCGGCTCTTGAGCAGGCGAGGGCTGGCGGCGGTAAGATCACGGGTGGCGAGCGCGTCGAAAACGGTGCGGCAGACGCTTTCTATGTTCGTCCGGCGCTCGTTGAAATGCCCCATCAAACCGGCCCCGTCGAGCATGAGACCTTTGCGCCGATCCTCTACGTGATGAAGTACACGGATTTCGACCAGGTGCTGGACCTGCACAACGCGGTGCCGCAGGGGCTGTCCTCTTCGATCTTCACGAACGACATGCGCGAGGCCGAGACCTTCGTTTCTGCTCGCGGTTCGGATTGCGGCATCGCCAACGTCAACCTCGGTCCGTCCGGGGCCGAAATCGGTGGTGCCTTCGGCGGCGAAAAGGAAACTGGTGGCGGCCGCGAATCCGGTTCGGATGCCTGGAGAGCCTACATGCGTAGGGCGACGAACACCGTCAATTACGGCAAGACCTTGCCGCTTGCGCAGGGCGTAAAGTTCGACGTCGAATGACCGTTGCTGCATTGCAGCTGTCAGGGTGATGGCATAACACGTCATCACCCTTTTCTTTTTCGCAGGTCGCTATGCATCTGACCCTATCTGCGGCGGAAACGCTGGTTGTCGACGCCCTGGTGCGCAATCGTGTGGACGAGGCCAATGCACGTTCGGTTGCGAGGGCTCTCGTTGCCGCCGAGGCCGCCGGGCAGGGTGGTCATGGTTTGCGCCGGGTCGAGGCCTACGCAAAGCAGGCGAAGGCAGGCAAGGTCGACGGGTTTGCCAAGCCGCGGCTCGAACGGCCGTTTCCCGCGGTCGTGCGGATCGACGCCTGCCATGGCTACGCCTATCCGGCCTTCGATCTCGCGGCGACCGCGCTTCCGGAGATTGTCCTGCAGCAAGGGATCGCTCTGGCTGCGGTTCATCGTTCGCACCATGCCGGCGTCCTTGCCTTAACCGTCGAGCGGTTTGCGGAAATGGGCTTTGTCGCTCTGATGGTCGCGAACGCCACGGCGTCCATGGCCGCTTGGGGTGGACGGAAACCCGTCTTTGGAACGAATCCCATCGCGTTCGCCGCGCCAATTCCGGGTGCTGACCCTCTTGTCATTGATCTTGCTTTGTCACGCGTCGCCCGTGGCAAGGTGATGGCTGCGCGCCAAAAAGGCGTCGCCATTCCTGCGAATTGGGCTTTTGACCGCAATGGCGAGCCGACGACGGATGCGATTGCGGCACTCGAGGGGACGATGGCTCCCTCTGGAGAAGCCAAGGGCGCTGCATTGGCGATGATGGTGGAGTTCCTCGCTGGCGCATTGACTGGGGCCAATTTTTCCTTCGAGTCCTCCTCGCTCTTTGATGACAAGGGCTCAGCGCCCGGCCTTGGTCAGATGCTTATGGTCATCAACCCCGCGGCCAGCGGTGGGAAAGGCGTCGCCGATCGACTGGCTATGCTGGTCGGCGAGATTTCCTCCGATCCCGGTGTACGGCTTCCAGGACGTCGCGGCCAAACGGCCCGACGGCAGGCACTGGAACATGGCATTGACGTGGAGGATGAAGTCATCGCCGCAATCCGCACGCTCTAGAATGATTCTAAACCTGACGAATGTTTTCAAGTATTTGTGATGCCAACGGCATCACTAAAACTTGAAATGCGAAATCAACAAAAATATACGGGCTCCATCACCCTGGGGATCTCGGGTGAAACACCATGGAGGGCTTCATGAAAACTTCCCTTAACCGCGTTTCCGGCGCGCTGGCGCTTGCCGCTTCGCTCGTTGCCGCAACGTCGTTGGCCACCGGCGCCGCCGTGGCGCAAGAATCCGAAGGCATTGTCGTCTACAACGCTCAGCACGAAAGCCTTGGCCGCGAGTGGATCGACGCGTTCACCAAGGCAACCGGCATCAAGGTGACGATGCGCCAGGGCAGCGACATGCAGCTCGCAAACCAGATCGTCCAGGAAGGCGACGCGTCGCCAGCCGACGTTTTCCTGACCGAGAACTCCCCGGCCATGACGCTTGTCGACGCCGCTGGCCTCTTTGCGCCGGTCGACAAGGAAACGCTGGACCAGGTTCCCGAGCAATATCGTCCGTCCGACGGCATGTGGACCGGCATTGCTGCCCGTTCGACGGTTTTTGCTTACGACAAGACGAAGCTGACCGAAGACAAGCTCCCGAAGTCGCTGCTCGACCTCGCCGATCCGGCGTGGAAGGGTCGCTGGGGTGCTTCGCCGGCCGGCGCTGACTTCCAGGCGATCGTCAGCGCCTTGCTCGAGCTCAAGGGCGAGGAAGCAACTGCGGCTTGGCTTAAGGCGCTCAAGGAAAACTCCACACCCTACAAGGGCAACAGCGTCGCGATGAAGGCGGTGAATGCGGGTGAAGTCGAGGGGGCGGTGATCTATCACTACTACTGGTTCGGCGATCAGGGGAAGACCGGTGAAAACAGCAAGAACGTAGGTCTGCACTACTTCAAGAACCAGGATCCGGGTGCTTTCGTCAGCGTCTCGGGTGGCGGCGTTTTGAAGTCGAGCCAGCATGCCAAGGATGCTCAGGCTTTCCTCAAGTTCGTAACCGGCAAGCCCGGTCAGGACATCCTGAAGAATGGCACCTCCTACGAATATGCTGTCGGCAAGGATGCAGCATCGAACGACAAGCTGGTCCCGCTGGCTGACCTCGATGCGCCGAAGGTCGATGCGGCCAACTTGAACAGCAAGAAGGTGACGGAACTGATGACCGCCGCCGGTATCATCTAAGTCCTTCTGACACATGTCCGGCTGGTCAAAACTGTTGCTTTTGGCTCAAGAAAAACGTAGGGCATGACGAAATCGGCAACCGTCTTCCGTGGGCGGTTGCCTTCCTTTTTCAGCGTGTGAAGGCGGCGGCCTTGCTGCAGGACAACAGATTGCTTGTTCCCGGCCATGAAGGGCCGATGGCACGGCCCGTGACAGGAATAGATCGGCTGCGGGCGCGTCTGCCTCACGCTTCCGTCATTCTCTTTGCCTCCGTCGTGGCGTTGTTTAGCCTGGTTCCGCTTGGTTTTATCGGCTGGATCACCTTTGATGTCGGCTGGCAGACCGTCAGGGAGCTCGTTTTCCGCGCGCGTGTCGGCGAACTGCTCGTCAACACGGTGCTGTTGGAAGCCTTCACCATTCCTCTGTCGATAGCTCTTGCTGTCACGCTGGCCTGGCTGGTCGAACGGACGGACATACCCTTCGCACGGCTTTGGTCGTGGCTGGCTGTCGCGCCCCTCGCGGTGCCGGCCTTCGTCCATAGCTACGCCTGGATCAGTCTCGTACCGGGGATGCGTGGGCTGCAGAGCGGTGTCTTCGTGTCCGTGCTGGCGTATTTTCCGTTTCTCTATTTGCCGGTTGCTGCCGCGCTTCGCCGGCTTGATCCCGCCATTGAGGACGCGGCTTCTTCCCTTGGCCTCGGGCCTTGGCGTCTGTTCTTTCGCACGATCCTGCCGCAGCTGCGCTTCGCCATTTGCGGCGGTTCGCTGCTGATCGGGCTGCACCTGCTGTCGGAGTACGGCCTCTTCGTGATGATCCGTTTCGACACCTTCGCGACCGCGATCGTCGACCAGTTCCAATCCGCTTACAATAGCCCGGCCGCCAACATGCTGGGTGGTGTTCTGGTCGCTTGCTGCTTGCTTTTGCTGGGTCTCGAAATCCTGTTGCGCGGCAACGAACGATATGCCCGCGTCGGCTCCGGCTCGGCACGGCCGGCGGATCGCCGTCGGCTCGGCTGGTTCGCAGTGCCGGCGATCGTGCTTCAGGTGGGGCTGGCGGCATTGACCCTCGGGGTTCCCCTCGTGACGCTCGTGCGGTGGCTCTATCTGGGTGGGCTTGAAGTCTGGCGCGTCGACACGGTCGGCAATGCGTTTGTGCAAACCATCATTCTTGCCATCTCCGGCGGCATTCTTGCCACGATTGCCGCGGCACCAATGGCTTGGCTTTCCGTCCGAGCGCCGGGGCGTCTTCAGCGCCTGCTCGAGGCCTGCCATTATTATGTCGGCTCATTGCCTGGCGTGGTCGTCGCGCTTGCGCTGGTGACGATTACGGTCCGGCTCGTTCTGCCTCTCTATCAAACCTTCGCGACCCTTGTTGCTGCCTACATCCTGCTGTTCCTGCCACGTGCCATGGTAGGCCTGCGGGCAAGCATCGCCCAGGCGCCCGTAGAGCTTGAGCGGGCCGCAATGGGCCTTGGGCGGACGCCTGCCCAGGCTGTGCGACAGATCACCATGCGACTGGCCGCGCCGGGTGCGGCGGCCAGCGTCGCCCTCGTTGGTCTCGGCATTACCAATGAGCTCACCGCGACATTGATGCTGGCACCCAATGGGGTGGAAACTCTCGCCACGAAGTTCTGGTCGCTGACCAGCGAGATCGACTACGTCGCGGCCGCGCCTTACGCATTCATGATGGTCGTGCTATCGCTGCCGCTCACCCTCCTTCTCTATGCCCAATCGAAACGGACTGCCGGACAATGACGCTGCTTACGATTGATCGCATCAGCAAGCGCTACGGGCATGTCCAGGCATTGCAGAACATCTCATTCGATGTCGCCGCCGGAAGCCGCACCGCCGTGGTCGGGCCTTCGGGGTCGGGAAAGACGACGCTGCTGCGCATTATTGCCGGCTTCGAGCAGCCTGATAGCGGTCGCGTCACGCTGAATGACGAGCTTCTGGCCGACGGTCCGGCAACGGTGCCCGCGCACAAGCGAGGCATCGGTATCGTGTCGCAGGATGGCGCGCTGTTTCCGCATCTGAGTGTCGCCGACAACATCGGTTTTGGCTTCGAGCGCGGCGCCCCCGATCGCGAGCGACGCATTGTCGATCTACTCGATATGGTTGAGCTTGACCGCAACATGCTCACCCGCCGGCCGCACCAGCTTTCCGGCGGTCAGCAGCAGCGCGTGGCCCTGGCCCGCGCGCTTGGCCGCAAGCCGCGCCTGATGCTGCTCGATGAACCGTTTTCAGCACTCGATACCGGTCTGCGTGAGAATATGCGCAAGGCCGTGGCGCGCGTCCTACAGTCAGCAGGCATCACGACGATCCTCGTCACCCATGACCAGGCGGAAGCGCTCTCCTTTGCCGATCAGGTCGCCGTCCTGCGGGAAGGCCGGTTGATCCAGGCCGGGTCACCGCAATCGGTTTACTTGCAGCCGATTGATCGCGAGACAGCCCTGTTTCTCGGAGACGCGGTTATGCTTCCGGCCATTGTTCGCAACGGCTTTGCCGATTGTGCGCTCGGCCGCGTCGCCGTCGATGGCGGCCATAGAGGTAAAGTCGAGATCATGCTGCGGCCTGAACAGATCCGCGTCGTTCCCGATGAAAGCGCGCAGACCTACCGCGGGCGGGTCGTCGAGGTCGAGTTCGGCGGGGCGACCTGCACCGTCGCCGTGTCGTTGGAAGGCGTTGCCCTGCCCCCCATCATGATCAAGACCTCAAGCGTGGCGCTTCCGGAGCGCGGAGATCATGTGCGTCTCGACATCGCCGGCAAGGCGCACGTTCTCGGAAGCCGCTGATCAGGCGATCTTGAGTTCGGAACTCTCGTCTTCCGATAACCAGCCGCCGCTAAATCCCGCTAGCTCGAGACCGCGCCGGATAACCGATGAACGCCGCATAAGGCTCCAAATGAAATCGGACCGATCGTTTTCGATTGTCATCACCAGCAGTCCCTGGTCGATGCCGACGCAGCGGTCGTCGACCCAGCCCTCAGGTCGCTTGGTCTTGACCGTCGGGTTGAATCCACCGGGGAAACGATCCTCGTAGAGCAGGTTCGGATAGGTGGATATCAGGGCGCGAAGACCATCGAGCGAGGCTCGGCGGTCATATGGCAGCGATGCAAGCGCTGCCCAGGGAGCAATCGTGCCATCATCCGGCCCGAGCGGTGCGCCACGCGCAGCATAGCCGAGCACGCGCGGATGCCGACCGCCACGCATGTTGCGGGTGGGAGGCGGGCCATCCGAGGCGGACAGGCCCCATATGTCCTTGTTGTAGCCGACGAAGTGGCCGGGATTGCGCTCGGCATAGTCTCGCTGCACGGCGATCGATAACTGGGTGTTCCGGAAATAATCCCAGTTGCGCTCGGCCATTGCCTTGTCCTGGATCCCACGGAAATCGATCCACGCATGCGAGAAGAAGTGAATGAAGAGCGGGCCGGCATAGAGATAGGGCTGGTCGCCAAACAGCATCCACGAATAGCTCGCGGTAAAGGCCTCATAGCTTGACGCCGGGATCGGATGCGTCGGGGAGGCAAGAGCCAGCGTATAAAGCAGAACTGCTTCATCATAGCCCTGCCACCGCCAACGCAGGAAACCACTGCCTGGCTTCCAGCCCATGCAAACGGTCTGGCCTTTGTTCAGCGCCCAGTGCCAGTCGATCCTCTCGTAAACCAAACTCGCGAGCCTGCGAATCTCCGTTTCGGCTTCGGTGTTGCGGTCGAAATAGGCGGCGGCGGTCAACATGCCTGCCACCAGAAGCGTAGTGTCGATCGTCGACAGCTCGCTGTTCCAGGCGCGGTGGCCCGTATCCATATGCAGGAAGTGATAGAAGAAGCCGCGATAGCCGATCGCGTGTCGCTCACGGCCTTGGTGACCGTTGGCAAAGAAACAAAGTGTCTTCAGTGTGTAGTCGATCGCGTCGGACCGCTGCATCCAGCCACGCTCGACGGCGACTGGATAGGACGATAGGGAAAAACCGACCGCGGCGATGCTGCAGGGGACCCCCGTGATGGACGTGTCCGCGACGAGCCCGTTGGCGGGATTGTAGTGCTTCGGGAAATAATTGAATGCGCCTTGCTGAAGCCTGTCGATTAGCGCGGCATCCGTTTCCTCGGTCCGTTGTAACATGCGTGCCAAGCCCAACCTGTTGTTCGCCCCTGTTTGAAAATGGCGAAGGAGAATGCGCAAATCAATCATTTTTGAAGGCGTGCGACAGCACGCCCCTCGCTGCCCGGTCCTACTACCGATGCGGTGACGTTTTGGCAGCTCGCCAGCGTGTGGTGGCAGCGAGCCACTCCCGTGTCCGCGTTTCGGGATCAGCGCTGCGCGTGATATCGGTCACGACAGCGGCGCTATCCGCTCCGTGCGCGAAGACCCGTTCAATTCGATCGACGTTCAAGCCGCCGATGGCGACGAGCGGCAGGTCGCCCACCTGCGCCTTCCATGTGCGGAGGCGTTCTGGTCCCTGCGGCAACCATTTCATCTGCTTGAGAATGGTCGGATAGATCGGACCAAGCGCAATATAGTCCGGCTTTGCCGCCATTGCAGTCTCGAGCTCCGCATCGTCGTGCGTAGAGAGGCCGAGTTTCAAGCCAGCGGCGCGAATGGTATCGAGGTCGACCGCTTCCAGATCCTCCTGACCGAGGTGGACGAAATCGCATCTTTCCTCGATCGCCAGCTGCCAATAGTCGTTGACGATCAGCTGGCAGTCATGCGCTGCGCAAATTGCTTTTGCGGTTCGAATTTCGGCGCGTAACTCGGTCGTTTCCTTCTCCTTGATCCTGAGTTGCACAAGCTTGACGCCGAGCGGCACCAGACGCGCGATCCATTCGGCGCTATCAACGATGAGATAGAAGGGATCGAGCCTCATGCGAATACGGCCTTTCCGATGATGGGTGTCGAGGGAACCGCGACATCGCGCGGTTCGAGCATGCCGGCGCCGAAAGCTTCATGACCCGATTCGATCGCCTTGGCGAATGCACTGGCCATGGCAACCGGGTCGCCGGCGCCGGCAACGGCGGTGTTCAGGAGGACGGCATCGAAGCCGAGTTCCATGACAGATGTCGCGTGTGACGGCCGACCGATGCCGGCGTCAACGATAAGCGGAATGTCCGGGAAATGCGCGCGCATAGAACGGAGCGCCGTTGGGTTCAGCGGTCCCGCGGCGCTGCCGATCGGGCCGCACCAGGGCATCAATACCCCGCAACCCGCTTCGAGCAGCTTCTCCGCCACCACGAGGTCGTCGGTCGTGTAGGGAAAGACCTCAAAACCGTCGGCTGAAAGGATGCTTGCCGCCTCTACCAGACCGAACACGTCAGGCTGGAGCGTGTCGTGATTGCCGATCACCTCCAGCTTGATCCAGTTGGTGCCGAACAGCTCACGTGCCATCTTGGCCGTCAAAACGGCCTCGGAGACCCCATGGCAACCGGCCGTGTTCGGCAGAACCCGAACGCCAAGCGAGCGGATCATTTCGAAGAACGCACCACCACTTCGTCCGCCTGCGGTTTCACGGCGCAGCGAGACCGTGACGATCTCCGTTCCCGATCGTTTAACGGCCTCCGCGAGGATCGCCGGTGAGGGGTATCGTGCTGTTCCTAGAAGCAGGCGGGAAGAGACTTCGGCGTCATAAAGCTTCAGCATGATCAGCCTCCCTGCATTGGTGACAGGATTTCGATCCTGTCGTTGTCGTTGAGTGCATGGTCGGCGCGATCCTCGCGGTGGACGATTTCGTCGTTGACGGCGGTCGCCAGCCAGTCGCCTTCGTATTCCATCACCGTCAGCAGTTCGGACAGCGTTGGTGCAATCAGGTCGTGATGCTCACCGTTGACGATCAGTTTCATCGGTCACTTCCTCCTGGTTCGGTTCGGGAGAAGACAAGGTCGACCGCTTCCTTCGCCATCGCGGGCGCCAGCAAGAAGCCGTGGCGGTAGAGCCCGTTCAGCACGACGGCATCGGCTTCGCGGGACACGCGCGGAAAATTATCGGCGAATGCCGGCCGGATTCCGACACCCGCTTCGACGACAGCCGCGTCCGCAAAGGCGGGATGCACGGCATAGGCGGCGTTCAGCAGCTCCATCATTGAACGCGCGGAAATCGGGCCACCGTGTTCCGTCTCGATCATGGTGGCGCCAACCATAAACAAGCCATCTCCACGCGGAACGATATAGACGGGGAAGCGGGGATGCAGTAGGCGCACCGGTCTGGCGAGGGCAACGTCCTGAGTGTACAGATAAAGCATCTCGCCGCGAACGCCACGAAGTCCGCTCATCTGCCCTATGCGCGCTGCGCCCGTGCAATCGACGATGTCGTCGTAGCCGGTGGTTTCATTCATCTGGTCGATGAATTTGACGCGCCGAGCGATCAGCTTTTCTCGCAGCAGACCCAGCGCCCGCCTTGGATTGAGATGGCCCTCCAGCGGGAAGAAAAGCGCGCGTCGGAAGCGGCCTGCCAAGGCCGGTTCTAATGCAGAGATTTGTTCGTCGTTCAGCCATTCATGGCCGCCGGTGCGGCCGGCGAAGCGATCAAGTTCGCCTTGGTCACGCGCTGGAGCAACGACCAGCGTTCCGTTTCGCTGGACCTCGCCAGGCAGCATTGTGTCCCAACGGTCGATGGCATCCCCGCCGCACAGCAAGACGGCTTTGTCGGCGCTTTCACACTCACACCAGGGCGCGAGCATGCCACCAGCAAACCATGAGGCCGCTTGGTGAGAACCTGGATTCATAACGGTGACGTCGGCGCCGCGAAGGCTGAGTTCGTGCGCGACCGCAAGGCCGGCAACGCCGGCCCCTTTGACGAGGACATGCATCTCAGTCACGCGACTGTTCGATGGCGTCGATCGGCATATAGAGATCGCCGCCCTCGCGGTATTTCGCCGCCATGGCGTCGAGCCCTTCCTTCTGCGCCTCGGCGCGGATGTCGTGTGATATCCGCATCGAGCAGAATTTCGGGCCGCACATGGAGCAGAAGTGCGCGACCTTGTGGGCTTCCTTCGGCAGCGTCTCGTCGTGAAAGCTGCGGGCCGTCTCCGGATCGAGCGACAGGTTGAATTGATCCTCCCATCGGAATTCGAAACGAGCGCGCGACAGGGCGTCATCGCGCAATTGAGCGGCCGGATGCCCCTTGGCGAGATCGGCGGCATGGGCGGCGATCTTGTAGGTGATGACGCCCGTCTTCACGTCGTTGCGGTCGGGCAGGCCAAGATGCTCCTTCGGCGTGACGTAGCAGAGCATTGCCGTGCCGAACCAGCCGATCATCGCGGCACCGATTCCCGAAGTAATGTGGTCGTAGCCTGGTGCGATATCTGTCGTCAGTGGCCCCAGCGTGTAGAAAGGCGCCTCGCCGCAGACGGCGAGCTGCTTGTCCATGTTTTCCTTGATCTTGTGCATCGGGACATGGCCCGGGCCCTCGATCATGACTTGGCAGTCCTTGGCCCAGGCGATCTTCGTCAGTTCGCCGAGGGTCTCCAGCTCGGCGAATTGCGCGGCGTCGTTGGCGTCGGCAATCGAACCCGGACGCAGGCCGTCGCCGAGCGAGAAGGAGACGTCGTAGGCTCGGCAGATGTCGCAGATCTCTTCGAAATGCTCGTAGAGGAAACTCTCACGATGGTGATGAAGACACCACTTGGCCATGATCGAGCCGCCGCGCGAGACGATGCCGGTAACGCGGTTGACGGTGAGCGGGATGTAATGGAGCCGCACGCCGGCGTGGATGGTAAAATAGTCGACGCCTTGCTCGGCTTGCTCGATCAGAGTGTCGCGATAGACCTCCCAGGTCAGGTTCTCGGCAATGCCCTCGACCTTCTCCAGCGCCTGATAGAGCGGAACGGTGCCGATCGGCAGCGGCGAATTGCGGATGATCCATTCGCGGATGTTGTGGATGTTGCGGCCGGTGGAGAGATCCATGACGGTATCGGCGCCCCAACGCGCGGCCCAGACCATCTTCTCGACCTCTTCTGCCATCGAAGACGTAACCGCGGAGTTGCCGATATTCGCGTTGATCTTCACCAGGAAGTTCCGGCCGATGATCATCGGTTCGGATTCGGGGTGGTTGATGTTGGCGGGGATGATCGCGCGGCCGGAAGCCACCTCCTGGCGGACGAATTCCGGCGTGACGTGATCGGGAATATGGGCGCCGAAGCTCTCGCCGTCGCGCACCATTGCCTCTGCCTTCGCCTTGCGTCCGAGATTTTCGCGGATCGCGATGAACTCCATCTCCGGCGTGATGATGCCGGCGCGCGCATAGGCGAGTTGGGTGACGGCTTTGCCGTCCTTGGCGCGGAGCGGCTGGCGTTTGGCGGAAAATTCCGGTGTCAGCCGTTCGCCACTGGCAAAGCCGTTATCCTCCGGGCGCACCTGGCGACCCCGATAGGCTTCAACGTCGCCGCGAGCGACGACCCAGTTGCGGCGCAGTTCTGGAAGGCCTTGCTCGATGCGGATGTCGGCACCCTCGACGGTATAGATGCCCGACGAATCATAAACCGTGACCGGCGGCTCTCCTGACGTCGGATGGACGCTGATCTCGCGCATGGGAACGCGGATATGGGGGTGGATCTCGCCCGGGATGTAGATCTTGCGGGAGGCCGGTAGCGGGCCCGTTGTAACGGTCAGGGTAATGTTCTTTGCGGCAATATTCATGGTTTGAGGCTCCAAGTTTTAGGTTTGGAGACCCAGTCATCAGCCGGAATGATGAAAAGACGCCGGCACGGATTCCACGCGAGAACCCAATGCCTTCGAGCGCTTGCACCGTCCCTACGCCAGTATGAACTGGATCAGGTTCAACGGGTCACTGCGCGCGATAGCAGTATCTCAGCCCCTTGCCGGGACCCCCCTGGTGAATGCGAAAAGGTTAGAGCCAGAGCGGCAAAGCTGTCAAGCCAACTGCCGCAACTACATGGAAAGGTCCAGAGCGCGGCCTTCGAAGAGGCGGCTCTGCGAGCCCTCAAGATGGGCCTTCATCAAGGCTCGTGCGTCTTCCGCGCGGCCTTCGACGATGGCGAGGTAAATCTTGTTGTGTTCCTCGTAGACCTGCTCAAGGCCTTGACGCGGACCAAGAAGCGATAGGCCGTGAAGGTGCATGCCGACAGCGATGTGTGCCTTCAGGGCGTCGATCGAGGCCGTGTAGTAGTGATTGTTGGCGGCTTCGGTGACCGCACGATGGAACGTGAAGTCGGCGTCGGTGCGATGAAGCTGGTGGCTGGTTGCCTCGCGCAGATCGGCAAGCGCAGCGGCAATCTTTTGGATCGCCGCCTCGTCGCGACGCTTGGCAGCAAAGTAGGCGGCAGCAGGCTCGATCGTCAGGCGAAACTCATAGCAGCGCTGGATATCTGCGATCGTCTTGACCGGCGAATAGGAAAGTTGCGTCGTCGGCGAACCGTGGGCACTGACAAAGGTTCCCGCTCCCTGACGGGCATAGACGATTCCCTGATCGCGCAGCCGTGCCAAGGCGTCGCGCACGATCGGGCGGGAGACGCCGAGCATCGATGCAAGTTCGTGCTCGCCGGGAAGGCGCGAGTCCGGAGGATAGTTTCCAGAGCGAATGCGCTCCTGCAACTGATCAAAGACCCGATCGACCAGCTTCACGGCCTTGCCACGCTCCGGCTTGGCTGCCGGGGTCGTCTGGGCTTTCGCCGATACACCGCTTGCTTCGTCCACCTTCATTCTCCCCGCCGGCATTGCTTATGCCGCCTGATTCTGTGCAATCAGTCTTAGCAAACTATCAGAATTCCCAAAGCCCCCGGACTTCACCGCACAGCGCAGACGCAAGCCATCAGCAGTCGTAACGTCAAACCACGGAATCCCCGCCTCGATTTCGCCCTTCGGCATCAGGACCCGAATTCCAAGTTCACAAAATACCGCCAGCGCCGTGTCACCGCCCCCGACCATCAGCGTTTCCGGGCGTGTGGCATCTATGACTGATTTTACGCCTTTCGCGAAGCGGTCGGCAACTGCTGCTGCATCGCTGGTTATTTCACCCGTGCAACGCAGAAGCAGGGGCAAGGTAAATTGCCCTTCGCGGGGCACCGCTCCGATAGGGGCATCAATGGCCGAAGTCAGGGCGCCAGACCCTTCCAGCTTGGTCATTTGTGCTGCCGTGATCGGATCGCGAGAGCCAAAGGCAAAGATGGTCTCGGACGATGCAGCAAGCGGTTTGCGTGGCCGATCCATCTGCCCGATCTTTCGGGCAAAGGCAGCACCCAAGCCGCGAGCGCCGACAGCAAGCGTCGTCCTCCACTCATACTCGCCAACCAGTCGGTCAAGGTCACTGTCAGTCTCGGCGTCTCGCACGAGCACTTCGCCGTCATTTGCCTTGAAGAGCTCAGCAATCGGGATGGGTTCGGTTACGCCACGACCAAAGACATGGCCATCGCGGGTCAAGCGCTGCTGGTCGGGGATGGCAGGCGCCACAACGATGGCTCCGTGACCGAAAACTTCAGCCAAGGCGACGCTTTCGGCTGCAACATTGCCCTTGAGACGGGAGTCTATCTTCTTCAGGACAATGCCCGGCGAGGCGGCAAGAAGAGCCTTCGCCGCAGCAGTGACTCTTCTCGCCGCTTCCTCCCCCAGGAGAGCTCGTGAAGCTGTGTTGACCACAACCACGTTGCAGCCAGTCAGAAGCGCTTCGGGAATTGCATCCACATCGATTGCGACAGCGACGGATAGACCGGCATCGACAAACGGAGTGCCCGTGTCGAGCGCGCCGGTCAAATCGTCAGCGATGATCGCGACCTCAAGCGTCATGCGTTCGTTTCCGTGTTGACCGCATGGCAGGCGACGAGATGGCCGGGCCTTGCTTCCTTCCACTCGGGGATCATCTTGCTGCAAACCTCCATGGCGATCGGGCAACGGGTATGGAAGCGGCAGCCGGTCGGTGGACTAAGCGGGCTCGGCACATCGCCCTGCAGGATCTGGCGCTTGCGAGTACGCTCCAGCTCTGGATCGGTTTCCGGAACGGCGGAGAGCAGCGCTTTGGTGTAAGGGTGCAGCGGGTTCTCGAACAGCTCCTCGCGGGTCGCAAGTTCGGCAAGGCGACCGAGATACATGACGCCGACGCGTGTGCTGATATGGCGTACGACCGCCAGATCGTGGGCGATGAACAGATAGGTCAGCCGGTATTTTTCCTGCAGGTCGAGCAGCAGGTTGATGATCTGCGCCTGAATGGAAACGTCGAGAGCGGAGATCGCCTCATCGCAGACGATGAACTTCGGCTGACACGCCAACGCCCGGGCGATAACCACGCGCTGGCGCTGACCGCCGGAAAGCTCATGCGGATAGCGCTGCGCAAAACGGGTGGGCAGCCCGACGTCGGTCAGCAGCGTCGCGATCCTGTCCTTCAGTTCCGCCTTGGTGCAAAGCTTGTGGAACAGGATCGGCTCGCCGATTGCCTCGCCGATCGTCATTCGCGGGTTGAGCGTCGAGTACGGGTCCTGGAAGACGATCTGCAGGTCGCGGCGGAACGGCCGCATCTGCTTCTCATCAAGGGTCGCGAGATCCTGCCCCTTGTAGACGACCTTGCCTGATGTCGCCTTGTAGAGGTTGAGGATGGTAAAGCCGGTTGTCGACTTGCCGCAGCCGGATTCGCCGACAAGCGAAAGCGTCTCGCCTTCCATGATATCAAGGTTGACGTTGTCAAGCGCATAAACCGTCGCCGCACGCTCGCCGAAGGCGCCGAGCTTGACGTGGAAATGCTTGACGAGGTTTTCGACCTTGAGAAGCGGTTGTGCACCCATCACGCAGCCTCCTGCACTTTCTGAACGACGAAGCAGGCGGCGCGGTGATTGCCGGCGCCAGCCAGCGGTTCGAGTTTTGGCACCCGTTCGTGACAGACAGGCTCGGCCAGGGGGCAGCGCGGTGCAAAAGGACATCCCTTTGGCCGGCGGCCGGGTTCCGGCGGTGTTCCTCCGATCGACGAGAGCCGGCTTGCGGGTGCATCCGAGAGCTTTGGAATCGAAGCAAGCAGACCGCGCGTATAGGGATGGCTCGGGCGTGCGTAGAGTTCGTCCACCGGCGCATCTTCCACAACCGTGCCGGCATAGAGGACGGCGACGCGATCGACGAGACCAGCGATCAGCGCGAGATCGTGCGTGATCCAGACGACAGACATGCCGAGCTTGGCACGCAGATCCTTCACCAGATCGACGATCTGGGCCTGGATGGTCACATCTAGCGCGGTCGTCGGTTCGTCAGCAATCAAGAGCTTCGGATTGCAGGCAAGGCCGATGGCGATCATGACGCGCTGGCGCATTCCGCCCGAAAGCTCGTGCGGATAGGCCTGCAGCCGCTCTTCCGGCCCCGGAATGCCAACGAGACGCAGCAGTTCGACGGCGCGCTGGCGGGCCTGCGCCTTGCTCATCTTGCGGTGATAGATCAGCGGTTCGCAGATCTGGTCGCCGATGCGCATCACGGGATTCAGCGATGTCATCGGATCCTGGAAGACGAAGCCGATATCGCCGCCGCGGACCTTGCGCAGTTCCTTGTTGGACATCTTCTGAAGATCGTTGCCGTCGAAACTCGCAGAGCCCTTCGTCACCTTGATCTTGTTGGGCAGGAGCCGCATCAGGCTGAGCATGGTCAGGCTCTTGCCGCAGCCGGATTCGCCGACGACGCCGAGCGTCTCGCCCTTGTTGACGTGTAGGTCGATGCCGTCGACAACGACGGCAGGGCCATTGCGTCCGTCGATCTCGACGGTGAGGCCGCGTACATCGAGTAGGCGTTCATTGGATTTGGTTGTGTTCATCACTTGCTGCCCCGCGGATTGAGTGCGTCGTTGAGGCCATCGCCGAGGAAGCTGAAAGCAACCGAGGCAAGGCCAAGAACGGCTGCCGGTGCGGCGAGGAGATGGGGATAGTGCTGCCAGACGCGCAGGCCATCCGAGATCATGTTACCCCAGCTGGGGGTCGGCGGATTGACGCCGACGCCGAGGAAGCTGAAGGCGCTCTCCAGAACCATGGCGGTGCCGAGGCCAGCACTGACGGAGACGATGAGTGGTCCGAGCGCGTTTGGCACGACGTAGCGCTTCATAATCACCCAGTTGGAGAGGCCAAGCGCCTGTGCCGCGGTGATATAGGGGCGGCTGCGAATCGACAGCACCTGAGCGCGCACGAGGCGGGCATAGGGCGGCCAGGAGATCAGCGCCATCGAGCCGAAGACGAGGAAGAAATCGACCCAAATGGTCTGGCGGTAGAATGGATTGAGGGTTGCCATGTACTGGGCCTCCATCCATTTTGCAATCGGCGTTTTCAGCGAAGCGTTGATGACGACGACGAGCAGCAGATTCGGCACCGACATGGTCACGTCAGTCAGCCACATGATGGCGCTGTCGAACGGGTTGCCGAAGAAGCCGGCGATGGCACCGAGCACGAGACCGATCGCAACCGCGATGAACGTCACGACGATAGCGACCAGGAAGGCCGTGCGCGTTCCGAAGACGACGCGGCTGAAAACATCCCGACCTAGATCATCGGTACCGAACAGGTGGTGAAGTGACGGAACCGCGTTTCGCGCCTGCAGATCCTGCGTCAGATAGTCGTAAGGCGTCAGGTATGGCCCGAAGATTGCGGTGAAACCGAGGATCAGCACGACAACCAGACCGAAAAGGGCAAGCTTGTTGCGCTTCAGACGGTACCAGGCGTCACGCCACAGGTTGACCGGCGGCTCTTCCTGCGTTGCTTCGATCGTGGAGAGAGGGATGGCGGACATGGTCAGCGGCTCCTTCTTGCATCGTTGGCGCGCGGATCAAGCAGCGGATAAAGCACATCGACCAACAGGTTCGAGGCCATGACCAGGAAGGAACCGATCAACGTGATCGCCAGGATGACGGGATAGTCAGAATTGGTCAGCGCCTGCACCGTCAGGCGCCCGAGGCCCGGCAGGCCGAAGACGAGCTCGACGAAGATCGCACCATTGACGATGGTGATCATGATCAGGCCGAGCTGCGTGACGACAGGCGTCAGCACCGGGCGCAGGATGTGGCGCAAAGCGACGACGATCTCAGGCACGCCCTTGGCGCGGGCCGTGCGGACGAAATCCTCGGACAGGACTTCGATGACCGCAGCGCGCGTCTGGCGAACGATCAGTGCGATCGGCTGGAACGACAATACGAGCAGCGGCAAGAGGATACGCACGTCGAACACGCCGCCCCAGCCATAGGGCACCTTGATCATCGGCAGCAGCACGATGAGCGCGACCATCAGCAACGGACCGGCGACATAGGCAGGGATCGCCCAGAGAAAGAGCGCGCTGCCAAGGATCGTGTAGTCGAGTCGCGTGTTCTGGTTGAGTGCCGCGATCATGCCGAGCGGAATGGCGACGACGGCGGTCAGAATGATGGAACAGAGGGCGAGTTGAAAGGAAACCGGCGCCGCAGCCGAAACCATGGCCCAGACCGAACGGCCCGAGGTCAGCGAATTGCCGAACTGGCCATGCAGAAGATTCCAGATGTAAAAGCCGAACTGCTCGATGAACGGCTTGTTGAGGCCGGCGCTCTCGCGGATAGCTTCGATGCGCTGGGGATTATAGGCAACATCGCCGGGTGCGCGCAGAAAGATCAACTTGATCGGATCGCCGGCGCCGTAGAAAGCCAGCGCGTAGACGGCCAGCATGACGATCAGCACGGACGGGATCCAGATGGCAAACCGGGTTAGCACGTAGCGTAACAAGGTCATCTCCCACCGGTTGGCAGACACCTTTCCGCATCAACGCGGACATGCGATGTCTTCTTGAAACTTGCGCGAAGGCCTTGAGGTCTTCGCGCGGTTGCTATTTGCCAGAGGCTATCTATTCGGGACGTTCGACGGCTCAGCCGACGGAAATATCCCAGGGCGCGACGACCTGCCAGTCGAGGTTCTTTTCCATGCCCTTGACCTCCTTGGTGGCCCAGCGCGACATCGCCTGAGAATACCACGGAATGAACGCCCAATCCTCGCGGAACGCCTTCTGCGCGTCCTGGGCGAGCTTGACGCGTTGCGGATCGTCGGCAGCCTTCGTGGCCGCTTCGGCAAGGGCCGCGTCGACCTTCTCGTTCTTGTATCCGCCAAGCTTGTTCTGCGCGTTCGATGAGGTCGAAGCGATGCAGCCCGCAAGATAGGAAACGGCGTCCGGAACACGCGTTCCGACGTCGTCACGGAAGATCTGTACCGCGTTCTGGTCCGGACCTGCGTAGGAGTCCTGCTGCGGCTTCATGTCGACGGCGGTGATGCCGAGATTCTGGCGCCACTGCTCGGCAATGAACTGGGCCGCAGCTTCGATGGCCGGCGCGGAAATGCCGACGAACAAGATCTTCGGCAGACGCTCGGGGCCGCCATAGCTCGACTCGGCGAGCAGCTTCTTGGCGGCTGCCGGATCGTACGGATAGGGCTCGAAGCCAGAGTTGTCGGCGCCGGGCACGGAATTGAGGATCTGATCCGCCTTTTTGTGCGGCCCATCCGGGTAGGAAGCCTTAAAGAGACCGTCACGGTCGATCGCCATGATCAGGGCCTGGCGGACCTTGGGGTCGTCCATCGGGGCACGAGTGACGTTGAACCAGAAGTGCTGGCTGGTCGGGATCAGCGGGCCGGAGGAGAATTCCGGACCGAGGTCCTGGATAATGGTGGAGGTCACGAGCTCGGTGTGAGCGTTGAACTCGCCCGAATTGATCAGCGAGGTCGCGGTGACGTTGTCTTCAACCGACGTGATTTCGATGCGCGCCAGCTTCGGCTTCGGCCCGAAGAAATTCTCGTTCGGTTCGAAGACCAGCTTGCCGGCGTCGATGTCGAGGCTGGTCAGCTTGAACGGGCCGGAGAAAACCGGCTTGCTGTCAGGCTTGTACCAATCGGCAACTTCCTCGCCGTCACTGCCGCGCGACTGCGCCGCCTTGGTGATGGGAGCAATGTGGTTGGCAAGGCGCATGAAGAAGATCGGGTCGACTTCCGTCAGGGTGACGACAACCGTGCCTTCATCAGGCGTTGCAACGCCCGTCAGTTCGTTGCCGGAACCGCCGCTGATTTCCTTATAGCCCTGAACCTTGCTCAGCACTTGGTCGGCGCGCTGGCTCTTCGTGTTGGGCATGGAAGCAACTTCCCAGGAGCCCTTGACATCAGCCGAGGTGATCTTGCTGCCGTCGGAGAAGACGGCCTTGGGGTCGATCTTGAAGGTCCAGACCTTGTTGTCGGGCGAGTCCCAGCTGGTGAAGACATATGGCTTGATCTTGCCTTCGCTATCGAAATACATCGGCGAAGCCCACCAGATCGAGTTCCAGCGGAAGGGGCGCCCGCCGCCGCGCAGCGGTGACCAGTCTTGGTCGAAAGCCGGATGCGCGGCCTTGAGAACCTGTCCCTCATCGGCGAACACGATCCGGGCGTTCATCCCGAATACGGTGAGGCCAACGCCAGCGGCGAGGCCGAGCTTCAAAGCCTCGCGGCGTGACATCTGCGTTCCCTGCGCAGATTTCCCTTCATTGCGGTCAGTCATAGTGTCCTCCCATGGCAAAATTGATGGCGTCTCCACTTTCCACTCTATCCCGAAAGTGCATCACGACATGGCGCAGACACTCGCTCGATAATGTAAATATGTCAACCAAAATTAATCAACGCCTCGAGCTTGAGGAAGATCTAAAATATTTTATTTCACGTTTTCAGTTAGTTACAAATACAACAAGCCGCTGTCGCATATTGTCATATTGACAACATCTGCTGTGAGGAAGATGAAAACCGCATCTCGCGGGCTCGAGTTCCCGCCTTGGCCGCCAGCTGTGCGGCGTTCATCCGAGGAGGACGATATGAACGATCACAAGATTTCAGGCGTATTCAGCGCGGCGGCGACCCCGCTCAATGCGGACGGCAGCCCGGACCTGGAGCTTTTCACCGAGCACTGCCAACGCTTGTTGCGGGAAGGATGTCACGGCGTAGCGCTGCTTGGCACGACCGGTGAGGCGAATTCCTTCTCCTCCGGCGAGCGTCGGTCGATCCTTGAGGCAGCCCTCAAGGCAGGCGTGCCCGCCGACAAGCTGCTTCCCGGTACTGGTGTCGTTGCCACTCCTGAAACGGTGGAGTTGACCAAGCATGCGCTCTCTCTTGGCGTGACAAAGGTCGTGATGCTGCCGCCCTTCTATTACAAAGGCGTATCCGACGACGGGTTGTTTGCTGCCTATTCGCAGGTTTTGGAAAAGATCGGCGATACCAGGCTGCAGGTCATTCTCTATCATATCCCGCAAGTCTCAGGCGTTCCGCTTTCGATCCCGTTGATCGGCAGGCTGATCGAAGCATTCCCGAACACGGTCGTCGGAATCAAGGAATCCGCAGGTGATTTCAATAACATGCAAGCGATCATCGCCGCTTATCCGGGCTTTTCCGTGCTGGCCGGAGCTGATCCACTGCTCTTGCCGCTCCTGAAGGCGGGAGGTGCGGGCTGCATCACGGCAACCTCCAATCTCGTCGCGGACTCGCTGCGCACCGTATACGACAAGGTCCACGATGAGGCGTGTGCCGGTGAGGTCGAGATTGCCCAAGCTCGCATCAATGCCTATCGAACGCTCTCTAACTCCTATGTCCAGATTCCGACGATCAAGGCAATGGTGGGCCTCAAGACCGGTAACGCAGCCTGGCGGCGGACCCGTGCGCCGTTGATGCCAATCAGCGACGCCGACTATGCGGCGCTTTCCGAAGCCTATGCCAAGCTGCCGTGAGGGACGGAACATGAGCTTTACAGGTTTGCCGCCCGAGGCGGTTCCGGCGTTGATGACCGGAGATATCGCCGAGCATTCCGCCGAGAAGGGTCGCGCTGAAGCGTATCTACCCTCTCCCTGTATCCAGAACCACGCGGCCAATCTCGCATTTCTGCCAGATGGAACCCTGACTTGCGTTTGGTTCGGAGGCACGATGGAGGGAATGGGTGATATCTCCATTTACATGTCGCGACTGGCGACGGGAGCGGCGGGCTGGTCGCAGCCGGAGAAGATGTCGGACGATCCGGCGAAATCCGAACAAAATCCTTTAGTTTTCAATGCGCCAGACGGAAGAGTCTGGTTACTTTATACCTCGCAGACCTCGGGCAACCAGGACGGCTCGATTGTAAAATGTCGTATCTCGGAGGATGGCGGAAAAACCTTCGGAGAGGTGCGCGTTCTCTGTGATATCCCGGGCACGTTCGTGCGCCAGCCGATCATCGTCAATCGCACTGGCACCTGGCTGTTGCCGGTCTTTCGCTGCATTGGATTGCCCGGAGAACGCTGGACGGGAGACGTCGATACGGCGGGCGTGCTGATCTCGCGCGACGCGGGCAAAAGCTGGGTCATGACGGAGGTCCCGGATAGTATCGGCGCGGTTCACATGAATATCGTGCCGATCGACGGCGACAACCTTGTGGCCTTCTATCGCAATCGATTTGCCGAATCGGTCTTGTCCAGCCGCTCGAGTGATGGCGGTACGCATTGGAGCGCGCCTCGACCGATTGATCTGCCGAACAACAACTCGTCAATTCAGGCGACGCGACTGGAAAACGGCATGATCGCAATGGTTTACAACCATTCCAATGCCTCGACCTCGGATGCTCGGCGCCAGTCGCTCTACGATGAGATCGAAGGTGACGAGGAGACAAAGGTGGCGCCGGTGCAAACAAGCGAGCGACGCAAGGCTGTCTGGGGCGTCCCTCGCGCGCCGCTCAGCCTTGCCCTCTCCGGTGATGGCGGCGTGAGCTTTCCCCGACATGTCGATCTTGATACCGGTGACGGATATTGCTTGAGCAACAACTCGAAAGACTCGGTGAACCGTGAGTTTTCCTACCCCTCGATTATTCAAGGGGCGGATGGCGTGGTGCATGTCGCCTACACTTATTATCGCCGTGCCATAAAATACGTGCGGCTTTCCGCCGATGCGATAGCGTAACGCCTTCATAGGTTGTCAGTTGTGAATTTTCCTCAACCGATTCCACTTCTTGACGACAGAAGTGGGTCGGATCGCGCGTTCATTTAACAACTTCCTATTATCTTATGGCCATTCGGCCCCCCAACTCCACCTCAATGTCCTCAATGACCGGCTCTTGTCATTTTTACTTGCAAAATCAGTTATTTGAACGATGAGGCGGGATAAATGGCGTGCGGACGTGATTGGCAAAAGCACGATTTCCTGGTCGCGGGCGATCTGACTGCTTGCCAAATGCCGTAGCTTTGTATAACAAATTTACATCTTATGCGACGGAGATAAGTCGCCAGCACTTGCAGGGAGGAGTGGTCCAGTGGTCAGCTTGGATTCGCCTATCACAATCGTCCGGCCGCACCTGATCGAGTTCGGCGTCGGCACGGCAGAGCGGCTCGGCAGGTGGGCGAACGAGAAAGGCTACAGCAGGATTCTCGTTATCTCCGACGCCTTCAACGCGACGCGCGTCGATACGCTTGCCCTCAAGGGCGACGTCACGGTGTTTGCCGATGTAACCCCAGAGCCGGATACTGCCAATCTCGACAAGGTGCTGGCCGTGGCAAATGCAGCAGACGCCCAACTGGTGGTTGGCTTCGGCGGCGGCAGTGCCATGGATCTTGCCAAGCTTGCCGCAGTACTTGCCGGTTCCTCGCAGACATTGCATGAAGTTGTCGGGCCGAACAAAGTCAGGGGGCCGCGCCGCGTTGCGCTAGCTCAGGTGCCGACGACATCAGGCACCGGCAGCGAAGCCGGCATCAGGGCCCTCGTCACCGACCCCACGACGATGGCCAAGCTTGCCGTCGAGAGCATGCACATGCTGGCCGATATCGCGGTTGTCGATCCGGCGCTGACCTTCAGCGTGCCTGCGCGCACGACCGCGGCAACCGGGGTCGACGCGATGGCGCACTGTGTCGAGGCTTTCACCAATCGCAAGGCGCATCCGATGATCGACCTTTATGCGATCGAAGGAACGCGGCTGGTCGGCAAGTATCTTGCTCGCGCCGTTCAGGATGGCTCCGACGCCGAGGCGCGTGCCGGCCTGGCGCTTGCCTCCCTGTATGGAGGCTTCTGTCTCGGCCCGGTCAATACCGCTGGTGGTCACGCTCTCGCCTATCCGCTCGGTACGCGTTGGCATGTGGCGCACGGCGCGGCAAATGCGCTGATCTTCCCTCATGTGCTCGCCTTCAATACGCCGGCGGTGCCTGAGAAGACCAATATCATCATGGAAGCATTGGGCCGCCAGACTTCAGGCCATATCGAATCTGTTTTCGATGCCGCCTATTCCTTTTGCGCCGAACTCGGGATTGAAATGAAACTCTCTGGCCTCGACGTGCCGGAAAGTGATCTGGATGCGATGGCTGACGATGCCTTTGCGATCCGTCGCCTGCTGGACAACAACCCGCGCGACCTGTCGCGCGCCGATATCCGCTCGATCTACCAAGCCGCTTTTTGAGGCCGCTTTCATTCAAAGAGGACCGTGAGTGATGGACAGGAATGCGAAAGTTGCCGTGACGCTCGGCGATCCGGCCGGTGTCGGCCCCGAGGTGATCGTCAAGGCGCTTGCCACGATGCCGAAGCAGGAGCGTCGCGATTTCGTCATCGTCGGCAACACGGAAGCGCTCGAGCGCGCCAATCGCGCCGCCGCAACCGGGCTTTCCTTCGCGCCAGCAGATGCAGCTGGCACGGGCAAGATTGCCGTCGACGAGGTCGAGCTCGGTGCGCCGCTGCCTGAGATCGGCAAGGTCAGTCCAGTCGCGGGTGACGCGTCGGTGCGCTACATCAGCCGTGCCGTCGATCTTGCGATGTCAGGCAACGCCGATGTCATCGTTACCGCGCCAATCAACAAAGAAGCGATGAATCTCGCCGGCCATCATTATGACGGCCACACCGGCCTGCTGGCGCATCTCACCGGTTCGAAGAGCTCGTTCATGCTGCTCGCTTCGGAGCGGCTGAACACCATCCACGTTTCTACCCATATCTCGCTGAAGGGCGCGATCGAACGCGCCAAGACCGAGCGCGTTCTCGCAACGATCGAGGCGGGGCACAATCACTTCATGCGCCTTGGCAGAAAGGCGCGGATCGCGGTTGCCGGTCTCAACCCGCACTGCGGCGAGAACGGCTTGTTCGGGACCGAGGATAGTGAATTCCTCGCGCCTGCCGTCGAACTGGCGCAGGCGAAGGGCATCGATGTCGTTGGTCCGATCTCGGCCGACACGGTCTTTGCGCGTGCCTATAATGGTGCCTTCGATCTTGTTATCGCGCAGTATCACGACCAGGGCCATATTCCGATCAAGCTCATCGCATTCGACACGGCGGTCAACGTCTCACTCGGCTTGCCGATCGATCGCGTGTCCGTCGACCACGGCACGGCCTTCGATATTGCCGGCACGGGCAAGGCAAACCACGTGAATATGCTTTCAGCCATCGCCTATGCGCGGTTGATGGCGCGGTCTCCACGCCGGCGGGCGGCTTAGCGCGTCGGTTCTTGCGGGGTTGTTGGCCGTGCCGTGGTGTGCCGCCTGCTGCTTTGCTCGCTGGAGGAGTTGAGCGAATGGAAAAGACTGTTGTCATTCTTGGTGGCGAATTGGCGCCCGAAGGCCGGGCGCTTTTGGAAAATGCCGGAGTACGCGTTATCTCCACGCCGCCCTACATCGACCGGCAGGCCGTCATTGAGGTCATGAAAGCTCATAAGCCGGATGCAGTCATCGTGCGGCTGCTCGCTGACTTGCTTGGGGCTGAGGAAATGCAGGCGGGCGGAAGGCTCCGACACATCGCCAAGCACGGGGTCGGAACGAACGACATCGACGTTAAGGCGGCCGCAGCGCTCGGCACCCCCGTGTCGATGACGACGGGAAGTAACGGACACTCGGTCGCCGAGCACGCGCTCGCGCTGATCATGGCGCTCGTCAAGGACTTGCCGCGCCAAGACGGGCTCATTCGGGACGGTATTTGGGACAAGAACCAATATAACGGGCGCGAGTTGCGCGGCCAGCGGCTTGGTCTTGTCGGGTTTGGCTTCATCGGCCAGACGCTCGCCCGTATGGCGGGCGCCATCGGCATGATCGTCTCGGCCTTCGATCCACATACGCCCGGTCACGCGTTTCACGATGGGGTCACCCGCGAAACCGACCTGGATACACTCATTGCGAACTCCGACATTGTCAGCCTCCACTGTCCGTTGACGCCGGAGACACAAAACCTCATCGATGCTCGTCGCATCAGGCTGATGAAGCGGGGCGCGCTATTGATCAACACGGCGCGAGGCGAAGTGGTCGACGAGAAGGCATTGATTTCCGCGCTTGAAGATGGGCACCTCGCCGGGGCCGGTTTGGACAGTTTCGCCGTCGAGCCGCCCGGCTCCGACAATCCCCTATTCCGACTTCCGAATACGCTGGTAACCCCGCACGTCGCCGGCGTCACCCTCGACGCGAAACGCGCCGTGTCGATCATGTCTGCCGAGAACGTGCTTGCGGCGTTCGATGGCAAGACATTGGAACCCCGCTTTCTCGCGCGCTGACCGGCTCGCTGCCGCCAAATGATGGAGAACAACATGGGCGAGGCTCCCGATATCCGCTATGCACCGGATACGTTGCGCATGTTCGCGCAGTCCTTGTTTGGCGCCGCCGGACTTGAGGAGGAAAAGGCGGCCGCCGTTGCGCACTATCTCGTCGAAGCCGATTTGATGGGCCACACGACGCATGGCCTGGCATTGGCCGGCTGGTATCTGCAAAGCATCGCCGATGGTGTGATGAACCGTGAGGGCCTACCGGATATTCTGTCGGATCGTGGTCCAGCCGTCGCCTGGCGTGGGCGCCGCCTTCCCGGCGCGTGGCTGACATCCGAAGCGGTGAAACTCGCCTGCGAGCGCGCTGCCACCTACGGCACAGCCACGATCGCGATCGCCGACAGTCATCATATCGGTTGTCTCGCCGCCTATCTCACCATCGCCACGGATCGCGGCTACATGGTCAGCATCGCAAGCTCCAGCCCATCCGGTGGACAGGTCGCGCCTTTCGGCGGACGAAAGGGTGTCTATACTCCCAACCCGGTTGCCCATGGCATCCCAACGCCCGGCGATCCCATCCTGATCGATATCAGCGCTTCGATCACGACGGTCAACATGGCGCAGCGGTTGGTGCGCGAGGGCCGGCAATATGAGCACGAGTGGCTGATGGATGAGAACGGCGAGCCCAGCTGTGATCCGCGGGTGATCGACCGTGGCGGCACGCTTATGCCGGTGGGAGGGCTCGATCATGGCCAGAAGGGCTATGGCATGGCGCTTCATGTCGAGGCCTTCACGCAGGGGCTTGGCGGTCTTGGGCGTGTCGACGAATTGAAGGGGACAAACGCGGCAGTCACCGTCCAGGTTTTCGACCCTGAAGCTTTTGGTGGCCGCGAGGCCTTTCTACGGCAGACGGGCTGGCTTGCCGAGGCATGCCGCAGCAATCCCCCGCGACCGGGTGTTGCGCGCGTTCGGCTGCCGGGAGAAAACGGGCTGGCCCGCAAGCGCGAGGCACTCGCTGAAGGGATCATGCTCCACCCCAATATCATGACCTCACTTGCGCCGCATGCCGAACGGCTAGGGGTGGCCACCCCCTAGTCTCGGGCGCTTGTCTTGTCCCCGAAAAAGCACGGGGAGAGTTCGATCGAACCATTTCGATCAGCGCTGTGACCCGCTAAATGTTTACAAACGGTAAACAGGGCGAGGGAAGAGATGAGGAGCTTTGCAGGCGGACTGACAGCGGCTCATTTGGAGCAAATGCTGGCACCCTACATTGCCGACCGGCAGGCCGAAACGGTTCGCGACAACGCCGAGCAGCGGGATGAGCGCGACCTTGCGCCGGCAAAGAAAGCCGCGGAAAATGCCTGGACGTCGCCCCGCAACTAAAATCCGCTGACCGCCCTTCGAGGATCTAAGGACCGACCATACCGGTATTGCGGAAAGGGCGGGAACGCGGGTGGCATGGTCGCCGCGATCATGGGACAGGCAAAGTTGTTGGGCCTGGAGGCTAAACAGAAACTTTAGATTATCCATAAGTCATCATCACTACCAACGCGTGTTCTTGAGCTTTCCGTTTCGGAGTGGGAGGCGCAGTTTGCGGTCGAGCGAGGACCAAACGCGCAGTAGCCCAACTGACGACATCCAGCTACCACTACAAGAGGTGAGATTTTCGCGGAGCTTGGATGATGACGGACGACACCTCTGTTGCGCAGCAATCACGCAACCTTCCGATGGCTTTAGGTGGTGGAGGTGTCATCGGCGCATTCGCTGGACTGATCGGCCTCGGTGGTGGTCAGTTTCGCTTGCCCCTTTTGATCGGCCTTTTCAATTTTCCAGCTTTGGAAGCAATCATTCTCAACAAGGCCATGAGCCTCGTTGTCGTTGTATCGGCATTGCTGTTTCGGGCGGCAACGGTTCCTTTCGGCACGATTGCGGCAAGCTGGCCTATCATCGTTAATCTCCTCTCCGGAAGCCTGTTAGGCGCATGGTTCGGAGCGGGTTTGGCTACGCGTCTAAAGTCCGACACGCTGTACAAAGTCATCGCCATTCTGCTCGTCGAATTCGCGATCGTATTGGTAGTTGGGCGTGACGTAGCAGCTGGGCAGCCGCTTCTGACGGGGGGCGCGCAACTGGTCGCGGGCGTCCTCGCGGGCTTCGTCATCGGGACAGTTGCCTCGCTGCTTGGTGTGGCGGCCGGTGAACTTCTAGTCGCGACTTTGGTGATATTATTCGGGGCAGACATCAAGCTAGCTGGCTCTATCTCCCTTGCGGTGAGCCTGCCGACAATGCTTGTCGGTTTCACTCGCTACAGCCGCGACCAAAGTTTTTCCGTCCTTGGGCGCAACCGGCTTTTCCTGCTCGTCATGGCAGCTGGGTCGATCGTCGGAACTTTCATCGGCGGCAAGCTGCTTGGCATCGTTCCCAACGCTTTCCTGCTTCCAGCTCTTGCTTTGATCCTGCTAGTTTCCGCCCTCAAGGTCTGGCGACACCACTAGTTCCGACAAGGCGGCCCTGTCTCCTCCGTAAGGAAGCTAAATCTAAGAGTAAGCGCCCACCAGCGCCGGAACCCGACCCCCCCGAGCAGTAGTAGGAAGGGATTGATTGGCTCCCGCCCCTGCGGGGGGCTTCGGCGGGATGGGGGCGGCGTTGTTAAAAGGAGCCCCCTTCCCACAAAGAAACCGTGCCGATAAAATCCCCACCCGTCGTGACCTTGTTCTTCCATGACATGGCTTCGTTTCAGCCACAGAAGCCCGGCAGCGCGCGATTTTGGCTTTTCGGCACGTCACCTCCATCGGGGATCGGAAGCAAGGTATAGCCCGTCGTCAGTCGGTCGGGCACTGAGGTGCCGTTACGCTGCGCCGTCTCTTCCGGTGGCGACACGGCCAAAAGCCCGAATTGGCTCCTCGACAAGCGAGGTCTTAAGATGTTGACTTATTCGAGGAAATTTGGAGCGGGCGAAGGGATTTGAACCCTCGACCCCAACCTTGGCAAGGTTGTGCTCTACCCCTGAGCTACACCCGCTCAATCCGCACCGGTCCGGGGTAGTTGTGAGGACCGTGGGCGCCACCTTGCGGCGACGGGCGCTATATCGCCCAAACGATTTTCAAATGCAACAGGGAAATGACGGAATTTCGAAGAAAAATTTCCGGGCCTCGTTCGAAGACATCGGAAGTGCCGCAAATGCAGGGCCAAGCGTCAACCACGAACATTGCAAAAGGCGATCGCGGACCGTAATCAGGCACCTTATCGCTCTCAGACCCACGGATTTTACGATGACCGATGTGACGCCGAAGACCAGAAATGACCTTTTTGCTTTCCTTGACGGCCTGGAGATCAAGCACAGCACCAAGGATCATGCGCCGGTCTTCACGGTCGCCGAATCGGTGGCACTGCGCGATGAAATTCCCGGCGGCCACACCAAAAATCTCTTTGTGAAGGACAAGAAAGATCAGTTCTTCTTGCTGACGGTAGAAGAGAATGCGGCTGTGGATCTGAAAACGGTGCATACGCTGATCGGCGCTTCCAGCAAGGTCTCATTCGGGAAACCGGAAAAGCTGATGGAGTATCTGGGCGTTGTTCCGGGGGCGGTTACGGCTTTTGGGGCCATCAACGATACAGGCGGACATGTCACATTCGTTCTCGATGCCGATCTGATGAAGGATGAGATCATCAACTGTCATCCGCTGTCGAACGATGCCACGACATCGATTGCCAGCAGCGACCTTATTCGCTTTATGGAAGCAACAGGACACAAGCCGCTTGTCTTGAAAGTGACGTCCTGACATACGATTTTAGCGCTACACAAGCCGGCTGACCGGCACGGCGGGAGATATCCATGAGCGGCAACGACAATCCTTACAGCAATTCCTTGGGCCAGATGACGGCAACGGCAAACTACGGGGCAGCGCCGGCACCCGGCGCGGGCGGCTATATCAAGGATACGACGACTGCTAATTTCACGAAGGATGTCATTGAGGAATCGCGCAACCAGCCGGTTCTCGTCGATTTCTGGGCACCGTGGTGCGGTCCCTGCAAGCAGCTGACGCCGGTCCTGGAAAAGGTCGTCAATGAGGCGCAGGGGCGCGTCAAGCTGGTCAAGATGAACATCGATGACCATCCCTCGATTGCCGGGCAGCTTGGTATCCAGTCGATCCCGGCCGTGATCGCCTTCGTTGGCGGTCGTCCCGCCGATGGCTTCATGGGCGCAGTGCCAGAGAGCCAGATCAACCAGTTCATCGATCGCATCGCCGGTCCGGCCGGCGCCGACCAGGCGGCAGAAATCGAGAGCGTTCTCAAGGAGGCCGACGAGCTGCTGGCTTCAGGCGATATCAACGGTGCCGCGCAGCTCTATGGTGCTGTCACGCAGGCCGATCCCGAGAATGCGAAGGCGTTGGCGGGAATGGCGGAGTGCATGATAGCCGCCAACCAGCATGAGCGTGCGCGCGAGGCGCTAACCGAACTGCCGGAGGAAATGGCGAAGGATCCGGCCATCCAGGCGGTCTCGAAGAAGCTCGATCAGATCGAGGAGGCGCGCAAGCTCGGCGATCCCGTAGCCCTGGAGCAGGAGTTGGCGCGAAATCCCGACGATCATGAAGCGCGTTTGAAGCTTGCCAAGATCCGCAACGTCGAGGGCCGGCGTGACGAGTCGGCAGATCACCTGCTCTACATCATGCGCAAGGACCGTGCCTTCGACGACGACGGCGCGCGGCGCCAATTGCTGCAGTTCTTCGACGTCTGGGGCTTCAAGGATCCGGCTACGGTTTCGGCACGCCGCAAGCTTTCGGCGATGCTGTTTTCATAATTCGGACTCCAGTTTCGATTCGTCGCCCTTGCGTTTTTAGAGGCGGGCACCACATTTCCGTTTGTGCGGGCGTGTCGCGCCCGCCGGCAATGCAGGACCAGTCTCTATGCAAGTGGGGAATGCACGATATCTGAAACCCGGTGATCTGCCTGATACGATCGCGGTCTTTCCGCTGGGCGGTGCGCTGCTGCTGCCTACAGGGCAGTTGCCTCTCAATATTTTCGAGCCGCGCTATCTTGCCATGTTCGATGCGGCCTTATCAGGTAATCGATTGATCGGCATGGTCCAGCCCGCGCTGGGCGACCAGGAAGGGCAGGGTGAGGCTAGTCTGGCGCCGGTTGGGTGCCTCGGACGCATCACTTCTTTTGCCGAGACCGGCGACGGTCGCTACATCGTGTCCCTGACTGGCATTTGCCGTTTTCGGCTGCTGGAGGAGCGGGAAACCCATAATCCGTTCCGAACCTTCCGCATTGCGCCGTTCATTGCCGATCTTTCGGCGCGCGACGAGGAAGATGCGGTTGATCGGACCGCGCTTCTGGCCGCCTTCAAGGCCTATCTCGACGCGAACAAGCTCGAGGCGGATTGGGAAAGTGTCGAGCGCGCCAGCAACCTGACGCTCGTCAACTCGCTGGCCATGATGTCTCCTTTCGGGCCGGCGGAGAAGCAGGCGCTACTCGAAGCGCCGGATCTGAAAACACGAGCGGAAACACTGATCGCGATCACAGAGATCGTGTTGGCCCGCGTCTTCGGTGACTCGGACACCGTTCTGCAGTAAAACCGGTTCATGGACGAAAAACTCAGCCGCGTTGACCCGAAGCTTCTGGAACTATTGGTATGCCCTCTGACCAAGGGCCGGCTGACATACGACCGCGAGCACAATGAACTGGTGTCGGAGAAGGCGCGTCTCGCCTATCCGATCCGAGATGGCATTCCAATCATGCTGGTTTCCGAGGCACGCGAGCTCGACGACTGACTAGATCGCCTGTCCCGCGAGCAGGCGGGGGTTGTCTTTGGCGGTTGTGCCGGCCGCCTGCCCGATAAAGAACGATTTGAGGCCGGGCAGCCGATCGACGATTCCGAGGCCAAAATCACGGGCGATACGCAGTGGTCCCACGTCGTTGGAGAAAAGCCGATTCAGCACATCGGTGGTGACGCCCATCCGGAAGGTGTCAAAGCGTCGCCAGGCCTGGTAGCGCTCGAGTATGTTGATTGAGCCGATATCAAGGCCAAGCCGATCGGCCTCGACGACGGTTTCGGCAAGGGCGGCGACATCCTTGAAGCCGAGGTTCAGGCCCTGACCTGAAATCGGATGAATACCATGCGCCGCATCTCCGGCGAGCGCCACACGTGGAGCTACGAAAGCCCGTGCAAGCGTCAGCCCCAGCGGGAAGGCGCGTTTGTCGCCGGCAACCCTCAATGCACCGAGCTTGTGACCGAAGCGGCGCTCCAGCTCTTCGTCGAAAATCAGATCGTCGGATGTGACGAGACGGTTTGCCTCCGGCGTCGGCTCGGTCCAGACGAGCGAGGAGCGGTTGCCTTTCAGAGGCAGGATGGCGAACGGTCCGGACGGAAGGAAATGTTCTTCCGCGCAACCGTGATGAGGGCGCTCATGCTCGACAGTCGTGACAATCCCGGATTGCCCATAGTCCCAGGAGACGGTCTTGATCCCTGCCAGGTCCCTGAGGTGTGAACGGACGCCGTCGCAGGCGACGACCAGCCGGGCTTCCTGCACGCTGCCATCCGCGGCCGTGACTGTCGCATGCGTATCGGCAATGGAGAGGCCGGTCGCGCCAAAGCCGTGATGAATTTCGATCCCAAGCCGTTCACATACGCCACGCAGCGCCCGGACGAGCACGACATTCGGAATCATATGTGCGAACGGCCGTCCATCCTCCACCTCGCCATCGAAGGTCAGGAAGACCGGACGTACGGGATCCGATGTCTTGGAATCGGTGACGATCATCTTGGTGATCGGCTGAGCGTCGGGCTCGATCTCATCCCAGATGCCGAAAACCTCGAGCATCCTGGTCGCGGCCGCGATAATGGCCGAGGCGCGCATGTCCTTCTGCCATACGCCGGCAGGAGCAGCCTCGACAACCGCGACCTCGAGGTGAGGTGCTGCCTGCTTGACCGCCACGGCCGCGGAAAGCCCCACATAACCCGCGCCTACAACCAGCATGTCCCGCATGGATTCCGTTCCGTTTCTTGTGAATATCGTATTGATCTATATAGATCATCGCTGCCGTACTTCCTACCGCCCGGAGCCGTACAAAATGACGCGTGACACCGAAAAGCCGACTGCGATGGAGACCCTGCTTTCTACGCTGGATCTCGAAGGGGTCGAGGTCGACATCTTTCGGGGTCGCAGCCCCCAGGTTGGCTGGCAGCGCGTCTTCGGCGGTCAGGTCATCTCGCAGGCCTTGATGGCGGCACAGCGCACAGTGGAGCGCGACCGGATCGTACATTCGCTGCACGCCTATTTTATGCGACCGGGCGATCCCTCCGTGCCGATTGTCTATCAGGTGGAAAGGATTCGCGACGGGTCGAGTTTCAATACGCGCCGGGCCGTGGCCATCCAGCATGGAAAAGCGATCTTCGCCCTGTCGGCCTCGTTTCAGATCGAGGAACCTGGTTTCGATCATCAGATCGTCATGCCCGACGTGCCCGTTCCGGAAAAGCTTCTCGATGAGCGGCAGATCGCGGCCCAGTTTCTAGCCAACGCGCCCGCGCCGATTCGGAAATACTGGGAGCGCGAGCGGCCGATCGAGATTCGCCCGATATCGCTCACGCACTATTTCTCTGACAAGAAGCTCGATCCGGTGCAGCATGTTTGGGTTCGGGCGACGGGGCCAGTTCCCGACGATGGGCACTATCAGGCAGCCATTCTTGCCTACCTCTCCGACATGACCCTGCTCGATACGTCGCTCCATCCGCATGGAACGTCGATTTTCGATCAGAGCATCCAGGTGGCCAGCCTCGATCATTCGATGTGGTTCCATCGGCCTACCAAACTCGATGATTGGCTTCTCTACACCCAGGACAGCCCCTCGGCTTCCGGTGCCAGGGGGCTCACCCGCGGTAGCCTGTTTACGAGAGACGGTGTCTTGATTGCGTCGGTGGCGCAGGAGGGGCTGATTCGTAAACGGGCAATTGAATAAATCGTAGGCATATTCATTCATTTGAACATTTTTTGAGCGATTATTGGGCAATCAATTGCCCGTTTATTAGCGCCGTTATAAATAACGTATACTTTTCAATCTGTTAGATCGCCAGATCGAA
This sequence comes from Rhizobium sp. BK181, assembly GCF_014193305.1. Taxonomy (NCBI): domain Bacteria; kingdom Pseudomonadati; phylum Pseudomonadota; class Alphaproteobacteria; order Hyphomicrobiales; family Rhizobiaceae; genus Rhizobium; species Rhizobium sp. BK181. The sequence continues at coordinate 263,964 of NZ_JACHZA010000003.1, forward strand.
TCTGGCACGTCCTTTGAATGTCTAGTCTCGGTCGCTGTTCGTGAACGTCAGCGGCAAGGAGAGTCGGCTCCGTGCCGAGGATAACGAAGGATGGGAAACCAGATGAAAATTGTGATGGCCATTATCAAGCCGTTCAAGCTGGATGAGGTGCGCGAAGCCCTCACGGCGATCGGCATCCAAGGCCTGACCGTGACCGAAGTGAAGGGCTACGGGCGCCAGAAGGGGCATACTGAAATTTATCGCGGCACCGAATATGCGGTCAGCTTCCTGCCGAAGCTCAAGATCGAGATCGCGGTCGCCTCCGAACTCGTCGACAAGGCTGTCGAAGCCATCGCCTCATCTGCCAAGACCGGCCAGATCGGTGACGGCAAGATCTTCGTCTATTCGATCGACCATGCCGTGCGCATTCGCACCGGCGAAACCGACACAGAAGCGCTGTAAGAGCCGCAGAGCAAGGGAGCCTGTTTCAATGTCAATTTCGAAGTTTTCTTCCACCTATGCGCGGCTTGCTGCTGCGTCGGCTGCGCTGCTCGCGCCCGCCGTCGCTTTCGCGCAGGATGCAGCTGCTCCTGCAGCCGCCGCTGCTGCTCCTGCGATGACGGTCGACAAGGGCGACAATACCTGGATGATGATCTCCACGGTTCTCGTCCTGCTGATGACGATCCCGGGCCTCGCCCTCTTCTACGGCGGTCTGGTTCGCGCCAAGAATATGCTCTCCGTTCTCATGCAGGTCTTCATGATCACGGCAGTGGTGATGATCATCTGGGTGACCTACGGCTACTCGCTCGCATTTACGGACGGCGGCTCGCTTAACAGCTTCGTCGGCGGCTTCTCGAAGGCTTTCCTCGCAGGCGTCGACACGACCACTCTGTCCGAAACATTCACAAAGGGCGTTGCCATTCCGGAGCTGACCTACGTTTGCTTCCAGATGACCTTCGCGTGCATCACGCCTGCCCTGATCGTCGGCGCTTTCGCCGAGCGCATCAAGTTCTCGGCCGTCATGCTGTTCGTCGTTCTGTGGGTCACCTTCGTCTACTTCCCGATGGCACACATGGTTTGGTTCTGGGGCGGTCCGAGCTCCTACACCTCGCCGTCGGGTCTGATCTTCTCCTACGGCGCACTTGACTTCGCTGGCGGTACGGTCGTCCACATCAATGCCGGTATCGCCGGTCTGATCGGGGCCATCATGCTCGGCAAGCGCACCGGCTATAAGAAGGAAATCATGGCTCCGCACTCCATGACCCTCACCATGGTCGGCGCATCACTTCTGTGGGTTGGTTGGTTCGGCTTCAATGCCGGCTCGAACCTCGAAGCCAACGCCTATGCCTCGCTCGCGATGATCAACACCTTCGTCGCAACGGCTGCAGCGGCTGTGTCCTGGTGCCTCGTCGAAAACTTCACTCGCGGCAAGGCGTCGATGCTCGGCGCAGCTTCGGGTGCCGTCGCCGGCCTGGTTGCCGTTACGCCGGCAGCAGGTTTCGCAGGCCCGATGGGTTCGATCGTCCTCGGCCTCATCGTTTCGCCGGTTTGCTACTTCTTCGTCGACGTCGTGAAGAACAAGTTCAACTATGATGACTCGCTCGATGTCTTTGGCGTGCATTGCGTTGGTGGTATCCTCGGCGCCATCGGCACTGGCATCCTAGTCAATCCGGCGCTCGGCGGCGCAGGCATCGTCGATTACTCGACGGCCGACTTCGCGGCCAGCTATCCGGGTACCGCGACGCAGGTTTTCGCCCAGCTGAAGGGCGTCCTGACGACGATCGCATGGTCGGGCATCGGTTCCTTCATCCTCTACAAGATCGTTGATGTCGTCATCGGTCTGCGCGTCTCTGTCGAAGCGGAGCGCGAGGGTCTCGACCTCGCAACCCACGGCGAAGCCGCGTACCATTCGTAATCTAGGCATTGCGGCGCTTGCATAACAGGCGCCGCTGAACAGCCCGTCGCGGCCTATTCGTCCGAATAGTCCGCTTTTGGCCCGGACCTCCATAGGTTCGGGCTTTTTTATTTTCAGATGCAAGATGTGGGGGTGGCATGGTTAATACCGCTTTAACCGTCCTTTGATTAGGTGGGGCGAAGGTACTGGGCGCAGACGCTTGGCGATTCGCACGCTCTCACGCATTGGACGGGTACACACATGGCAAGAAGCACATCGCCTGCAATGGATGGCCGGCCTGACCGTTTTTCCCTTTCGGGCTTCATGTTCCGGCAGGCGCAAACCCTTATCGGCTTCGGGATCTTTCTGCTGCTCGCTTTGGCCGTTGCTGCGCTTGCGACCTGGAATGTTGCGGATCCGAGCTACTCCTATGCAACAGGAAACGATCCGACCAACATTCTAGGCTATAGCGGGGCTGCCTTTGCCGACCTTGCAATGCAGTTTTTCGGACTTGCCAGCGTCGTCGCGCTTTTGCCTGTGGTCGCCTGGGCGCTTGCATTGATCTCAGGACGCCGCATCAGCCGCATCCCGGCGCGCGCCGCCGCCTGGGGTCTGGGATCGGTGCTTTCTTCCGCCGTAATAGGTTGCTTCCCGCCGCCGCTCACCTGGCCGATTCCCAACGGTATCGGCGGTGTCATCGGTGACATGATCCTGCGGTTCCCTGCGCTGTTTGTCGGCGCCTATCCGACCGGCGCCTTCGCAACAGCGGTTGGCTGCGTATTCGCCATCCCCACCGTCTGGATGCTGCTGTTTTCTGCCGGTCTCGTCGGTCGCAACGAGGAGGATGAGGACGAAGCTGCGGAAGACTACGCAAAAAGCCGCTCCAAGCTGCCCTCGGTAGGTGACGAGGAAGAAGATGACGATGAAGGCGGCTGGCTGGCGTTCGGCGCGCTGACGCATGCCTGGTACATGAGCCAGGCTCGCATGCGTCGCTTGCTCGGCATGGGCCCTCGCAAACGGCGGCAGGATGATTTCGAGTCGCCCTACGACTTCAATGATGACGAGTTTGGCAAGCTGAATGAGCCGGTCCGCGCCAAGGTGCCGGCTGCACGCGGAGAGCGCATGGATCCATCGATGGATCCGCGCGCCGCCTCACAGCGCCGTGTTGTTTCCGCGCCGTCCATCTCGCTCAATGACGACGACGATGACGATCTGCCGTTCGATGATATGCCGCCGCGTCCAGCCGACATTCTGCCTGATGACGACGACTGGATGATGCGCGCTCCCTCCAAGCCCGCCGGCGGACGTTCGGAGCCGCGCGTGGTACAGCCGACGGCGCGGCCGAAACCCGGCGCCCGCGTCGAACGCGAGCAACAGGGATCGTTCATCCGCCCCGAGGGCTTCCAGCTTCCGTCGATGCATCTCCTCGCCGAACCGAAGAATGTCGTGCGTGATTCGACGCTGTCTGCCGATGCGCTGGAACAGAATGCGCGCATGCTCGAAGGCGTGCTCGAGGATTTCGGTGTCAAGGGCGAAATCATCCACGTCCGTCCCGGTCCGGTTGTAACCCTCTATGAACTGGAGCCTGCTCCCGGTATCAAGTCGTCGCGCGTCATCGGCTTGGCCGACGATATCGCCCGCTCGATGAGCGCGATCGCTGCCCGCGTCGCTGTCGTGCCGGGCCGCAATGCCATCGGTATCGAGCTGCCGAACTCCACGCGCGAAACCGTCTATCTGCGCGAACTCATCGCTTCACGCGATTTCGAGGGCTCGAAGGCGAAGCTTGCCATGGCGCTCGGCAAGACCATCGGCGGCGAAGCTGTCATAGCGGATCTGGCCAAGATGCCGCACCTGCTCGTTGCGGGTACCACAGGCTCGGGTAAGTCAGTCGCCATCAACACAATGATCCTGTCGCTGCTCTACCGCATGACGCCGGAGCAATGCCGCCTGATCATGATCGATCCTAAGATGCTCGAATTGTCTGTTTACGACGGCATTCCGCATCTTCTCTCGCCTGTCGTCACGGACCCCAAAAAGGCTGTCGTTGCGCTCAAGTGGACCGTCCGCGAGATGGAAGAGCGCTACAAGAAGATGTCGAAGATCGGCGTCCGCAATATCGACGGCTTCAACAGCCGCGTCGAACAGGCCCTTGCCAAGGGCGAGGTGATCTCGCGCACCGTGCAGACCGGCTTCGACCGCCACACGGGCGAGGCGATGTACGAGACGGAAGAATTCGACCTGCAGCCGATGCCTTATATCGTCGTCATCATCGACGAGATGGCCGACCTGATGATGGTTGCCGGCAAAGACATCGAAGGCGCGGTGCAGCGACTGGCGCAGATGGCGCGTGCCGCCGGCATCCATGTCATCATGGCGACCCAGCGCCCGTCTGTCGACGTTATCACCGGCACCATCAAGGCAAACTTCCCGACCCGCATCTCCTTCCAGGTGACGTCGAAGATTGATAGTCGCACCATCCTCGGCGAACAGGGCGCGGAGCAGCTGCTCGGTATGGGTGACATGCTCTATATGGCCGGCGGCGGACGCATCCAGCGCGTCCACGGCCCGTTCGTTGCCGATATGGAGGTCGAGGAGATCGTCTCCTACCTGAAGACGCAAGGCGCGCCGCAATATCTCGACGCCATTACGGCTGACGAGGACGAAGATGGCGACTATGGCGGTGGTCCGGCGGGAACGTCCAATCTTTCTGAATCCGACGATCCGTACGATCAGGCCGTGGCCATCGTTCTACGTGACGGAAAGGCATCGACGTCGTATATTCAACGCAGACTTGGCATTGGATACAACCGCGCCGCATCACTGATCGAGCGGATGGAGCAGGAAGGCATCATCGGTCCCGCCAATCATGCTGGAAAACGCGAGATCCTGGTTCCGACCGAGGGCGATATTCTTGACCGCTGAGGCCGGCAGCATTGATTGATGCCAACCTCACGGAAACCTGATCGCATTGAAACCGTTAGTTTATGCAGGCCTGCGAGCTCCGCCATGAAGGCGCCGCGTTTCCGCAGCATTCAAAATGCATAAAGGAGACATAGATGAACAACTCCAATTCCGTCATGGACCGCATCTCGCTGACCCGGCGCCATCTTCTTGGCACGCTGGCCGTCGCTGCGGCGTCGGCAATCCCGATTGCGGCCTATGCACAGGCGGCGGCCGCTGCTTCCAGCGCCTCTACCGCGCAGGCGATTGCGGACCACTTCTCAAGCGTTGCGACGATGCAGGGCGAATTCGTCCAGTTTGGCCCGCGCGGCGAGCAGACCGGTGGGAAGTTCTATATCCAGCGCCCCGGGAAGCTGCGCTTTAACTATGACAACCCATCGCCGATCCGTGTCATCGCGGACGGAAAGAACGTTGCCGTCGGCAATATGAAGCTCAAGACCTGGGATTTGTATCCATTGTCGAAGACGCCGCTCAGCCTGCTGTTGGCACAGCGGATCGACCTCTCGGCAGGCTCCGTGAAGAGCGTGAAGCAGGAATCCGACCTGACGACGATCGCGCTTGGCAACAACACGATCTTTGGTAACTCGACGATTACGATGATGTTCGATCCGAAGACCTATGATCTCCGTCAGTGGACGATCACCGACAACCAGGGCAAGGACACCTCCGTCATGGTGTTCAACGTCAAGACCGGCATCCAGTTCGACGACAAGGTGTTCAGGGTGCCTTACGAAGTGATCCCCGGGACGGCCGCCTACCGAGATTGATTTCCCGCTGTTTTGTCAGGACAACGCCCTGCAATCTTACAGGGCGTTTTTCTTTGTGCGCATCCGTTCCATAGCGACAGCCTTTCCTCTAAAGCCAGTTCGTCCGGTTTTTGAAAGGCAATGGAATGGGCTTCTCGGTCACGACTTGGAATATCAACTCTCTGCGGTTGCGCATGCCGATCGTCGAGCAATTCGTCCTCAAGCATAAGCCAGACATCCTTTGCCTCCAGGAAACGAAGGTGCCAAACGATCTGTTTCCTGCCTCGCCGCTACGCGCGATGGGCTATGAACACATTATCATCCATGGCCAAAAGGGCTATCATGGTGTTGCCATTGCCTCACGTGTCCCGCTCGTCGAGGATCACCGTCAGGACTACTGCAACGTCGGTGATGCCAGGCACATCTCCGCCGTCTTCGAGCGCGGTGGCCGGCGTATTCGCCTGCATAACTTCTATGTGCCGGCCGGCGGCGACGAACCGGATCGGACGATCAATCCGAAGTTCGGGCACAAGCTCGACTTCATCGAGGAAATGAAGCAACTCAAGGCGAACGGCGAGACGAATACCTCGGCAATCCTTGTCGGCGATCTCAATATCGCTCCGCTCGAGCACGACGTATGGTCGCATAAGCCGCTGCTCAAGATCGTCAGCCACACGCCGGTGGAGACCGAAGGCCTTCTTGAGGTCATGCAGCGGGGCGCCTGGCTCGACCTGATGCGCCAACACGTTCCGGAGAATGAAAAACTCTATACGTGGTGGAGCTATCGCGCCAAGGACTGGCAAGCGGCCGATCGCGGCCGCCGGCTCGACCATATCTGGAGCTCAAAGGACCTCGGGCCACACCTGCAGCGCATCGATATCCTGAAGGAAGCGCGCGGTTGGGAACGGCCATCCGACCATGTGCCGGTTACCGCGCACTTCAATCTCTGATCGATTCAGACAAAGCGGTGGAGCTGTGCCACTGCTTTGGCCGCAAGCTCGGCGATGTTGTCCCGAATGCGGCTCTCTATCAGCCGGGCAGCATCCGGATATTCCTCGATGAGCCGATGGAACAGCGAGCGAGTGATGCGAATGATACTCGTGTCTTCGGTTGCAACGGCCGTGAACTTGCGCTCAACCAGCGTGATAAGCGCAAGTTCGGACAGAAGCGTGCCAGGTCCGACCGTATTCTGGACTTCAGGTTGGCCATCGCGGCCAGTCCGGCTGAGTTCGACGCCGCCAGCGAGGATGACGTAGGCGCTTTCCGCCGGCGAGCCTTCGCGGAAGAGCATCTGGCCTGCCGAAATGACGCGTCGATCCGCGCCGAAGGCGATCAGCCGCAGCTGATCCTCGGACATGCCGTGGAACAGAGGCAGCTGCGACAATAGCCGGATGTCATCGTTCAGAGCCATGCTACGGGATGATCTTGTAGCCGCCGTTTTCTGTCACCAGAATCTCGGCGTTGGATGGATCGCGCTCGATCTTCTGGCGCAGGCGGTAGACGTGGGTTTCCAACGTGTGCGTGGTGACGCCGGAATTGTAGCCCCACACTTCTTCCAGGAGCACGTCGCGGGTGACGACCTTCTGCTCGGCGCGATATAGGTAGCGAATGATTGCCGCTTCCTTCTCCGTCAGCCGGATCTTCTGGCCGCTGTCCATCGTCAACAGCTTCTGGCTCGGCTTGAAGACATAAGGGCCGACGCTGAAGGTGGCGTCCTCGCTTTGCTCGTGCTGGCGCAGTTGCACGCGGATGCGGGCAAGCAGGACAGCGAAGCGGAAGGGCTTGGTAACGTAGTCGTTGGCGCCCGCTTCGAGGCCGAGGATGGTATCGGAGTCCGTGTCATGACCGGTCAGCATGATGATCGGGGCTTTCAGTCCGCCCTTTCGCAGCAGCTTGACGGCCTCGCGTCCGTCCATATCGGGCAGCCCGACGTCCATGATGAGCAGGTCGATCGGCGTTGATCGCGCACGCTCGACGCCCTTGGCCGCCGTCGTTTCTTGAAGCACCGTGAATTCGTCGTAGAGCGAAAGCTGTTCCGTGAGTGTCTCGCGGAGGTCGTCATCATCATCCACCAAGAGAATGGTGCGTGCGGTCATGCGGCTCTATCCCTCGCCTGCGGTCCCTCACTCCTACGCCAATTCGCTAGCATTGGCAAAGATTGGGCAACCGAGCTGTTGTCGTATACGATGCTATATGTTTTCAATCGTAATCCTAGCAATCGCAACCACATGTGAGAAAAATGGAGAAAACAAGGCGTCCGAGACCGATACAGTCGACGACCCTCGTTGTTCGTCCTGCACCAGGCAAAAAAAGTAGGGCCCTGATCAAGTTCGGTACGATTATCGTGCCGGCCGCAATCGGTCGGTCTGGCCGAACGGTGCTCAAGCGTGAGGGAGATGGGGCCACTCCTATTGCCTCGATGAAGCTACTTTCCGGCTTTCGTCGCGGCGAGCGACTCACGCGTCTTGAGTCACCGCTTGCGGTTCTCCGCATCCGTAGCGATATGCTGTGGTGCGACCAACCTGATAGCGCGAACTACAACAGGCTAGTCAAAGCACCGTTTCGGCCGAGCCATGAGGAAATGAAGCGCAAGGACGCCCTCTATGACGTCTGCCTCGTCATGGACTGGAATATCACCTCGCGAGCCCGCAATCGCGGCTCGGCGATCTTCTTCCATCTGATCAAGCCCGGCTACGAGCCGACGGCTGGGTGCGTGGCCGTTCACCCACGAGACATGCGGCGCCTCTTGCCGTTCATGCGCAAGGGGACGGTCGTGCGCGTTCTTTGATCCGCGGGGGTGATAAACCAGCCCCGCCGACCTATATGCCCTTTCGACCGGCGCACGGGCTGAAATGCGCGCAGGGAAATCCGTAACCGCGGCTTCAATCACGCCCCGTCCAATTCTTCAAACTCCGGAGACATATTGTGGCACAGCAACCCATCATCACTTTCCATGACGGACATTCAATTCCCCAGGTCGGCCTCGGCGTCTGGCAGACGCCCCAGGAGATCGCCGCACCGACGGTGCGTGCGGCAATAGCCGCCGGCTATCGGCACATCGACACGGCGTCCGGCTACGACAACGAGGAAGGCGTCGGCGAGGGCATCCGCTCGTCCGACCTCGACCGCAAGGACATTTTCGTTACCACCAAGCTCCGCAATACCGATCAGGGCTACGACGCGACCATGCGCGCGTTCGAGGGCAGCCTGAGGAAGCTCGGCATGGAGTATGTCGACCTCTACCTCATCCACTGGCCGTCGCCGCACCGTGGGCTCTATCGCGAAACCTGGAAGGCCTTCGTGAAGATCAGGGAAGAAGGCCGTGCTCGTTCGATCGGCGTTTCGAACTTCTATCCGGATCATCTCGAACAGATCATCGGCGATACCGGCGTCGTTCCGGTCATCAACCAGATCGAACTGCACCCCGATTTCCAGCAGAAGGCTGCGCAGGAAGCGCACAAGAAGCTGAACATCGCCACCGAATCGTGGAGCCCGCTCGGTCAGGGCAAGTTGATCGCCAATCCGGCGATCGGTGAGATCGCCAGGAAGCACGGAAAAACACCGGCTCAGGTCATCATTCGCTGGCATATCGACAGCGGCCTTGTTGTCATTCCGAAGTCGGTTACGCCGTCGCGGATCGAGGAGAATCTCAAGGTCTTCGATTTCAAGCTGGATGCGGCCGACATGGAGGCAATCGCCAAGCTTGACGACAAGAGTGCCCGCATGGGGCCGGATCCATATACGGCCAATTTCTGATCGAAACTCTGCTCTCCCTTCTCTCTATTTCGAGGGAGGGGAGAGACGCCACCTCAGGCAAGCGAGCGTGGCGTGATGAAGCGTTCCAACATGCCACTTCGCGGCTTCAGATCCTTCCAGCGATCGGCATCGAACTCGATCACCGCAAGTGCGGCCGTCGGGAAGTTCTCCCTGATGCGAGCGCATGCGTCGGCATCGCCTTCGCCGATCAAACCGTCTGCGAGATCCTGAAAGCCGGGATTGTGCCCGATCAGCATAAGCGTCCGAACCTTGGGATCGATGGTTTGTACGACAGCCGCGATCTTTGCGGCAGAAGCTTCGTACAAGTCCTCCGCATCACGCTTTGCGATCGCAGACGGAAGCTTTTCGGCAAGAAGCCCCCAGGTCTCCTGGGTGCGCCGAGCCGAGGACACCAGAACCAGATCGGGGATAAGCTTTTCACGCGCGAGATAGCGGCCCATCAACGGTGCTGCCTTCTCTCCGCGACCCGCTAGCGGGCGATCGTGGTCGGGCACGTTCTCCGGCCATGCGGATTTGGCGTGACGAAGAAGGAGCAGGCGTCGTTTTGTGGACGGTTTTGCAGCGCTCATATGCTCACCTGAAAGGTGCTAAGGTTCGAACGCGGCTATTGTCTCACCGAATGCGTCCGGTGTCTGCTGAGATGGCCTCCCCGTCGTTTCCGAGGGGAGGCCGTCATGTCTTAGTTCCACTCGCGGATATCGACGAAGTGGCCGGCGATCGCGGCGGCTGCGGCCATCGCCGGGGAGACGAGGTGCGTGCGGCCCTTGAAGCCTTGGCGGCCTTCGAAGTTGCGGTTCGAGGTGGAAGCGCAACGCTCGCCCGGCTTCAGGCGGTCGTCGTTCATGGCGAGGCACATCGAGCAACCGGGTTCGCGCCAGTCAAAGCCGGCGGCCTTGAAGATCTTGTCGAGGCCTTCCTGCTCCGCCTGCTCCTTCACGAGGCCCGAGCCCGGAACGATCATGGCGTTGACTGTGGAGGCGACGGTCTTGCCTTCAACAACCTTGGCAACGGCGCGCAGGTCTTCGATGCGGCCATTCGTGCAGGAGCCGATGAAGACGCGGTCGATGTTGATCTCGGTGATTGGGGTGCCGGGTTTCAGGCCCATATAGTCGAGCGCACGCCACTTGGACGCGCGTTTCGTCTCCTCCGGGATTTCGTCCGGGTTCGGAACGACGCCCTGAACGGAGATGACGTCCTCCGGCGAGGAACCCCAAGACACAATCGGGGGCAATTCGGCGGCGTTGAGCTTCACAACGCGGTCAAAATGCGCGCCTTCGTCCGACTTCAGAGTCTTCCAATACGCGATCGCTTGCTCCAGCGCCTCGCCTTTCGGCGCGCGCGGCTTGCCCTTGATGTATTCGAAGGTGGTTTCGTCCGGCGCAATCAGCCCGGCGCGGGCGCCGCCTTCGATCGACATGTTGCAGATGGTCATGCGGCCTTCCATCGACAGCGCGCGAATGGCTTCGCCGGCATATTCGATGACGTAGCCGGTGCCGCCGGCGGTGCCGATTTCACCGATGATGGCAAGAACGATGTCCTTGGCGGTGACGCCGGCAGGCAGCTGCCCGTCGACCTGCACCAGCATGTTCTTCGCCTTCTTCTGGATCAGGGTCTGCGTGGCGAGCACGTGCTCGACCTCAGAAGTACCGATGCCATGGGCGAGCGAGCCGAAGGCGCCGTGCGTCGAGGTGTGGCTGTCGCCGCAGACGATCGTCATGCCGGGCAGGGTGAAGCCCTGTTCAGGTCCGATGATATGGACGATGCCCTGCCGCTTGTCGTTCTCCGAGTAGTATTCGACATTGAACTCGGCGGCATTGATGGCGAGCTGCTCTACCTGAATGCGGCTCTCTTCGTTCTTGATGCCGAGATGGCGGTCGGGCGACGTCGGAACGTTGTGGTCGACGACGGCCAGCGTCTTTTCCGGCGCGCGAACCTTGCGGCCAGTCATACGCAGGCCTTCGAAAGCCTGCGGCGAGGTGACTTCGTGGACCAGGTGGCGGTCGATGTAGAGAAGACAGGTGCCGTCAGCCTGTTCATCAACCAGATGGTCGGCCCAGATCTTGTCGTAAAGGGTACGCGGTGCGCTCATGGCGTTGTGTCCGTATTGAATGCGTATGGAGAGATAGAGTTTGGGCGGACAAGGCTCCGCCGGCCGTCATTCGATCAACGAAGTCGGCTGTTGAGTGCACCGGACACGGACGCAAAGAAGCGTGCCGGCAGGCGGTAATGATCCTGCAGCACGAAAATATGCGCGCCAATGCACTTGAACTTGGATTCCATGGGCCGTCACATATCAATTTTTGGCGACGGCGGCAATTCGAATCATGACGCCGCTATCGCCCGTCTCTTCTGCGCATCCGCTTCTCGACCTGGCGCAATGCAAGCGACAGGCCGATCGTCAGGATGAGATAGATGTAGGTGACGATCGAGTAGGTTTCAAAGAAGCGGAAGGAGCCGGAGGCGTAGATTTTTCCCATCTGGGTGATGTCGGACACGCCGAGGACCGATACCAGCGACGAGTCCTTGACCATCGCCACGAAGTCGTTCGATAGCGGCGGAAAGATCACCTTGATGGCCTGCGGGAAGACCACGAAGCGGAAACGGTGATAGCGCGAGAGGCCGAGCGCCTTGGCGGCCTCGATCTGCCCCTGATCGACTGACTGGATGCCGGCGCGGAAGACTTCGGCGATGAAGGAGGAGTAGCCGATCATAAGCGCGATGATCGCTCGCCACATCAGCGAGAAGTCGCGCACCATCACCGGTTCGCTGAAGCCCGCCTGGACCAGTGGACTGGTCAGGAAGTTGTAGGCGGCGACGATGCCGGGGGCGCCGACGAAGGCGACATAGAATAGCAGCACCAGCATCGGCACGCCGCGGATGACTTCGACATAGAAGCGGGAGATCTGGCGAAGCACGACACTGTCGGACAGTCCGAGCAACGCGATGCCAAGGCCAAGAAGGGTCGCGAGCGCAAACCCTACCAGCGTCACGAAGATGGTAACGCCGACGCCATTGAAGACGGTGCGGAAGACCTGCGCGTAGATGTCGTTGGTGACGATGACGACGGCAAGGACGATGCCGATCGCGACGAGGGCGACCAGCCACCAGGGGTAGTCGCCCTTACTCTGCCCAACCGGGGTCGGCTGAGGAGCCATTACGTGCTGACCAAAGAAGGGATCATTGTCCCATCTTGTAGTCGAGGAACCACTTTTTGTTCAGCGCATCGAAGGTGCCGTCCGCCTTGAGGCTGGCGATCGCCGCGTTGACGGGCGCCACGAGATCGGAGCCCTTCGGGAAGATGAAGCCGAAATCTTCGGTGCCGAGCGGGCCGCCGACGACCTTCAGGCCACCGTTCGAGGCATCGACATAGCCTTTGGCCGCGACGCTGTCGGTGAGCACGACATCGACGTCTCCGGCCTTGAGGGCCTGAACCGTGGCGCCGAAAGTCTCGAAAAGCTTGATGCGCGGGTTCTGCTCATTGCCGTCGAGGATTTCATAGACGGCCGTGTAAAAAGGCGAGGTGCCGGGCTGCGCGCCAACGAGGCCTTCATTGAAAGCGCCGAAGGTTTTCGCGTCGGTGAACCGATTTTCGTCGCCACGTACCAGCATGAACTGCTGCGAGCGCATGTAGGGATCGGAGAAATCCACCTTTGCCTTGCGGTCGTCCTTGATGGTGATACCGGTCATGCCGATGTTGTACTGGTTGTCGGAGACGGCCTGGATCATCGCGTCCCAGCTGGTGTTCTGGTACTCGACCTTGAAATTCAGCCGCTTTGCGATCTCGTTCATCGCGTCATATTCCCAGCCGATCGCCTTGCCGGACTTCGGGTCGACGAATTGCAGCGGCGGGTAGGCGTTTTCGGTCACGACAACGACTGCCTTGCCCTTGAGGTCGGGAAGATCGGCGGCCAAGGTCGCGAGCGGCGACAGGATGAGAGTGGTCAGTCCTGCAAGGACGTCGCGGCGGAACGGCATTAGGTATCTCCCCGAAATATAGCTCGCGAAACCTGTCATAGTTGCGAAGCGGATAGCAAGAGAATTGCCGCATGTCGCCGTGCAAAAACAGAAAAGGCGGCCCCAAAGACCGCCTCTTCCTGCGAAGATTTTTGCGAGATGCATTGCGAGCATCACCGGCCAAGTAACAGGATGGCAACGGCTCCATCACAGCCGCGAAAGCTAGCTCACTTTTGCCGATGCGCTGCCGTTCAATTTCGCAATCGCATCGGCGGGCAAGCCAATGTCTGCGACCGCGAGATTCTCCCTGAGGTGGACCCGTGACGAGGTGCCGGGTATGAGCAGGATATTCGGTGCGCGCTGCAGGAGCCAGGCAAGCGCAACCTGCATCGGTGTCGCGCCTAGTTCCTCGGCGACGTCCGAAAGCGTGGAGGATTGCAGCGGTGAGAAGCCGCCGAGCGGAAAGAACGGAACATAGGCTGTCTGCTCCACGGCAAGCTGGTCGATCAGTGCATCGTCCTCCCGATGCGCAAGATTGTATTGGTTCTGGACACAAGCGATCTCAGTGATCTTTCGGCCATCGGCAATTTGCTTGGCGGTGACGTTGGAGAGGCCGACGTGTTTGACAAGGCCCTGGCGCTGAAGGTCGGCGAGGACCGTGAGAGGCTCCTCCAAAGATCCTTCCGCGGGTCCGTGAACATCAAACATGGCGCGCAGATTGACCACCTCGATCACATCGAGGCCGAGGTTCGTCAGGTTGTCGTGGATCGCCTTCGTTAGCGCTTCCCGAGAGAAGGCCGGGTTCCAGGATGCATCCGGGCCGCGTGTCGCTCCGATCTTGGTTACGATCACGAGACTGTCCCTGTAAGGATGCAGCGCTTCCCTGATGATCTGATTGGTGACGTGCGGGCCATAGAAGTCGCTGGTGTCGATGTGGTTGACGCCGCTTTCGACGGCTTCACGCAGAACTGCTATGGCTTCGCCGCGGTCTTTCGGTGGGCCGAAGACGCCCTTACCGGCCAGTTGCATGGCACCATAACCGAGCCGCGTCACCGCATGGTCGCCCAGTGTGAATGTGCCCGATTTTTCGAGATTGGACATGGTCTACTCCGTTTAAAGACGGGGTAGACATAGGGCAGGCTCGGTCTGCTGATAACGCCATGCTTTCCGCACGGGTTGTTCGCAATTCCGGACAATGTTCCTTGGGGGACCGTCTGTGTATCATCGCGCGCAATAAAAAAGGCGACCCGAAGGTCGCCCTTTCCAACAATCCGTGAGGATTGAAACTTATTCTGCTGCCGGCTCGGCCGCTGCTGCAGCTTCTGCTGCTGCCTTGGCTTCTGCGGCTTCCTGAGCTGCCTTTTCGGCCGCGAGAGCCTGAGCTGCTGCAACCTTTTCGGCTTCCAGACGTGCCTTTTCCTCGGCAACGGCCTGGCGCTCGGCGTCGTTGAGCTTGCGGGCGCGGGTGCCGGTGTTCTCGACGATACGAGCCGACTTGCCGCGACGATCGCGCAGGTAGTAGAGCTTCGCGCGACGGACCTTACCGCGGCGAACGACTTCTACGCTTTCGATTGCCGGGGAGTAGACCGGGAATACGCGCTCGACGCCTTCGCCGTAGGAGATCTTGCGAACCGTGAAGTTCTCCTGCAGGCCACCGCCGGAGCGAGCGATGCAAACGCCTTCGTAGGCCTGTACGCGGGTACGGTTGCCTTCCTTGACCTTCACGTTGACGCGAACGGTATCGCCTGGGGAGAATTCAGGAAGCGTGCGCTGGGCTTCGATCTTGGCGACCTGTTCGGCCTCAAGCTGCTGAATGATGTTCATGACTCAACCTCTTTGTTGGTTCAACAGCCAGAGCGCTCTGAACGATCTATCCTTGGTCGAGCCTCAGATATTTGCCGGTGAGGGCAGGAGCGAATTCGTCTGTTTTTCTTTGCATGGTTGATGGGAGTTTTCCCATTCCGGGCGTGCGCATACCGTATTGCGCAGGCTTTGTCACCCCTTCGGCCCGGAAATTTCGCTGCGTCGGCCGATAAAACGCGGCCTTCAACGGCGCTGCACAATATCAAGCCTGTGACTCATTTGATTAAATATTTGTCAAATGCCCAACCGAGGAGCAGATTCTGTTTCGGATCAAATTGTGATCCGTGGGAGTTTTCGGAGGGGAATGAATGACAGTCAGTAATCCGTCGCCCTCGTTATATAACGAGGACCTCGCGCCCGCTCAGGAGAGGAAGTGGGGCGCCTTCAGCATTTTCAATGTGTGGACTTCTGATGTTCACAGCCTTTGGGGCTATTATCTCGCCGCCAGCCTTTTCCTGCTGTGCGGCAGCTTCATCAATTTCGTGATCGCCATCGGTCTCGGCTCGCTGGTCATCTTCTTCCTTATGAGCCTCGTCGGTAACGCCGGCGTCAAGACGGGCGTACCGTTCCCAGTACTTGCACGCGCCTCGTTCGGCACGTTCGGAGCCAATGCCCCGGCTCTGGTTCGCGCCGTTGTCGCCTGCTTCTGGTACGGCGCGCAGACGGCGGCTGCATCCGGCGCGATCGTCGCTCTTCTCATTCGCAACGAGAGCATGCTGTCATTCCATCAGAACAGCCACATGCTTGGTCACTCCACGCTTGAGGTGATCTGCTACGTCGTCGTCTGGGCGCTGCAGCTCCTGATCATTCAGCGCGGCATGGAGACGGTGCGCAAGTTCCAGGACCTGGCCGGCCCCGCCGTCTGGATCATGATGCTTGTCTTGGCGGTCTATCTCGTCACCAAGGCCGGCACTTTCTCCTTCGGCAGCGAGATTCCGCGCGACGTTCTGCTTGAGAAGACAAGGGACGCGGGCATTTCGTATGAACCCGGCACCTTCCCGGCTCTTGCCGCCGTTGCCGCCACCTGGATTACCTACTTCGCAGCGCTCTACCTGAACTTCTGCGATTTCTCGCGCTATGCCAAGGACACGAAAACCCTGCGCACCGGCAATCTCTGGGGCCTGCCGATCAACCTCCTTGCCTTCTGCCTGGTTGCAGGCGTTACGACCACAGCCGCATTCACCGTCTACGGCGAAGTGTTGCTGCATCCGGAAGCAATCTCGGCGAAATTCGACAGCTGGTTCCTGGCATTGCTTGCCGCCCTGACCTTTGCCGTCGCAACGCTTGGCATCAACGTGGTGGCCAACTTCGTCTCGCCAGCCTTCGATTTCTCGAATGTCTTCCCTCGCCAGATCAGCTTCAAGGGCGGCGGCTATATCGCAGCCCTGATCGCGCTGGTGCTCTACCCCTTCGCACCGTGGGAGACGGGTGCTGCACACTTCGTCAACTTCATCGGTTCGACAATGGGTCCGATCTTCGGGATCATGATGGTCGACTACTATCTGATACGGAAGGGTGAGCTGAATGTAGCAGACCTCTATCAGGAGAATGGCGAGTTCCGCTTCCAGAATGGCTGGCACACGAATGCGTTCATCGCCTTCATCATCGGCTCGCTGTTCTCGTCGGTTCTCCCGACTTTCACGTCGATCTTGCCGGAATGGTGGGGGACCTATGGCTGGTTCTTCGGCGTCGGCATTGGCGGTGTCGTCTACTACGTGTTGCGGATGGGCACACGTGGCTCCGCAGTCGGCGCTACGAACTGACACCAAACAATGCAATGCCCGGCTTCGGCCGGGCATTTTTCATTCTTCCAACAGGTCCGGGCGTCGTTCGCGAGTCAGCTGCAGCGCCTGCTCGCGGCGCCATTTTTCGATTGCGCCATGATTGCCCGACGTGAGGATTGCCGGAATTTCATGGCCTTCCCATTGCTGCGGGCGAGTGTAGTGCGGATGTTCCAGCAGCCCGCCCTCGAAGCTCTCATGCAAACCGGAAAGATCGTTTCCCATGACGCCCGGCAGAATGCGGACGATTGCGTCCAGCACGGTCAGCGCCGCCGGCTCGCCGCCCGACAGCACGTAGTCGCCGATCGAGACTTCTTCCAGCTCGCGCGCTTCGATGACGCGCTGATCGACACCCTCGAAGCGACCGCAGACGATGATGACGCCATCGCCGGACGCCAGTTCGCGCACGCGCTCCTGGGTCAGCGGCTTGCCGCGCGGGCTCATCAGCAGGCGTGGACGGCTGTCGTTCTCTGAAGCGCTGTCGATGGCGCGGGCGAGGACGTCGGGTTTGAGCACCATTCCGGCGCCGCCGCCAGCGGGCGTATCATCGACAGTACGGTGCTTGTCGGTGGCAAAATCGCGAATCTGCAACGTGTCGAGCGACCACTGGCCACGTTCCATCGCCTTGCCGGCAAGGGAATAGCCGAGGTGACCCGGAAACATTTCCGGGTAGAGGGTCAGCACGGTCGCGCGAAACGCCATCGACCGCCTCACTTCTTCTTTTTCGGCGTGTCTGGCGTGAATTTCGCGCTGTCATCCTCGGTATCGACGAGGCCGGCAGCCAAGGGATCGATGGTGATCCTGCCGCTTTCGAGGTCGATATCGAGAACCGAGGCTTCCGAGAAGGGGATCAACACGGGGCGCTTGCCGGGCCCCTTCAGTTCCAGGAGGTCGCCGGCACCGAAGTCGAAAACGCCGGTCACCGTGCCATAGCTGACGCCTTGGTCGTCGAGCGCTTCCAGGCCCTCGAGGTCGGCGTAGAAGAATTCGTCTTCCTCCAGTTCCTCGTCCGGCAGGTTGTCGCGCTCGATATAGAGCTCCAGTCCGTTCAGTGCCTCGGCAGCATTGCGATCGTTAATCCCGCGGAAGCGGACGACAACGACGTTCTTCATTTCCCGGATGTCGAGGATTTCGAAGGTACGGCCATCAAGGCTGTGCAGGTTGCCATAGTCGCCGAGGGCCGTCGGGTCGGCAGTGTAGGCCTTGGCGCGCACTTCGCCGCGCAGGCCCTGGGCGCCACCGATCGTTGCCATCAGAACGGGATTTTCAAGCTTTGCCATGACGTCCTTCACATGAAGCCGCAAATCTTGGCTTCTCTTAAACGAAGTGCGGCGGAATGGAAACGAAAACGGGCGGCATGTCGCCATGCCGCCCGTTCGATAAGGGAAAGTCCCCGATTATTCTGCGGAAGCAGCAGCTTCAGCAGCGTCGGCGGCCTTCTGAGCCTTTTCAGCAGCGCGCTCCTGAGCCTTCTTGCCCGGCTTTGCCTTTTCCGGGTTGCTCTTGGCGTCACGCTTTGCGAGGCCGGCTTCGTTGAGGAAGCGCAGAACGCGGTCGGTCGGCTGTGCGCCCTGATCGAGCCAGTGCTTAATGCGGTCGTTGTTCAGGGTGATACGAGCGCCGTTGTCCTTGGCGAGCATCGGATTCCACGAACCGAGGTTTTCGAGGAATCGACCATCGCGCGGCGAACGGGCGTCAGCGAGAACGATGTGGTAGTACGGGCGCTTCTTGGAACCACCGCGTGCGAGACGAATTTTCAGTGCCATTTTCTTTACTCCTTGGACTTTTCTGGACCGCCTGATCCGGCGGTATGGTTCATTTTGCTGCGGCGCCGTTTTCGGCGTGGTCTGCAGCGATCTGCTCATGATGCCGGATGACTTCCTTGATGATGAAGTTCAGGAACTTCTCGGCGAAATCCGGATCCAGATTGGCATCCTTCGCCAGATGGCGGAGGCGTTCGATCTGGTATTCCTCGCGCGCCGGGTCGGCCGGCGGCAACTTGTACTTGGCCTTGAGAACGCCGACCTCTTTGGTGCAGCGGAACCGTTCAGCCAGGATATGGACCAGCGCGGCGTCGATGTTGTCGATCGACTGGCGATAGTTCGAAAGCTGGGCTTTGATTTCAGGATCAATCATCTTCTACGCGACCCCTTCACTTCTTCTTGGGCAGGCCAGGAAGGCCTGGGAAACCACCGCCGAGACCTGGCAGCTTGGCGCCGCCCAGGCCTGGCAAACCGCCGCCGCCCAAACCGGGCAGCCCGCCGCCCGGCTTTCCAAGACCGGCAGCTTCAGCCTGCTTCTGGAGCGCTTCGAGCTGCTTGGGGTCGATGTTCGAAAGATCGGGCATGCCGCCGCCGAGGCCGCCAAGGCCCATCTTGCCGGCAAGGCCGCCCATCATCTGCTTCATCAGGCCGCCTTTGCCCTTGCCGCCCATCATCTTCATCATGTCCGCCATCTGGCGGTGCATCTTCAGAAGCTTGTTGATGTCGGAGGCGTCGGTGCCGGAGCCGGCCGCAATGCGCTTCTTGCGCGAATGCTTGAGCATGTCGGGATTGGCGCGCTCTGCCTTGGTCATCGACGAGATGATAGCGAGCTGGCGGCCGAACAGGCTGTCGTTCAGGCCGGCGGACGCCATCTTGTCCTTCATGCCGGCCATGCCGGGCATCATACTCATGATGCCGCCCATGCCGCCCATCTTCTGCATCTGGCGCAGCTGGTCGGCGAGGTCGTTGAGGTCGAATTTGCCCTTTGCCATCTTGGCGGCCATGGCGGCCGCCTTTTCGGCATCGATGTTTTCGGCGGCGCGCTCGACGAGGCTGACGATGTCGCCCATGCCGAGAATGCGGTCGGCGATGCGGCGGGGATGGAATTCCTCGAGCTCACCCATGCGCTCGCCGACACCGATGAGCTTGATCGGCTTGCCGGTAACGGCGCGCATCGAAAGGGCGGCACCGCCACGGCCATCGCCGTCCATGCGGGTGAGCACCAGGCCGGTGATGCCGACACGTTCGTCGAAGCTGCGCGCCAGGTTGACGGCATCCTGACCGGTCAAGCTATCCGCGACCAGCAGGATTTCATGCGGGTTCGACTTCTTCTTGATGTCGGCCATCTCGACCATCAAGGGCTCGTCGATATGCGTACGGCCGGCGGTGTCGAGGATGACGACGTCATGGCCGCCGAGCTTGGCGGCCTGAACGGCGCGCGCAGCGATATCGGTCGGCGACTGGCCCGCGATCACGGGCAGCGTGTCAACATTTGTCTGCACGCCGAGCTGGCGCAGCTGCTCCTGGGCAGCCGGGCGTCGCGTATCGAGCGACGCCATCAGCACTTTCTTCTTCTCGCGATCGGTGAGCCGCTTGGCGATCTTCGCCGTCGTGGTCGTCTTACCGGAGCCCTGCAGGCCGACCATCATGATGACGACGGGGGCAGCGGCATGTAGGTCGACGCCCACGCCTTCGCCGCCGAGCATCTCGATCAGCTCGTCATGGACGATCTTGACGACCATCTGGCCGGGCTTGATCGACTTCAGGATCTCGGCGCCGACGGCCTTCTCGCGCACCCGGTCGGTGAAGGCGCGCACCACATCGAGCGCCACGTCGGCCTCCAGAAGCGCACGGCGAACCTCGCGCAGCGCTGCGGAAACATCGCTTTCCGAAAGCGCGCCACGGCCTGTCAGTCCATTCAGAATGGATCCAAGACGGTCCTGGAGGTTCTCAAACATCGGCTCTTCCTTGTGATTTCCTGGAGACGGAAACCTTGTGCTTTTCCTTGACGAAAACAAGACGCATAGCCAAAAACCACCCGAGGGCGCATCGCGCTGTCGGGTGTGGACCTCCGGGATCGATTTATACCTTTGCGGGTCCCGGTCGGTGGCTCGAGTCTTGAAGCTCGTCGCAGATTGAGCGGCGGTAAACAGGAAAAAGCGGCGCGAGTCAAGGCAAAGCCGAGAAAAGACGGCGTTTCGGCCTTTCAAAACCGCGCGCCCGATCCCAGATCTGCTTTTCCTTCAACGGAAACGCTCTTGCATGCCCACGGCCAAACGACGCAATCCCTATTATCAAGGTCCGGTCTCCGATCACTTCGACGGTACGCATTTCTTCAATCCTGACGGTATCGAGCCTCTCGGTTTCAGAGATCTGATGCGATGGCAGTTCGGCGGCGGCCGGGATCGCTGGCCGAAGGCGGTTCCGAGCCCTTTCCAGCCAGCCAAGCCGGATTTGCATGTCGCCGGCGAGAACATCAGGGTAACGATGGTCGGCCATGCGACTATGCTAATTCAGGTCGCGGGGTTGAACATCCTGACGGATCCCGTCTGGTCCGATCGAGCCAGCCCCTTTGCCTTCGCCGGGCCTAAGCGCGTCGTTGCGCCCGGTATCGCGTTCGACGATCTGCCGCCGATCGATCTCGTGCTCGTTTCGCATAACCACTACGATCACCTTGACGTTGCCACGCTTCGCCGTCTGCACACGAAACACCGGCCGCATGTCGTCACACCGCTTGGCAACGATACGATCATTCGCCGTGCCGTCCCCACCATGCAGGTGACGGCGATGGACTGGGGCGAGCGCATCTCGCTTGAGCGGATCAATATCTACGCGGAACCCGCCCACCACTGGTCGGCGCGCGGCACCGGGGATCGTCGCATGGCGCTCTGGGCGGCTTTCGTGTTGTCGACGCCGGCGGGTAAGATCTACCACGTCGGCGATACGGGCTTTCACGGCGGCGTCAATTACCGGGCCGCTCAGCAGAAGCATGGTGCCTTTCGCCTCGCCATCCTGCCGTTCGGGGCCTATGAGCCGCGCTGGTTCATGAAGGGCCAGCATCAAAATCCCGATGAAGCGGTCATGGGAATGAAGCTTGCCAATGCCGCCTATGTTGCCGGGCACCACTTCGCCACATTCCAGCTGACGGACGAGTCGGTCGATGCGCCGGTCAAGGCCCTCACTACAGCGATGATCGAGCACGGCATATCCCCGGATCGGTTCCGGCCGCTCCGGGCAGGCGAGGTCTTCGACGTGCCGCCGGCATGATCAGTGCGCCTGGGCGCCTGAACCATGCGCATTGATGATGCTGTCGGCTTCCTTGCCGTAGAGCTCTTCGAAATGATCGAAGGTCTTGGAGAAATGGCCGATGCCCTGCGTTGCGGACTTGAGCGACCGGGCGAGATCGTCAAGCACGCCACCCGGTACCAGCGCTCGAAAGATGTCCCAGCCCTTGGCGTTCTCGTCGCGGTCGAAGCCGAGCACCTGTCCCTTGAGCGAGGAAACGAGTGTCACCATGCCGCCTGAGTAGACCGAGGGGATGTGGATTTCCACCCTGACTACGGGCTGCATGAGGACGGCTGACGCCTGCGACAGCGCCTGCTTGACCCCCATCTTTCCGGCGGTCCGAAAAGCGAAGTCGGAGCTGTCGACCGAGTGATACTGGCCATCCGTCAAGGTGACATCGACGTCAATGACCTGGAAGCCGAGCGGCCCCTTTTCCATCGCTTCGCGGGCGCCGGCCTCGACGGCCGGGATGTAGTTTCGCGGCACGGTGCCGCCCTTGACGTTTTCCGCAAACGTAAACCCGTGGCCGCGCTCGTTCGGCCTGACGCTGAGTTGCACATCCGCGAACTGCCCGGCGCCGCCTGTCTGCTTGCGGTGTCGATAATGGACGTCCGAGGGCTTGGAGATCGTCTCCCGGTAAACCGGGTTGGGTGCGCGTTCCGAAACCTCGACCCGGAAAACCTCGGAAAGCGTCTTGCGGAGATCGCGCAGGTGAACGGGCCCTTGGGCGCAGATTAATGCCGCGCCGGTTCCTTCTTCCTGCATGACCTTCAGGCCGCGATCGGTTTCCGCCAACTTTGCAAGCGTCGCCGAGAGCTTGGTCTCGTCGCGCTCACTGCCGGGAATGAGGATCCTCTCCAGCATCGGTGTCGGCGGTGTTGTCCAGTCGGGGGGCTCGAGGCTTCCGGCTTGCGTCAGCAATGCGGGCACGGGCAGATGGTCCGATTTCAGAGCGGCAAAGATACTGCCGGCCTGCACAGGGCCGCTGATCGGTTTTCCGTTGCCGGCTTCCTGCAGGGGACCCAGCGTAGGACCGCCAAGGGAGGCGCCCTGTTTCAGGCCATCGACGAGTGCCCGCACAAGGACCGTCTTGCCAACATTGGCCTTGTGGTAAGCGTGGAAACTCACGGCTGAAAGTGTCGCTTCGTCCGCAGCGGAAGAGGCGGCAAGCCGAGTTCGAAGCGCTGTTGCCGGCGGCGCCTCGTGGCGGAGCGCCTTCATCAGACGCATGATGCCGTTGCTATGTGAGGCGGAGCCGAACAATACGGGGATGATCCGATTTTCCTTGAGGATGCGCGACGAAATCGCAAACAGCGTGTCGCTTGCCGGCTCTCTATCCTCGATGAGTTCCTCGAGAAGCCAATCGTCGAATTCCGAGAGCTGCTCCAGCATCTCCGTTCGCGCCTCGTGCTCGCGCTCGGCAACGTCCTTGGGCAGTTCGATCAGCGCGGAAGGCTGACCTTCGCGATAGCGCCAGGCGCGTTCGGAAATCAGGTCGCAACTGCCGACGACCGTGTCGCCTTCGCGGATCGGCACCTGCCGCAGAACGAGGGGGTGGTTTGAGTAGGCCTGGAGTGCGCCGATGACGTCACGCAATCGACCGCGCGGCTCGTCCATGCGATTGATGAAAACCAAACAGGGCGTGCCGGACGCCTCGATGGCCCGGAGATAGGGTGCCACCAGAACCGCTTCGTCGGGTGTTGGTGATATGCAGAGAATACAGGCGTCGCTAGCGAGCAGGGCATCCTGCGCCAAGGCCAGCGCCTCGTTTGCTCCGGGTGTGTCGATCGCACACCACGCTTCGTCCTTGAAATCGAACTCCGTCAGGCTTGATCCATATGGAGAGGCTGACTTTCTGGGCGTTCCCTCGAGCGAGGCCAGCTTTGCGACGAGTGTCGTCTTTCCCGTCTGCGAGGGCCCAAGTACCGTGAAGCAGCGCATCGGCGATCCTCCCTGCCAAAAGCACCATCCGAGAGCAAGAATGCCTCGAAGCGGCGAAAAGCGCTAGATATTTGCAGTCATTCTTAAATATGAAGTCTGGCTATCTCCTTCTGCCAATGTGTAGCTGAAGCCACGCCAGTCAACCCACTGGTAATTCCCATGCATTTCCGCCATATACAGCCCAAACAGAGACGGACATGACACTATGAGCGCAACGGTCGAATTCGCGAAGATGAACGGGCTTGGCAACAAGATCCTCGTCGTTGACATGCGCGGTCGTGCCGACAAGGTGACGCCGGCCGCGGCGATCGCGCTGAATGCCGCACCCGACACGCAGTTCGACCAGATCATGGCGATCCACGATCCGAAAGCAGCGGGCACGGATGCCTGGATTGATATCCTGAACTCGGACGGCTCGAAGGCACAGGCCTGCGGCAACGGCACGCGCTGCGTCGTACAGGCGCTTGCTTCGGAAACAGGCAAGAAGGTTTTCACGTTCCAGACGGTTGCCGGCATTCTCAATGCTGTCGAGCATGATGATGGGACGATCTCCGTCGATATGGGCAAGCCGGTCTTCGAGTGGGATAAGATTCCGCTTGCCGAAGAATTTCATGATACCAGCCGCATCGAGCTGCAGATCGGGCCGATCGACAACCCGGTCCTGCATTCGCCTTCCGTCGCGTCGATGGGCAATCCACATGCGATCTTCTGGATCGACCGCGATCCGATGTCGTTCGATCTCGGCCGCTTTGGACCGCTGCTTGAAAACCATCCGATGTTCCCGGAGCGCGCCAATATCACGCTGGCGCAGGTGACCTCTCCCAGTTCGATTACGACGCGCACCTGGGAGCGGGGAGCGGGACTGACGCTTGCCTGTGGTTCTGCGGCCTGTGCGACGGCTGTTTCCGCCGCTCGCACCGGACGGACCGGACGCGAAGTGGCGGTGAAGGTCGCAAGCAGCCCAAATCAGGGCATACTCAACATTGAATGGCGCGAACGCGATGGCCACGTGATCATGACGGGCCCCGCCGAATGGGAATGGTCCGGCACGCTCGATCCGGCGACGGGTTCGTGGTCGCGCGATGCGGCGCCGGGAGCGGAAGCGCGGTGAGCGGCGTCGAAGTCATCACCTTCGGCTGTCGTCTGAATACCTACGAATCCGAAGTGATGCGGGCGGAGGCCGAGAAGGTCGGGCTCAACAATGCCATCCTCGTCAATACCTGTGCCGTCACCGGAGAGGCGGTTCGTCAGGCTCGCCAGGCAATCCGACGTGCCCGGCGCGACAATCCGCATGCTCGCATCATCGTGACCGGTTGTGCGGCCCAGACGGAGAAGGAAACCTTCGCCGACATGGCAGAGGTCGATGCCGTCCTTGGCAACGAGGAAAAACTGAAGAGCGCGTCCTATCGCGCTCTGCCGGATTTTGGTGTTTCGGCGGAAGAGAAGCTACGCGTCAACGACATCATGAGCGTGCGCCAGACAGCGCCGCAGATGGTCAAGCACATCGATGGTCACGTGCGGGCTTTCATCCAGGTCCAGAACGGCTGCGACCACCGCTGCACCTTCTGCATCATTCCCTATGGTCGGGGCAATTCGCGTTCGGTGCCGATGGGAGCGGTCGTCGACCAGGCGCGCAAGCTCGTCGAAAGCGGCTACCGCGAGATCGTTCTGACCGGGGTCGATGCGACCAGTTACGGCGCTGACCTACCCGGCGAACCGACGCTCGGGTTGCTTGCTAAGACGCTTCTGAAGCAGGTGCCCGATATTCGCCGCCTGCGGCTTTCGTCGATCGACAGCATCGAGGCGGACAAGCATCTGCTGGACCTGATCGCCGAGGAAGCGCGGTTCATGCCACATCTTCACCTTTCCCTGCAGCATGGTGACGACATGATCCTGAAGCGGATGAAGCGCCGCCATTCCAGCGCGGATGCCTTGGCCTTCGTCAACGACGTGCGCCGCCTGCGGCCTGAGATGAGCTTCGGCGCAGATATGATCGCCGGGTTCCCGACCGAAAGCGAAGAGATGTTCGCGAATGCCGAGCGGCTCGCGGAAAGGGCCGGTATCGCCCACCTTCACGTATTCCCGTACAGCCCACGGCCAGGGACGCCCGCCGCGCGGATGCCGCAGCTCGATCGCGCGCTGGTCAAGGAGCGGGCAGCGCGGCTTCGCGCCACTGGACATCGCCTGCATCAGTCCCATCTCGACGGAATGGTCGGAACGCGGCAATGGCTGCTGGTGGAAAACAACGGTTTGGCGCATACCGAGAACTTCACGCTTGTCGCAGCGGCGGGACTGGCGCCCCGAAGTTTCGTGCAGGCTGTGATCACCGGGCACAACGGCAAACACCTCGACATGCAATTGACGGCCGCCGACGCGGCCTGAGTTTACGGAATCCTCATGGCGTTCAATTTCATCAAAAAGGTCTTCACCTTCGGCCCGAAGCCTGAGGAAGAGAAGTCGCCGGAGGTGGTCGAGACGAAGGTGCTCGACGCCGAGCTGGAGCCGCATTCGCGTGAGGAGAACCTTCCTGTTGCGGCCGATCCGGTCCTGGCCGAGGAGATGGATACGGCCGGTGGGCCGGCCGATGACATAGGCGAGGACGCTCCGATCGAGGACGTTGCCGAACAAGCCGAAACACTTGCGCCCGTCGAGGAGGACGTTTCCGAGGTCTTGCCGCCGGAGATACAGGCGAGCGAGATCGGCATTGTGCCACTTTCGTTGATCGAGGCCGAAGCGGAAGTTGAGACACCCGCTGAAAGCACGCCGGAAGAGACCGTTCCTGTCGCTGCTTCCCTGGAGCCGGAGACCGGCGAGCAGGCGGAAGAGGAAGATCTTACGCAGGCGGTATCTGCTCCCGAGGTGGAAGAGGCATCGGTCACCGAACTTGAAGCGGAAGCCGGTGCGGAACAGCAGCCGAGCGTGGGCAAGGCCATTTCCGCCGAGCAGGAGATATTCGTTCCGGTGGAAGATGAGGACGTGTCTGTTGAATCGTCCGCGGCTCCCGTTCTGCCGAAGGGATTTGCTACCGGCCCCGCATTTTCGGAGCCAGCGCCTCTCATTCCTGCGCCCAAACTTTCCTGGTTCCAGCGCCTGCGTGCCGGCCTTGCCCGCACCTCGTCGCAGCTCACCGGCCAGATCGCCGCCCTCTTTACCAAGCGCAAGCTCGATGATGAGACGCTGCAGGATCTCGAGGATCTGCTGATCCAGGCCGATCTTGGCGTTGAGACGGCAATGCGCGTCACCGATACGCTCGCCTCCGAGCGTTACGGCAAGGACGTGACCGGCGAGGACGTCAGCCGCATCATGGCAAGCGAAATTGCCAAGGTGCTGAAGCCTGTCGCAAAGCCGCTGCAGCTCGATCTCAGCCACAAGCCGCACGTCATCCTCGTCGTCGGTGTCAACGGAACAGGCAAGACGACGACGATCGGCAAGCTGGCGTCGAAGCTCTCGGGCGCCGGCCTCAAGGTCATGGTGGCTGCCGGTGATACGTTCCGCGCCGCTGCGATCGAACAGCTGAAGATCTGGGCTGATCGTACGAAATCAGAATTCATCGGGACCAAGCTCGGCGCGGATGCTGCCGGTCTTGCCTATGATGCCTTCGAGCAGGCCAAGGCGAAGAAGTGCGACGTGCTGATCATCGATACGGCCGGCCGGTTGCAGAACAAGGCGGAACTGATGGCAGAGCTCGAGAAGATCGTTCGCGTTCTCGGCAAGCTCGATCCGGACGCGCCGCATACGGTGCTGCAGACGCTCGACGCGACAACGGGCCAGAATGCCCTGTCGCAGGTCGAAATCTTCCGCAACGTCGCCGGCGTCAACGGTCTGATCATGACGAAGCTCGACGGCACGGCGCGGGGCGGCATTCTCGTGGCGATCTCCGCCAAGCACAAGCTGCCGGTCTATTTCATCGGCGTCGGCGAAGGCGTCGATGATCTCGAACCGTTCGAGGCTGAGGATTTCGCGCACGCCATTGCCGGGCTCGGCCAATAATGCCACAGATATGCCGACAAACACGGACAAGCGTCTCGTATGAACAACCGGATTTGAGATAGAATGACGACAGAAAGCGATATCACCCCAAGCGCGGCCGACCGGCATCACCCGATGCTGAAGCTGGCGCTGGAGCTTGGCCCGCTGCTGATCTTCTTCTTCGCCAACCTGCGCGGTGCGTGGCTTGTCGAGCGGTTTCCTGTTCTCTCGGAGCTTGGCGGACCACTTTTCGTGGCAACGGGCCTCTTCATGGGCGCGACCGTGGTATCGCTGATCGTTTCGAAGGTCGTGCTCGGGCACCTGCCGATCATGCCGTTCGTGTCGGGAATCGTGGTTATTATCTTCGGATCGCTGTCGATCTACCTGCAGAACGAAACCTTCATCAAGATGAAGCCGACCATCGTCAACGCGCTCTTCGGCGTGTCGCTGCTTGGGGGGCTCGCTTTCGGCAAGTCGTTGCTCGGCTATGTCTTCAATGCGGCCTTCCAGCTCGATGCCGAGGGATGGCGCAAGCTGACGGTTCGCTGGGGCATCTTCTTCCTCTTCCTCGCAGTGCTGAACGAAGTCATCTGGCGGAATTTCTCCGATGATTTCTGGATCGCCTTCAAGGTTTGGGGAACGATGCCGATCACCATCATCTTCACGATGGCGCAGATGCCACTGATCATGAAGCACACGGTAACTCCGGTTGGAGAGGCCGAAAAGTGACGGTTGCAGAGGCGCAGACAAGGGTTCGCCATCAGACGTTCTGGTTCGCAGCCTGCCTGCTGGTTCTGCTGGCGCAGGTGGTTGCCGAGTATCTGATGGGCCGCACGCCGATCTGCACCTGCGGCTATGTCAAGCTGTGGGAAGGTGTGGTCAATTCCAGTGGCAATTCCCAGCACCTGTCTGACTGGTACACGCCGTCGCATATCATCCACGGGTTCATCTTCTACGGCGTGGCGCATCTCGTCCTGCGCGGAAAGCCGTTTGCGGCACGCCTGCTGTTGGCGTTGGTCATCGAGTCCGGCTGGGAGCTGCTGGAGAACTCGCCCATCATCATCGATCGCTACCGCTCGGCGACGATCTCGCTCGACTATTACGGCGACAGCATCATCAATTCAGCGATGGACACCGTGTTCATGGTTGTCGGCTTCATCTTCGCATCGCGCGCGCCGGTGGCGCTGACGGTGGGGATAGCGATCTTCTTCGAGCTTTTGACCGGCTACCTGATCCGCGACAACCTGACGCTCAACGTCTTGATGCTGGTCTGGCCCGTCGAGGCGGTCAAGACCTGGCAAAGCGCGATCTGATCAGGAAGCGGGCGTGCCAAGGGCCTTTGCCATAGCGGGCAACAGGCCTTCCTTCAGGCTGATGTCGTCGAACGGGCCGACGCGCTTGTATAGGATTGTGCCGTCAGGGGCGACGAGATAGCTTTCCGGAATGCCGTAGACACCCCAATCGATCGCCGCCTGCCCCTTGGGGTCGATGCCGATAGCGGCAAAGGGATTGCCGAGTTCGCCGAGGAAGCGAAGCGCGTTGTCGTTCTTGTCCTTGTAATTGATAGCAACCACGTTGAGGCGGCTGTCCTTCGCGAGTTCCCTCAGGATCGGATGCTCTTCACGACAGGGGATGCACCAGGAGGCGAAGACGTTGACGAGCGTCAGCTTGCCCTTGATCGCACCGTCGGTGAGGGCGGGCAGGTTGGCGCCTTCGAGCGGCGGCAGGCTCAGCGTCGGCGCCTTCGTGCCGATAAGGGCCGAGGGGATTTCCGAGATATCCTTGCCATGGACATCCTGATCGTAAAGCATCTTGGCCGCAGTGCCGGCAATGACGGCAAAGACCGCCAACGGGATCAAGGCGACGGCATAGCGTCCGAAACCGCGCTTGGCGGGGTTCGTTTCAGGCGTGGGGCTCATTCGCTATCCTTTGCGGGCGCCGAGCGGCGGCGAATACCGGAAGCCTCAAGGGCTGCAAGATCCTTGCGGCGAGCGCGACCGTCGGCCCAGGTCCAAAGGGTTACCGCTACCGTCACAAGCGCAGCAAAGCCGTAGGAGCCGTAGACATAGAAAGCGTGTGTCATGGCTATCCCTCGCGGCTCGCGAGCCGGGCTGCCATACGGCGTTGGGCGGCGACACGGCGACGCCAGATTTCGTTGCGCATGGCCATGATGTGCAGGGTGAAAAAGAGCGCGGTGAAAGCCACGGCCATCACCAGCAGCGGCCGGAGGAATTCCGGATCGATGGCCGGGCCGTCGAGACGCAGGACGCTTGCGGACTGATGCAATGTGTTCCACCAGTCGACGGAGAACTTGATGATCGGGATGTTGACGAAGCCGACGAGGATCAGCACTGCGCTGACGCGGGCGGCCTTGGACGGTTCGTCGATTGCGCGATTGAGCGCGATAAGCCCGAGATACATCAGGAACAGAATGAAGACGGACGTTAGCCTTGCGTCCCACACCCACCACGTACCCCACATCGGCTTGCCCCAGAGAGAGCCGGTGACGAGGGCAATCAGCGTGAAGGCGGCGCCCAGCGGGGCTGCGGCCTTGGCCGATACGTCCGCCAACGGGTGGCGCCAGACGAGCGTGCCGATCGCCGAGAGGCTCATGATCGTATAGCCCATCATGGAAAGCCAGGCGGCCGGGACGTGGATATACATGATGCGAACCGTCTCGCCCTGCTGGTAGTCACCTTCGGTCGTGAAGCTGAGATACAGCCCCACGATGAAACAGAGGGCCGTGAAAGCGGCCATCCAGGGAAGGATGCGTGCAGCCAGCGCCAGAAACCGCGTCGGGTTGGCGAGATCGCTGAATTTCGTGATGGCAAGGCTCGTTTCACTCATGCCGTTTCCTTACCGCGATATGCCTTCTGTCGCAATCGAGCGCTCCATCAATCCGACGTGTTGCGCAGCGCCAATGCCGCCGCGGCCGGGCCGATGACGGCGAAGAACAGCGTTAGTGCGATCAGGATGAGAAAGGGCGGCAGGAAGGGCGACGGTCCCTCGACCGCCGAATAAGTGGCGCTGACGCCGAAGATCAATACCGGAATGGTCAGTGGCAGGACCAGGATCGAGACCAACAGTCCGCCGCGCGGCAAGGCAACGGCGACGGCCGCGCCAACCGCGCCGATGAAGGTAATCGCCGGTGAACCGACCAGCAGCGTCAGCATCGTCGCGCCGATCGCCGTCTCGCTCATGTTCATGAAGAGGCCAAGCAGCGGCGAGGCAATGACGAGCGGCAGACTGGTGGCGATCCAGTGTGCCAGGCACTTGACCAACACCGTCAGGACGAGCGGGGTCTCCTGCATCAGCATGAGGTCGAGCGAGCCGTCGTCGCGTTCGGCCTGGAATAGCCGGTCGAGGCCGAGAAGTGCCGCAAGCAGAGCTCCGATCCAGACGATGGCCGGGCCGATGCGGGACAGCAATGCCAGATCGGGTCCGACACCAAAGGGAATGACCGCAACGACGGTCAGGAAGAAGAGGACGCCGACCAGCGCACCGCCGCCGGCGCGGATGGAGATCTTGAGGTCGCGCAGCAGAAGTGCGGTCATGCCCACACTCCTGATCCGGGATGAGCAAACCCCGTCATCCGCAGTTCCTGCACGCCTTCTAGACCAAGGGGCTGGTGGGTCGCAGCAAGCACGATGCCGCCATTGCGCCGATGCGCTTCGATGAGCTCGGCAAAGAGGCGGTCGCCGCTTGTGTCGAGCGCCGCCGTCGGTTCATCGAGGATCCACACCGGCCGATAGGCGATCAGCAGCTTGGCGAAGGCAAAGCGCCTTTGCTGGCCAGCCGAGAGATAGCCGAAAGGAAGGTGGGTGATCCCTTCGAGCCCGACTGCGGCTGCGGCCTCATCGATGGAAACGGAGGGGCCGTGCATCTGTCCCAGAAAGCGGCGCCAGAACTCGAGGTTTTCAGCAACGGTCAGTTCGCTTTTCATCGCATTGCGGTGGCCGAGATAGTGACTGATTTCTCCAACGCGCTTGTGTGTGTCGCCATGCGAATCGGTAAAGCTCACCGTACCCCTTTCCTGACGGAGGAGACCGGCGACGACGCGCAGCAAAGTTGACTTTCCCGATCCATTTTTGCCAGTCAAAACCAGCGCTTGGCCTGCTTCCAGGCCGAATGAAAGCCCCTCAAAAATCAGCTCTTCGCCCCGGCGCGCAGCCAGATTGGCAGCCTCAAGATGCATGACTTTTCCGTGGTTTAATTTTTCAGTCATCGCAATGCAAAAAAATCCGAAATGGGTCACGCACTCTCTGGCACCTTTCATAGAAATTATCTATAAGACCCGCAACCACGCCAGCGGTCGGCGTGAATTTCATCCTTGCGCCGAACATGGGCTTCGCTCCACGTGCGGACAGCGGAAATGGCCGTACCCGCATCCTGATGTGCATTACGTGCATAGGCGTCCGCACGATTGTGTTCGCTATCAGAAACGGGGTCTCTCGTGTCTAAATCTCTTGACAGCTTTAATTGTCGTTCCACGCTCACCGTGAACGGTAAGGACTACGTCTACTACAGCCTGCCCAAGGCTGAGGCGAATGGCCTTCCGGGCGTTTCGAAGCTTCCCTATTCGATGAAGGTTCTGCTCGAGAACCTGCTTCGCTTCGAAGACGGTCAGTCGGTGACGAAGGAACACATCCTTGCTGTGGCCGAATGGCTGAACAACAAGGGCGCTGTCGAAAACGAAATCGCCTATCGTCCAGCGCGCGTGCTGATGCAGGACTTCACGGGCGTTCCCGCCGTCGTCGACCTCGCCGCGATGCGCGACGCGATGGTGTCGCTCGGTGGCGACCCAGAGAAGATCAACCCGCTGGTTCCCGTCGACCTCGTCATCGACCACTCGGTTATCGTCGACGAATTCGGTACGCCGCAGGCATTTGCCAAGAATGTCGAGCTGGAATACCAGCGCAACGGCGAGCGCTACCGCTTCCTGAAGTGGGGCCAGCAGGCGTTCAAGAACTTCCGCGTCGTTCCTCCGGGCACCGGCATCTGTCACCAGGTCAACCTCGAATATCTCGGCCAGACCGTCTGGACCAAGGAAGAGGACGGCGAGACGATTGCTTATCCGGATACCTGCGTAGGTACTGACTCGCACACGACGATGATCAACGGTCTCGGCGTTCTCGGCTGGGGCGTCGGCGGCATCGAAGCGGAAGCTGCCATGCTCGGCCAGCCGGTCTCGATGCTTCTGCCTGAAGTCATCGGCTTCAAACTCACCGGCAAGCTCAAGGAAGGCGTCACCGCGACCGATCTCGTGCTGATGGTCGTGCAGATGCTGCGCAAGAAGGGCGTTGTCTCGAAGTTTGTTGAATTCTTCGGCCCTGGCATGGACAACATGCCGCTCGCCGACCGCGCGACGATCGGCAACATGGGTCCGGAATACGGCGCGACCTGCGGCTTCTTCCCGGTTGACGGCGAAACCATCAACTACCTCAACATGTCCGGCCGCAGTAAGGACCGTATCGCTCTCGTCGAAGCCTACTCAAAGGCACAGGGCATGTGGCGCGAAGGCGATGGTTCGGACCTCGTCTTCACAGATACGCTGGAACTCGACCTCGGCGACGTTGTGCCTGCCATGGCCGGCCCGAAGCGTCCTGAAGGCCGTATCCCGCTCGAAAACATCGCTTCCGGTTTCGCCGGCTCGATGGACACCGATTACAAGAAGCCCGGTCAGCTCTCCAACCGCTACGCGGTCGAAGGCACCGACTTCGATCTCGGCCATGGCGACGTGGCGATTGCCGCCATCACCTCCTGCACCAACACCTCCAACCCGTCGGTTCTCATCGCTGCCGGCCTTCTCGCCCGCAACGCCGTTGCCAAGGGCCTGAAGACGAAGCCGTGGGTCAAGACCTCGCTGGCGCCTGGATCGCAGGTTGTCGGCGAATATCTGGCGAAGTCCGGCCTGCAGGCTGATCTCGACAAGCTCGGCTTCAACCTCGTCGGCTTCGGCTGCACGACCTGCATCGGTAACTCCGGTCCGTTGCCCGCGCCGATCTCGAAGACGATCAACGACAAGGGCCTGATCGTTTCAGGTGTTCTGTCGGGCAACCGTAACTTCGAAGGCCGTATTTCGCCCGACGTTCAGGCGAACTACCTGGCATCCCCGCCGCTCGTCGTCGCCTACGCGCTCGCAGGCTCAGTCCAGAAGGATCTGACCAAGGAGCCGATCGGCGAAGACCAGAACGGCAACCCTGTCTATCTCAAGGACATCTGGCCGACCTCGCACGAAGTGCAGGAGTTCATCCAGAAGTACGTCACCCGCGAACTTTACGAAACGAAGTACGCCGACGTCTTCAAGGGTGATGAAAACTGGCAGGCCGTCAACGTTCCGGCCGGACAGACCTACGCCTGGGATGACAAGTCGACCTACGTGCAGAACCCGCCCTATTTCGTGGGCATGGGCAAGACCGGCACCGGCATCTCCGATATCAAGGGTGCTCGCGTTCTCGGCCTTTTCGGCGACAAGATCACCACCGACCACATTTCCCCGGCCGGCTCGATCAAGGCTGCGTCGCCGGCCGGTGCTTACCTGCTTGAGAACCATGTCGGCGTCGCTGACTTCAACCAGTACGGCACGCGTCGCGGCAACCATGAAGTCATGATGCGTGGCACGTTCGCCAATATCCGTATCCGCAACCACATGCTCGGCCCGAACGGCAAGGAAGGTGGCTACACCATCCACTATCCGTCGAAGGAAGAGGAATCGATCTATGACGCGGCTATGCAGTATAAGGCCGAGGGCGTTCCGCTCGTCATCTTTGCTGGCGTCGAGTACGGCAACGGCTCGTCCCGCGACTGGGCAGCGAAGGGCACCAACCTGCTTGGCGTGAAGGCGGTCATTGCACAGTCCTTCGAGCGTATTCACCGCTCGAACCTGGTCGGAATGGGCGTCATCCCATTCGTCTTCGAAGAGGGCACGACCTGGGCAAGCCTCGGCCTGAAGGGCGACGAAATCGTCAGCATCGAGGGCCTTGAGAACATCAAGCCGCGCGAAAAGAAGATTGCCAAGATTACCTACGGGGACGGCACCGTGAAGGAAGTTCCGCTGTTGTCGCGCGTCGATACGCTCGACGAAGTGATCTACCTCAACAACGGCGGCATCCTGCAGACGGTTCTGCGCGATCTCGCTGCCTGATTGTTAACAGACTTCTATGACAATGACCGCCGGAAAGAGATTTCCGGCGGTTTTCGTTTGAACGCGAGGCGTAAATTCGCGGTCACGACGATGTGTTTCAGCTTGGCTTCCTCGAAGCCTGTCTCACCCGTTCGTGACTTTCCGTTTCGATCGAGAACCACTATCTCTACGCTCAGATATCGGAACCTGCGGCGAAATTCGGCGGCAGGTACTGAAGAAAAAGGTGCAGTGAATGTCCGCGAGGTTTTTGATTTCTGTGGTTGCAGGTGTGGCGCTTGCCGGCCCGCTTTTTGCCCAGGATGCGCCGAAAGGTGTGGTCGAACTCTTCACCTCGCAGGGATGCTCTTCGTGTCCTCCAGCTGATGCGGTTTTCCGTAAGATTGTTGAGGCTGGCGGGGTTATTGCGCTCGCCTATCACGTCGATTACTGGAATTATATGGGCTGGGCCGACACGCTGAGCTCGAAGGAAAACACGGAGCGGCAGTATGGGTACGCGCAGACGATGGGTCGCGCCAATGTCTATACACCGCAGGTCATCATCAACGGCCGTGACCACGTGGCCGGCGCCGACCTTGGCGCGATCAACAAGAAGATCGATGGCTATGCAGCCGAAGGAATGGGTCTTTCCGTGCCGGTGAAGGCCGAGATGCGCGGCGACCAACTCGAGATCAAGATCGGGGCAGGGCAAGGCAAGGCAAATGTCGTGATGGTCTATTTCAACCGTGAGAAGACCATCGACGTCGAGAAGGGCGAGAACAGCGGCCAGAAGATTGCCTACCTGAATAGCGTTGCCGATGTGGAGACGGTCGGTATGTGGGAAGGCAAGGAAACAAGCTTGACGCTGCCGGCAAGCGTGATGCAGAAGCCGGACCTCGAGGGCTGCGCGATTCTACTTCAATCCTCCACCGCCGATGGCAATCCATCCGCGATTCTCGGAGCGACGGTCGTCATGGCCGGGAAGAACATCTAGCCGTTTCATCTGCTTCTGTGGATGGAAAACGGGGCGGCCCGGCTGATCGTATTCGGGGCTGGGGTTAAGGTCGATACGGTCAGCCGGGCCCTTTGGCGCGCTGGCGCCAAACTCACGCACGACCTTTTATGCCTATAAAATCAGGCAAAGATCATGCACGAATCGGGTGCGACGTAGGTCCGAACGGGCCCGCGGCGCAGTCGTGAGGGAATTTCCCTTGCAAATGAGGCGCTGTTTTGACTGAATTGCGGCGCTTGGGAGATTGCACAGAGTATGATTAATGTGACTGATCGCCTGCTTGCAATTTGTAAACGCTAAGGCAAACTGTCATTTACCTGTCACGAGTGGAGGCACCGGGAGACTGATGACAGATCAGCCGGATTTGCGGCGCGGCGAAAGCCGGTCAGCCGAGAGCAGTTCCTCAGTCGTCGTGGATCTCAAGGAATACAAGCAGAGCAAGGATCCCGCTCCGGTCACATTCCACCGGCGCGAACTCGATGCGATTCTCTGGATCTATGGCCGCATGGTCGGCGAGGGAGAGTGGCGGGACTATGCGATCGATCATCTGAAAGACCGCGCGGTCTTCTCGGTTTTCAAGCGATCGGGCGAAATGCCGCTCTTTCGCATTGAGAAGAATCCGAAGCTTGCAGCCAAGCAGGGCGTCTACTCCGTTACCAACATCCACGGCGTCATCCTGAAGCGCGGGCACGAGTTACAGCAGGTCTTGAAGGTCTTCAATAAGGCTTTGAAGCTGGTCGAGAAGTAAGCGACTCAGGCTTTGAAGAGGGTGCCGGGATAGGTCGAAGCATCCGGGTCCGAGGCTGCGCCCTCGCCCAGGGCACGTTGCATGATCATCGTGTCGAGCCAGCGTCCGTGTTTGTAGCCTGTCGCTTTCAGGCGACCCGTATCCTCAAAACCCAACGCGCGATGCAGGGCAATTGATGCCGGATGTGCGCCACCGATGACGGCGGCCATCTGACGAAAGCCGAGATCGCTGCAGCGTTGAATAAGTTCGGTAAGCAGCAGTCTTCCGATTCCCCGGCCGCGTGCCTCAGGCCCAAGATAGATGGAATCCTCCACCATCCAACGATAGGCCGGTCGTGTACGGAAAGCCGAGGCATAGGCATAACCAAGCAGGCCACCCTCGTCGATCGCGGCGATGTACGGATAGCCCTGGCCCGTGATGGCGGAAAATCGCGCCGCCATCTCGTCCTGTTCGGGCGGGACGAGCTCATAGCTTGCGACACCATTCAGAACGGATTCTCGATAGATCGTCGTAATAGCCGGGAGGTCGGATGGGAAAGCGTCACGGAGTGAGATGGGCATGCGGTCAGCCGGCGGATTTGACTAAGGAAGCTTCCAGAAATCATTCTCAGGATGATCTAGCAACAAAAAAGGCGGCCGAAGCCGCCTTTTCGATAGTGTCCTTGTTCCTTATTTGCGGTTGCCCATGAACTGCAGGAGGAACATGAAGAGGTTGATGAAGTCGAGATACAGGGTCAGTGCGCCCATGATCGCCTTGCGGCCGGCAACATCTGCGCCGTCTGCTTCATAGTACATTTCCTTGATACGCTGCGTGTCGTAGGCGGTGAGGCCCGCAAAAATCAGCACACCGATCACGGAGATCGCGAACTGCATGGCAGACGACGCCAGGAAAAGATTCACGAGCGACGCGATGATCAGGCCGAAGAGACCCATCATCAGGAACGAGCCCATTGCAGAGAGATCACGCTTGGTCGTGTAACCATAGAGCGAAAGTGCACCGAAGGAAGCGGCCGTTACGAAGAACGTCTGCGTGATGCTCGACTGTGTGTAGACCAGGAAGATCGACGAAAGCGACAGGCCCACCAGCGCGGCGTAGACCCAGAAGGTCGTCTGCGCAGCGGCAACACTCATCCGGTTAATCCTGAAGCTCAGGAAGAACACGGCGGCCAGCGGTGCAAGAATGACCACCCAGCGCAACGGCGATTGGAAAAGCAATACGCCAAACTGCGTCAGTTGGCCGTTCTGGACGGCGAAATTGAAGCCCAGATAGGCGGCTACACCCGTGATCGCCAGACCCAGCGCCATCAGGTTGTAGACCTTGAGCATATAGCTGCGTAGGCCCTGGTCGATCATCTCGCCAGTCTGTACGCGGCCTTGGTAATTACGAAGGTCAGCCATAGTTTCCTCTTACAAGCTCCGGTGTGGACACGGTGTCGGGCGCAAAAACCCGGGCGCCGCTGCGGAGCCCAGCATGCCTGCACTCAATATGAGCCTTTCGGCTTTCGCAAACAAGGCCCTTGCAACCCGAGATCGGGTTAAATCGCCGTAAGGTGAAGGGAATTTCTCCGTTCGGTCAATCAGAGTTCGCGCAAAACGGGTGCTGCCTTCTGCCCCAAGATGCGCCATGTGCCGACGAGCCCTATGCCCACGGTGAGCACCAGGGCAGTGACGAGCGTCAGCCCGGCAACGTCAGGCAGGAAGTGGGATGGGATACGCATGATCCGGGCGGTGATGAACCATGCCGCGACGCCGCCGGCGAAGAGAGCGAATACCGCAGTCGCGGCGCCAAGGATGAGGTACTCGTAGCAGAATGCGCGGATCAGCATTCGCCGCGTCGCGCCAAGTGTCTTGAGGACGACCGCGTCATGGGTACGAGCGCGGTTGCCGGCGGCAAGTGCGCCTGCGAGCACGAGGACCGATGCGATGAGGGCAACGGAGGCGGCGGCGCGGATCGCTGTGGCCAGTTGCCCCACCAACGCATTGACGATGTCGATTGCGTCCTTGACCCGGACGCTGGTGATCGTCGGATAGGTGTTCGTTACCGATTTCAGGATCGCAGCCTCCGCGGCGGAGGTTGCCGTCGGGTCGGTTAGCGTCGCCAGCCACGCATGCGGGGCGCCGCGGAAGGTATTCGGCGAGAAGATCATCACGAAGTTGATGGAAAGCGATTCCCATTCGACCTTGCGGAGATTGGCGATCTTGGCGGTGATGTTGCGGCCAAGCACGTTGACGGTGACGGTGTCGCCGATCTTCAAGCCGAGTTCCTTGGCTTCCTCGGCGGAAAAGGAGACCAGCGGCTCGCCGCTGTATTCCTTCGGCCACCATGAACCCTCGGTCAATGATGCATTTTCCGGCAGGGCTTCCGAATATGTGATGCCGCGGTCGCCGCGCAGTACCCACTGGCCGCCAGGCGGGACCTTTCGCTTCGTCACATCCTCACCGTTGAAGGCAAGGATGCGGCCGCGCAGCATCGGCACTTCGACCAATTTGCCGTCCGGCGAGCCGGCTTTGACAACGCTCCGGAATTTCTCGAGTTCGGATCCCTGAATGTCGACGAAGAAGAAGTTCGGCGCGCCGGTGGCCATGCGTCCGGTCAACTGCTGCCGCATGTTGCCGTCGATCAGGGTGAGGGTGACGAGCAGCGCGAGCCCAAGACCGAGCGACAGCACGACGGAGGGCGTCAGCGCGCCGGGGCGATGGATGTTTCCGATCGCGAGGCGGAGGGCCGGCGAGTTGACACGCGGACTGCGGCGCGCGAGCCAGGCAATACCGGCCGCGACCAGCCTCAGAATAACGAAAGCGAAGGCGATTGCCCCGACAAAGACAATGGCAATAAAGCGATCGTAGGCGGTGGCGATGGCGAGACCGGCAAGCGCAAGGAGAAAGGCTGCGGCAAGGAGGATGTAGGGCCAGGAGGGAAGGCCGCGCGCTTCAAAACCTTGCTCGCGGAACAGCGCTGTTGCCGGAACCTCGCGGGAATGTCCGAGCGGCATTATGGCAAACGCCAGCGTTGTCAAAATACCGAACAGGACCGCGAGGGCCAAGGCTCCGGGGTAGAATGTGAGGTCGGTGGAAACGGGCAGGAATTGCGCCAGAAATTGCGATGCGACGATCGGCGCCAGCGCACCGATGACCAAGCCGACGACAATGCCGCCGAGAGCAATGATTGCAATCTGAAAAAGGTAAATCAGAACCACCGTCGCCGCCGGTGCGCCGAGGCATTTGAACGTTGCGATCGTCGTGCGCTTGGAATCCAGGAAGGCGCGAACCGCATTCGCGACGCCGACACCGCCGACGATCAGCGCCGTCAGTCCGACCAATGTCAGGAACTGCGAGAAACGCTCGATGTTCTCCGTCAGCGACGGTGCTGCCCGGTCGCTCGTGCGAATCGACCAGCCGGCCGACGGAAATTCCTTCGCGGCCCGATCGCGGATTGTGGATCTCTCGGTGGGATCGTCCATGCGGATCTTGTAAACGTGTTCGACCAAGCTGCCCGTCTGGATGAGGCCCGATGCCTTGAGAGCGTCCCTGCTCACCAGCAGGCGCGGGGCGAAGCCGAAGCCTTCCGAAACTGCGTCCGGCTCGGTCTTGATCGTCCCGGTAATGTTCAGAATGGCATTGCCGAGCAGGATTTCATCGCCAATGGAAAGACCGAGGCGCTCCAGAAGCAGCGGCGCCGCCACCGCGCCGAACGTGCCGCTCTGTCCGGATAGAAGCGTGTGCAATGGGTAATTCGGGGCGGCTTCGAAAGTGCCGTAGAGCGGATAGGCGCTGTCGACCGCCTTGACCTCGACCAAGGCCTGATCCGAGCCGTCGGGCTTGCGCGCCATCGAACGCAGGCCAGTCGAGACTGACACGTTTCCGAAGCCGCGCAGGAAGCCCATTTCTGCTTCCGTCGCCTCGCGATTATTGAGCTCGAAGCGCACGTCGCCGGCGAGGATCTCCTGGCCCTGCGTGGCGATCGTGTCGGTAATCGACTGCGAAACGGAGTTAACCGCCGCAATGGCGCCGGTGCCGAGAGCAATACAGGCGAGAAAGATGTAGAAGCCACCAAGCCCACCGCGCAGCTCCCGAAGCGCGAGACGAAGGGCCAGGGAGACGCGCGGGCTCACCAGTGTCATGCAATCGCCGCCTCAGGCTGCACTGGCGCGCTATCGCCCTCGATCTGGCCGGACCGAACCCGAATCTGCCTGGAGCAGCGTTTGGCAAGTGCCGCGTCGTGGGTGACGAGCAGCAGGGTCATGCCGCGCTCAGCCTGCTTCGAAAACAGCAGATCGGCAATCTGGCGGCCGGTGTCGGTGTCGAGGTTGCCGGTTGGTTCGTCGGCGATCAGCAGTGCAGGCGAGGGTGCGAGCGCGCGTGCAATGGCTACACGTTGCTGCTCGCCCCCGGAAAGCTGGCCGGGATAGTGGTTCAATCGATCGCCGAGCCCCACGGATTTAAGCTCACGACGGGCGATCTCGAAGGGATTGGGAAGGTTGGCGAGTTCGAGCGGCACGGCGACGTTTTCCAGCGCCGTCATGTTGGCAATCAGATGAAAGGACTGGAAGACGATACCGATGTTGCGCCCACGGAAGTCGGCCACCTGGTCTTCACTTAACGCATGCAATGGCGTGCCACTGACGTTGATCTCGCCACTATCAAGCTTCTCAAGTCCGGCAAGCACCATCAGCAATGTCGATTTGCCGGACCCCGATGGCCCCACGATACCGACCGACTCGCCGGCGGCAATCGTCAAGTCGATGCCTTTCAGGACATGGACGGAGGCGGCGGCACTGCCAAGCGTCAAATCGGCGCGCTTCAACTCGATGATGGTTTTTGCCAACAGTATTCGCCCTATATAAGTGCCGATCGTGCTGCCAATCTAGGGAAAGCGGAATGAGATTTAAAGTTGCCGGCCTTCACATCGCCGTCATTGTTGCTTCGCTGACCTTTGCGGTCGCCGCCAGTGCACGGACAATCAGCCTAGTTGGCCTTGGCGACAGCCTGATGGCGGGCTATCAACTCCCGCCCGGCGACGGCTTTCTAGAGAAGTTGCAGGCAGTCCTGAAGGCCAAGGGAGTGGATATCTCAATCGCCAATGCAGGCGTGTCTGGGGACACGACGACCGGCGGTCTCGCACGCATAGACTGGTCTATCCCCGACGGCACCGATGGCGTTATCCTCGAGCTCGGCGCCAATGATGCGCTGCGCGGCATCCCTCCACAAGAGAGTGAAAAGAATCTCGATCAGATGATTGCCCGGCTAAAGGAACGAGGTATCGCGGTCCTTCTGGTGGGCATGCTGGCGCCGCCGAACATGGGCGGAGACTATGCGGCACAGTTCAACTCCATCTACCAGAAACTTGCGCAAAAACATGGCGTTGCGCTTTATCCTTTCTTCTTGGACGGGGTTGCTCTCGATGCCAGTCTGAAGCTTGATGATGGCATGCATCCGAACAGCAGAGGCATCGATGTGATGGTCGAAAAGATGGAGCCGGCTATCACGCAATTCTTGGGAACGATTTCTACTGTGAAGAATTAGGGACTTGCGCAGGTGTTCAATGCGTGATTCCGTGTGAGCACCTGCAAAAGATTCGGGGAGTGCTCGTTATGCCGAGACTGTTTACCGCCCTCGAAATTCCGCGCAATGCCGCAATGAGCCTCTCATTGCTGCGCGGTGGTCTCCCTGGTGCAAGATGGATCGATGTGGAAAACTACCACATCACTTTGCGGTTTATCGGCGATGTCGATGGGCGTACGGCAGACGAAATTGTCGACCGGCTCGACCGCATCGACCGGCCCGAATTCCAGATCCGCCTTGATGGTATCGGCGCCTTCGGATCCAAGAAGCCGCATTCCGTTTGGGCCGGTGTTTCGCCTTCGCCTGAGATGCATGCTCTGCAGGCGGAAATCGAACGGATTTGCCAGCGCATCGGATTGCCGCCGGATCCCCGTAAGTTCACGCCGCACGTCACGCTCGCGCGGCTGAAATCATCTCGCGTCGACGACGTGGTGCACTATCTGGCGGGCCGCGGCAACTTCCAGACTTCGGCCTTCACTGTTCCGCGTTTCGTGCTGCTATCGTCACGGGAATCGGTTGGTGGCGGTCCCTATCTGACGGAAGAGATTTTCCCTCTCCATGAGGCATTGTCTGTTCCCAGCCCTTCCAGCAGCTTCCTGCAGCCGGTGAAGAGCCTGGCATAGACAAGTTCGAAGTCGTCCGCGCCGCCGTAGTAGGGGTCGGGAATGTCCTCGCCGGTTTCGAGCGCAATGTCGCCGAACAAGTGGACATTCATGGCTTCAGGATGCCTGCGACGAAGTTCGGATAGATTTTCCTGATCCATCGCGAGGATCAGGTCGAAATGGCCGAAATCCTCTATCGTGATCTGGCGAGCGCGTTGCCGAGAAATGTCTATCCCGTGTCCTCTGGCCGTTGTGATCGAGCGCCGATCGGGATGATCACCTTGATGCCAGCTGCCCGTGCCGGCAGAATCGATCTCGAAACGACCAGCAAAGCCCGTCTCCTCGACAAGATGCGAGAAGATACCCTCGGCCAGAGGCGAACGGCAGATATTGCCCATGCAAACAAACAGGATGCTAATGCGTTTCATCTGTGGTCCATATTGCAAAAGAGGAGGGACGATCGCATGAAACGGGAAAAACTGGAACGCCAAGCCATCGCTGCCGAACTTTCCAAGCTTGACGGCTGGTCGCTCGATGAAGGCGGCACAGCGATATCGCGAAGCTTCAAGTTCCGCAATTTCGTCGAGGCTTTCGGCTTCATGACGGAAGCCGCACTCGCGGCGGAACGGCTCAATCATCATCCGGAGTGGTTCAATGTCTATTCGCGCGTCGACATCAAGCTGAATACGCACGATGCAGGCGGCCTGACCGAGCTGGACTTCAGGCTTGCCGCGGAAATGGAGAAAGCGGCGGCACGCCGGCTTGATTGAATCTGCTGCCATCATCACCATATGTGCGCGTGAACAAGAGGACCAATCTGGAATGGACGACGTCAAATTCGGTGAGATCCTGCTGCCGGGGGACGAGGATACGCAAAGCCGGCGAGAGCAGACTGTGCGCAAGAAATTCTGGCCAACCTTCAAGAAGGCCGTGCGGCAGATTCCATTTACACGCGATGTCGTCGCAGCATTCTATTGCGCGATGGATCCACAGACGCCCACGCGGGTGCGCGGCGTGCTTCTTGCCGCCCTTGCCTACTTTGTCATGCCGATCGACATGATCCCGGATGTGTTCGCCGTGATAGGTTTTTCGGACGACGTTGCGGTTCTTTCCGCAGCCTTTGCAATGGTCAGCAGGCATTTGCAGCCAAGGCACTATGAAGCTGCTGATCGCGCGCTCGCCGACAAGCCCGAGGGGATGAAGACGATCTAGTTGTGCCGGCGCGTCAGGTACCCTCGGCCTCAAGTATCTTCCTGAGCTTTCCAAAGGCCAGCCGGATACGGGACTTGACCGTTCCGAGTGGCAGGCCCGTCGCCTCGGCGATCTGTGAATGCGATTGACCGAGAAAGAAGGCGGCGCGCAGCATTTCCCGTTGCTCTTCCGGCAATTGACGAACAGCGGCCCGCACGTTGGCGTCACGGTCGTCGTTCGCGACGATTTCGTCTGCGCCGGCTTCCGCAACCGGCCGCAAAGCCGGATCTGCATGATCGAGGACACGCGCATTGGCCCGGCGCTGCAGATCGATTCGGCGATTGCGGGCAATGCGAAAAAGCCAGGTCGACAGCGACGATCGGCTCGCATCGTAGAGCCCGGCCTTGTGCCAGAGTACGATCATCACTTCCTGGACGAGTTCCTCGGCCTCGCTGCTCGCCATTCTTTGGCGTAACAGCCAGGATTTTAGCCGCGGCGCAAAGTAGTCGAACAGCACGGCGAATGCCTCTTGGTCGCGGCGTTCCGCAACGGCCCTGACGAGGGCGGCGAAGCGCTGTTTCTCCTCGGCATTCATGTCCCGTGCAAAGTCCCCTGCCGCCGCGAATTCTCCAACGGATTTCCAACGCTTATTGACCTACAACGGTTTCTGAAAAGGTCAAACTCTTGCCTGAATCTTTATGTCTTAAATCATTCGTGACGATG
Source organism: Rhizobium sp. BK181 (assembly GCF_014193305.1). Lineage (NCBI taxonomy): Bacteria > Pseudomonadati > Pseudomonadota > Alphaproteobacteria > Hyphomicrobiales > Rhizobiaceae > Rhizobium > Rhizobium sp. BK181. The sequence goes on from NZ_JACHZA010000003.1 coordinate 308,834, forward strand.
ATCTGCGTGCGCACACAGTACTACGCCACCACGGGCGAGGCGCCAGCGCCCGACGTTGACGCTTGGGTGAGAATGGCACAGGCAGGGACTTCTCGCAGTCCCTGTTGACGCTTTGGTAACCTGAATTAAGTCAAAATAAAGCAGATCGTGATTATGCGCCGCCCGTTCGCTTCGGGCTCGAATCGCAAGAACCGGCAGGATATCCATGTTTCGTAAAACTACCGCAATCGCCATTTCCCTCGTTCTCGCCGGCGCCGGCATTGCATCCGCTCAGACCAAGAAGACGCAGCCCGCGGCACCGGCGGCGCAGCAGCAGGCTGCTCCGGCTTCGACAGCGCCGACGCGGATACAGCAGTTCCAGGCCTGGGGTGCCTATTCGTACAAGTCCGGCGCGAGCACCGTTTGCTATGTGTTGTCCGTACCGACGGAAAAGAAACCGGCCAACATCGATCACGGTGACAACTTCTTCATCGTCTCGCAGCGCCCCGGCCAGAACATTTCCTACGAGCCGCAGGCAATGATGGGCTACATCGTCAAGGAAAACTCGAAGATCGATGTCGTTATCGACAACAAGACCTTCGTGATGTTCACCAAGGACAAGGCCGGCTGGGTCGAGAATGCGGCTCAGGAGCCGGCGCTCGTCGCGGCCATGAAGAGCGGCCACTCGATGACCGTCAATGCGACATCGCGCAAGGGAACATCGACGTCGTACAGCTACTCGCTGTCAGGTATCTCCGCCGCGCTCAAGCAGGTTGAAGGCTGCAAGTAAGCTTGCTGTCGCGGTAGCGAAATTTCAGGAGGCCGGCCTTGCGCCGGCCTTCGTCGTTTCCATCTATAGTGACGCGCGGTGAAAATGATGCTAAAGGCCCGCGCAACAGCGGATAGATGGCGGCTTTGCCGCCGGTTCCGCATTCAATTTCTGCCATCATGCCTGTCGTGCCCGCAAGTCATCTGGCTTACCGGGGCGATCGCATGTTGAATTCGGGATTAGAGACTATGTCCGTCATGGATGCGATGACTGTTGCCAAGCCTGCCGGAGTGCTGCCGCAGCTCGACGCCGGCCAGAAGCCCTCGCTGATCGGCCTCAGCCGTGAAGAGATGGGCGCTGCGCTGCGCGAAAAGGGCGTGCCGGACAAGCAGATCAAGATGCGCGTTGCCCAACTCTGGAACTGGATCTACGTGCGCGGCGTCTCCGATTTCGATCACATGACGAACGTCGCCAAGGACATGCGCGAGATGCTGAAGCGGCATTTCACCATCGCGCGTCCCGAGATCGTCGAAGAACAGGTTTCCAATGACGGTACGCGGAAGTGGCTGCTGCGTTTCCCTCCGCGCGGAGCCGGGCGTCCGGTCGAGATCGAGGCGGTCTACATCCCGGAAGAGGGCCGCGGCACGCTTTGCATCTCGAGCCAGGTCGGCTGCACGCTGACCTGTTCGTTCTGTCATACCGGCACGCAGCGGCTGGTGCGCAACTTGACGGCCGAGGAGATCCTTTCACAGCTTCTCCTGGCCCGTGATCGGCTCGGCGATTTCCCGGACCGCGAAGCGCCGCAAGGCACGATCATGCCGGCGGAAGGCCGCAAGGTCAGCAATATCGTCATGATGGGCATGGGCGAGCCGCTTTACAATTTCGATGCCGTCAAGCAGGCGCTGCTGATCGCCACGGATGGCGATGGCCTGTCGCTCTCGAAGCGCCGTGTGACGTTGTCGACCTCGGGTGTCGTGCCTGAAATCTTCCGGACCGGCGACGAAATCGGCGTGATGCTGGCGATCTCGCTGCATGCCGTGCGCGACGATCTGCGCGATATCCTCGTGCCGATCAACAAGAAGTACCCGCTGAAGGAACTGATCGAGGCCTGCCGGAAGTATCCGGGCCTGTCGAACGCCCGCCGCATCACCTTCGAATATGTGATGCTGAAGGACGTCAACGACAGTCTTGAGGATGCTAAGGGTCTCGTTCAGCTGCTGAAAGGCGTGCCGGCGAAGATCAACCTCATTCCGTTCAACCCGTGGCCGGGCACCAACTACCAGTGTTCCGACTGGGCGCAGATCGAGAAGTTCGCCGATTTCATCAACTCGGCCGGCTATGCCTCGCCGATCCGGACGCCACGCGGCCGCGACATCCTCGCCGCATGCGGTCAGCTGAAGTCGGAGTCGGAGCGCATGCGCAAGACCGAACGGCTGGCCTTCGAGGCGATGATGATCGCCAACCATGGCGCGGACGACTGATCAGCAAGTTTGATCCTTCAAACACCTCCTGACGATTGATTTCATGGCCTGCTTTTCCTAGAAGCAGGCCAAAATCATATCTGGAGGATACCCAATGCGTTCAATTCTGCTTGCTGTCGCGGCCACGCTGGCCCTGACCCTGCCTGCCAAGGCAGAAGATGTCACCGTCGCTGTTACGGCGATCGTCGAGCATCCTGCTCTCGATGCAGCGCGCAAGGGCGTCCTCGATGTACTGACGGCTGCCGGCTACAAGGAAGGCGAGAACCTGAAGTTCATGTTCGAGTCGGCCCAGGGCAACCCGGCAACGGCTGCGCAGATCGCTCGCCAGTTCGCAGGCGAGGGCCCGAACGTTATCGTGCCGATCTCCACGCCATCCGCTCAGGCGGTCGTTTCCGCAACACGCGACATTCCGGTTGTCTTCACCGCCGTATCCGATCCGCTCGGCGCGCAGCTCGTAAAGGATATGGACAAGCCGGGCGGCAATGTCACCGGTCTTTCCGACATGTCTCCGGTTGCCGAGCATCTTGCGCTTATCAAGGAAATCCTGCCGAACGTCAAAACGATCGGCTATCTCTACAACTCCGGTGAAGCCAACTCCGTATCGTTGCTTGCTGTCCTGAAGGCGGAGGCTGAGAAAGCTGGGCTGAAGGTTGTCGAGTCGGCCGCCACCAAGTCCGCTGAAGTGCAGGGTGCTGCCCGTGCACTCGTCGGCCGCGCAGACGCCATCTATATCCCGACTGACAACACGATCATCTCTGCACTCGAAGGCGCCGTCGCTGTTGCTGAAGAAAGCAAGCTGCCGCTCTTCACCGCTGACACGGACTCCGTTTCGCGCGGTGCCATCGCAGCCCTCGGCTTCAACTACTACGATGTCGGCAAGCAGACCGGCGAAATCGTCGTTCGCATCCTCAAGGGTGAAAACCCGGGCGACATTCCGGTGAAGGTTGCTGCCGGCAGCGATCTCGTCATCAACAAGGGCGCAGCGACCAAGATGGGCGTCACCCTGCCGGAAAGTGTCGTGAAGCGCGCAACGAAGACGATCGACTGATCGCCGCATAGTTTTGAAAAACTGGTCATCCAGCCGCTCCCGTTTTGCGCGGGGGCGGCTGATGGTATTAAAAGCTTGAGCCCGGCAACACACCGGACAAGTCAGAAGAAAGGGCAGGAGCCTTGAGTCAGATCGCATTCTGGGGAGCCGTGGAACTGGGGCTGGTCTATGCCTTCGTTGCGCTCGGGGTTTACCTCGCATTTCGTGTGCTGGATTTTCCGGATCTGACGGTTGACGGCTCTTTCCCACTCGGTGCCGCGGTAACGGCGGTGTTGATCATCGCTGGCGTCAATGCCTGGCTTGCTGCGCTTATTGCGATGGTTGCGGGCGCTGCGGCCGGTCTGGTTACGGCGATGCTCAATGTGCGCTTCAAGATTCTGAACCTGCTTGCATCGATTCTGACGATGATCGCGCTCTTCTCGGTCAACCTGCGCGTCATGGGTAAACCGAACGTCGCTCTGATCAATGCGGATACGATGATCAGTCCGTTTTTTGGCCATGGCCTGCGTGAGTTTTATGTTCGGCCGCTGTTTGTCGGCGTCCTTGTCGTCGTTGCCGTGATCGTCGTTTGGCGTTTTCTTGAAAGCGACTCGGGTCTGGCGATGCGCGCGACGGGTGCGAATGCTCGCATGGCCCGCGCGCAGGGCGTCGACACAAGCCGCCAGATCTATCTCGGCATGGCGATCTCGAATGCGTTGGTTGCCTTCGGTGGCGCGCTCTTCGCGCAAACCAACGGTTTTGCGGACGTTACTTCGGGCGTTGGAACGATCGTCGTCGGTCTGGCGGCCGTCATCATCGGCGAAACGCTGCTCGGTCGTCGTGGCCTGCTGATCGCGCTGGTCGGCTGTGTGCTCGGCTCCATCCTCTACCGTATCGCCATCCAGCTGGCACTCTCGACCGATGTCATCGGGCTGCAGGCATCGGACCTTAATTTCGTGACGGCCGTTCTGGTTACAATAGCGCTCATTCTTCCCCGTCTTCGCCGCGGAGGTGCCGCATCGTGATCACGCTCAAGGATATCAAAGTCGTGTTCGGCAAAGGTACGCCGCTGCAGAAGCAGGCGCTGAACGGCGTCAGCCTGACAATCGAGGAAGGCTCGTTCGTCACGGTTATCGGCTCGAACGGGGCGGGCAAGTCGACGCTGCTCGGCGTCCTTGCCGGCGATGTGCTCGCCAGCGAAGGCCAGGTTCTCATCGGCAAGACCGATGTCACGCGCAAATCAACGGCCGCGCGTGCGGGCCTCGTTGCCCGTGTCTTTCAGGATCCACTGACGGGAAGCTGCGGCTCGCTCTCGATCGAGGAAAACCTTGCCCTTGCCGCGCGTCGCGGTGAAAGGCGGGGACTCGTCTCGGCGCTGGGTCCGAAGCGGCGCGAGCATTTTCGCGAGCGGATCGCCGAACTTAATCTCGGTCTTGAGAATCGGATGCGGGACCGCATGGACCTGCTATCCGGCGGTCAGCGTCAGGCGGTTTCGCTTGTCATGGCGACGCTCGCCGGCTCGGAAGTGCTGTTGCTCGACGAGCATACGGCGGCGCTCGATCCTGGCATGGCCGAGTTCGTCATGGGGCTCACGCAGAAGATCGTCTCGGAGCGCAAGCTGACAACGCTGATGGTCACCCACTCCATGCGACAGGCGCTCGACTATGGCCACCGCACGATCATGCTGCATGGTGGCGAGATTGTTCTCGACGTCAGCGGCGACAGCCGCAAGACGTTGCAGGTCGAAGACCTGATCGCGATGTTCCGCAAGATGCGCGGACAGACGCTTGACGACGATGCGTTGCTGATCGGCTGACGACAGACAGTTTTCCGGGAAGTCAGACTTCCCGGAGATCGCTTAGCGCGCCTGCGTCAGCAGGATTTTTGCCGCGAAGACGGAGAAGACGCCGGCAAAGGTAAAGTCCATGCCGCGCAAAACCTTCTTGTTGTTCTGTAGCCAGCTGGCCAGCCAGTCGGCCGCAAAAACCACAGCAGCGTTGACCGGCATGCCGATCACAATGAAGCAGAAGCCGAGAAACAGCAGCTTCTGCGTCACCGTCGGATCGCCGGCGCTGACGAACTGCGGCAGGAAGGTCATGAAGAAGATGATCACCTTCGGGTTCAAAAGGTTGACCCAGAAGCCCGAGGAAATGTTGGCAAGCGGCGTTCCTGTCGCTGTTTCCACCTTATTGACCGAAAACTTCGAGCCGTAGCGGATCGCCTGGACCGCAAGCCAAAGCAGATAGGCGGCACCGCCGGTCTTCAGCACCAGGAAGGCGGTCGGCGAGGCGGTGATCAGGGCCGAGACACCGAATGCGACCAGCATCGTGTGGACGACGATGCCGAGACTGGTGCCGAGCACGACGAACAGCGCCGCCTTCTTGCCCTGCGCCAGAGCGCGGCTGATCGACAGCGTCATGTCTGGGCCGGGCGTTGCCGCAAGCAGCAAAGTCGCAGCAGCAAAGGCGAGGAGCGTGGCAAAGCTGGGTAGAAATTCCATGATACACTCTGAGAGCCGGAAAAAACGTTGCCTGCTTTTACCCGGCTCCTAGAAAATGTCTAATCAAACCTTCTAATACAACCTATTCCTTCCGCTCGAGATAGGCCTTGAACTTGTCGGAGTAATCCTTGTGCCACCGCGAGAGCGGCGGGCGGTTCTCGATGATGTCCCCCATTGCCCAGGCCATGCGGCGTTCGTCCACGGCGCGGGCGACGTCGTTGTCGGGGCAGAGGATGTAGAAGTCGCCGCGTTCCAGACTTTCAATCATGAAGTCGACGGTCTGTTCCGCGGTCCATGCGGCGGCTGGCTTTTCCGCGCGGTCGCCCTTGGTGAGGCCGGTAAAAACGAAGCCGGGGATTAGTAGGTGAGCGGAGATCTTCGAGCCTTCGGTGTTGCGCAATTCATGCTCGAGCGCTTCGGTGAACACCTTCACGCCGGCCTTCGAGACGTTATAGGCCGGATTGCCGGGCGGCGTAGTGATGCCCTGCTTGGAACCGGTGTTGATGATCAGGCCGGGTTCGCCATGCGAGAGCATGTGCTGGCCGAAGGTCCGCGTTCCGTTGATGACTCCGAGCAGGTTGACGCCAAGGATGCTGTCCCAATCGGCTTGGGCGCCGAAAATCGAGGTCGCCGGGCCGATCCCGGCGTTGTTCATGAGGATATGAACGCGGCCGAAGCGCTGGATCACGGTTCTCTCGAGCGCCTCTAGCGAGTCCTTCTGCGCGACGTCGGTCTCAACGGCGAGCACATGCTCCTCTCCCGATATCGACTTCAGCTCGGCTGCCGCCGCTGCCAACCGGTCGCCGCCGAGATCGGCGATGGCAACGCTCATGCCCGCACGGGCAAAGTGCTTTGCCGCCGCAAGCCCGATGCCCGAAGCACCGCCGGTGATGACGGCGACATTGGATTTCTTGATGATGTCTTGGATTTTCGTCACGGCCAGCCTCTCCTCAGCATTGTGCGGACGCTGGCAGATATGGGTTGCGCTTTCTGCCTGTCAAACATTATCCGAGCCGCGTAGGGCCGCCGTTGCCCTTGCGTCCTGCGCCGATCTCGCTAAAAGTGCCCAGCCATACCGGGCTTGGCGGGCTTGCCGCCGCCCTTTTGCAACGGACCTCATCATCATGGCATCGCACAAAGACGTAAAGAAAGTCGTCCTCGCCTATTCCGGCGGTCTCGACACCTCGATCATCCTGAAGTGGCTGCAGACCGAACTCGGCGCAGAAGTCGTGACGTTCACCGCCGACCTCGGCCAGGGTGAAGAGCTGGAGCCTGCACGCAAGAAGGCCGAAATGCTCGGCATCAAGGAGATCTACATCGAGGATGTCCGCGAAGAGTTCGTGAAGGACTTCGTGTTCCCGATGTTCCGCGCCAATGCCGTCTATGAGGGCGTTTACCTGCTCGGCACCTCGATCGCCCGTCCGCTGATCTCCAAGCACCTGATCGACATTGCTCGCAAGACCGGCGCCGATGCGATCGCGCATGGCGCAACGGGCAAGGGCAACGACCAGGTCCGCTTCGAGCTCTCCGCCTATGCCCTGAACCCCGACATCAAGATCATTGCGCCATGGCGCGACTGGTCGTTCAAGAGCCGTACCGATCTGCTGGCCTTTGCCGAAGCCCACCAGATCCCGGTTGCCAAGGACAAGAAGGGCGAGGCGCCGTTCTCCGTTGACGCCAACCTTCTGCACTCCTCCTCAGAGGGCAAGGTTCTCGAAGATCCGGCGCAGGAAGCCCCTGAATATGTGCACATGCGCACGATCTCTCCGGAAGCCGCCCCCGACAAGGCAACTGTCATCAAGGTCGACTTCGAGAAGGGTGACGCGGTTTCGATCAACGGCGTACGCATGAGCCCGGCAACGCTGTTGGCCGCGCTCAACAATTACGGTCGCGACAACGGCATCGGCCGTCTAGACCTCGTCGAAAACCGCTTCGTCGGCATGAAGTCGCGCGGCGTCTATGAGACGCCCGGCGGGACGATCCTGCTTGCCGCGCACCGTGCGATTGAATCCATCACGCTCGACCGCGGTGCCGCGCACCTCAAGGACGAGATCATGCCGCGCTACGCCGAGCTGATCTACTATGGCTTCTGGTTCTCGCCGGAGCGCGAAATGCTGCAGGCGCTGATCGACAAGAGCCAGGAGCATGTCGAAGGCGAAGTGACGCTGAAGCTCTACAAGGGCAATGTCATGGTTACCGGTCGCGAGAGCCCGAAGTCGCTCTACTCCGACAAGCTGGTTACCTTCGAAGACGACCAGGGCGCCTACGACCAGAAGGACGCCGCCGGCTTCATCAAGCTCAACGCGCTGCGCCTGCGCACGCTCGCCAAGCGCAACCTCTCGAAGTAATCGAGAGCAGTCTGCCGGATATCGAAGGCCCGCCTCGTGCGGGCCTTTCTTATTCGCCTGTCGGGGCGTGGGGGATCTCTGCTGCGTGTCGTGAGGCGCGCACGAACCAGAGATAGCTCGTGACCGAAATCAGCGCCATGATCGGGATCACCGTTCCGAAGGCGAGCAGCGGCATGCCGATCAACGAACCCGCTACGCCACCGGCAAAGCCGCCACCCATCTGAATGAAGCCCATCATCGCGGATGCCGAGCCGGCGATATGCGGGAAAGGGTATAGGCCCGATGTCGTCATATGCGGCGTCAGGAAAGCCAATCCAAACGCCAGGAATGCGATAGGCCCCATGATCGAGAGATAGGAGGGCGTGACGAAGTGGACTGATAGCGCGATCATGATGCCGGCAAAGCCCAGCAGGCCAAGCCCGACGCGCACGGAGCCGTCGCCGCCCAGGCGCGGCGCCGCATAGCGAAGGCAGACGGAGCCGAGGAAATAGGACCCCGATTGCATCAGCATGCCAAGGCCGAAGGCTGTTGGCGAGAGGCCGACGACCTTGATGAGGATGAAGGGGAGAAGCGTCGCCTGCGCGTAGAGTGCGCCGATCGAGCCGCCGAGGACGAGCGAGGCGGAGACGAAGCGGCTTTCGCGGGCAAGCTCCAAATAGGCGCGAAGCAGCGGAAGCGGGAGCGCACGGCGCGGATCCGGAGCGCTCGTTTCGCGCATGAAGACGATCACCCCGAAACAGATCAGCAGTCCGAAGCCGATCAGGAGGAAGAAGACCGACTGCCAGCCAAACGCCGCCAGTGCCAAGCCACCCACGGTTGGTGCGGCGGCCGGTCCGATGGCGATCATGATGCCGATCAGGTTCATGATGCGGGAGGCTTCGGTGCCGGTGAACTGGTCGCGGACGATGGCGCGCGCCACCGTAATCCCGACAGAAGCACCAATGCCCTGAATCAGCCGGCCGGCAAGCAGCCATTCGATGCCGGGCGCAAAGGCGGCAAGCAGGCTGCCGATCACATAGATGCCGATGAAAAGGAGCGTTGCCGCACGGCGGCCGAACGCATCCGAAAGCGGACCAGCAAGCAGTTGCGCAACCGAGAAGCCGGCGAAATAGACGGACAGCGTCATCTTGATCGCCGAGTCTGATGTCTGGAACGCATGGACGAGCTCCGGCATCGCCGGCGTGTAGATCGACATCGAGATCGGGCCGATGGTTGCGAGAAGCGCGCCGAGCATGCTCGTTCGCCGTTCGCTCATCCGGAATGGGGGCATAGGGGTACTCGGTTCTAGTGACATGCGCGGCCAGCGCGAAGGCTGCGGCTTTTCTTCTGTCGCAAGCTGTGTGATCCGGCAATTCAAAAATCTCATGGATCGCCATGACAGCTTGACGCCTTTCGATTGGCGCATAAGCTGCAGCTGACCTTTCCGGAGTTTCTCGATGACGCAGTCCTTGCTCGCGGGCGCCTTTCTGGCAGCCCTTCTCTACGTGCTCATTCCAGGGCCTGCCTTCCTTGCGCTGTTGGGCATCGGCGCCGGGCAGGGCCGCCGAGCAGGCGCAATGTTCGTCAGCGGCCATCTGGTCGGCGATCTGCTGTGGGCATCGCTGGCGCTGATCGCGATCATTGGGGCGAAGACGATCGGGACCTTCGTGTTCGACGCGCTTGGTCTCCTCTGTGGCTTCTACCTTGCCTGGATCGGCTGGAATGCGGTTCGGGCAAAGCCGAAGGGTGAGGGACAGGCGCTGATGGTGGTGGAGCGGCCGTTTCGTCGCGGCCTGATCTTCGGGGTGACCAATCCGAAGGGATATCCGGTGGCACTGGCGACATTCACTGCTCTCGTTGCTGGCTCCGCGAGCGCGCTGCAGTTCCACACGCTGCCCGTCCTGCTGGCGGTTTCGTTCCTGGGTTTCATCGTGGCCGACATGATCCTGATCACGATCATCGGCGCAGGAACGGTTCGGCGGTTCTATCGCGCGCATGAGCGGCTGATCGTGCGCTGCTCCGGTGTGCTCTTCATGGGCTTTGCGGTACAGGCGCTCTGGCATGCGACGCCCGGCCTTCTCGGCTGGCGGAAGGCCTGAGATCAGACGTCGAGAAAGCTGACGACCGAATTCAGCCGTTCTACGGTCTGCGGGTCACCGATCGATGTCGCGATCTGCAGCTGGTCCTTGTAATAGTCCCGAAAATTGAAGCTCGTCGCGTCGGTGACATCCGACAGGTCGAGGATGTTGCCCGACGGGTCGATTGTTCGCATCGGCAGCGGTTCGGAGATCGCGGCATAGGTATCTTGATCGATCGCGCCGGCATCGAAGCTCTGCCTTGCATACAGGCGCAGTTCGCTGGGGCTGATCGCGGAAAAATCCGGCGCGTCCGCGTTCGTTTCATCGATTTGAAACGACGCTGAGGCCTTTGTCTTTGTGCCGAGCTGCTCTTCTAATTCACTGTAATAATTGGAATTATCTTGGTTTCTTTTGAAAAGGAAACTCGGCGAAGACCGCACAGAAAGGATTTCCATGGCGCGTATCCACTTGCAAAAAGATGATGAGTGAAACTACCGCGCGTGGCGAACGTACGTCAATCGATAACGATTAGTTAATTCTTATGCATCATTTCTTGCCATGAAGTTTTCGCAGTCAAGGCTAGTGATGTGCGTCTGATCGCCAATACCAATTGCGGATGCGCATCCCTATATTGCCTGTTCAGTTGCCTGCCACAAAGGATCTCCGCATGCCTTCCACACCAGAATTCAACCCGGCACTTGTCGAATGGAACGGTCTCCACGGCCTGCCGCGTTTCGATGCTCTCAATGATGGCGACTTTGCTCCTGCTTTTGACGCGGCGCTCGCCGTGCACGAGAAAGAGATCGATGCGATCGCCGGTAATCCGGAGGCCCCGACATTCGAGAACACGGTCGTTGCGCTCGAGATCGCGGGTGATGAACTGTCGCGCGTGTCGGCACTGTTCTGGAATCGGGCAGGCGCCCATACCAACGATACGATCCAGGCGCTGGAGCGGGATATCTCGCCGAAGATGTCGCGCCACTATTCCAAGATCGGCATGAATGCTGCGCTGTTTGCGCGTATCGATGCCTTGTGGGAAGCGCGCGAAAGCCTCGGTCTGACGCTGGAGCAGACGCGCGTGCTGGAGCGCCACTGGAAGGGCTTCGTCAAATCGGGCGCGAAGCTGCCGAAGGCGGAGCAGGAAAAGCTCGCGGGGATCAACGAGAAGCTTGCGGGCCTCGGTACCCAGTTCGGCCAGAACGTGCTCGCCGATGAGAAGAGCTGGGCGCTCATCCTTTCCGACGGCGCGGATCTCGATGGTATTCCCGACTTCCTGAAGGATGCGATGGAGGCGGCTGCGCGCGAGCGTGGCGAAGAAGGCAAGTTTGCCGTCACCTTGTCGCGCTCGATCATCGAGCCCTTCCTCACCTTCTCCGAGCGGCGGGACCTGCGGGAGCAGGCTTTCAAGGCCTGGGTAGCGCGTGGCGAGAACGATGGCGCCACTGACAATCGCGGCATTATCAGGGATACGCTTGCGCTCCGTGACGAGGTGGCAAAGCTCCTCGGTTATGGCAACTTCGCGGAACTGAAGCTCGACAACACGATGGCGAAGACGCCCGAAGCCGTGAACCACCTGCTTCGGGAGGTATGGGCCAAGGCGGTCAAGCGTGCCGGCGAGGAAGAAGCCGATATCGCCAAGCTGATCGCTGATGAAGGCAAGAACCACGACGTCATGCCCTGGGACTGGCGGCACTATGCCGAAAAGATCCGGGCGCAGCGGTACAATTTCTCCGAGGCCGAGCTGAAGCCCTACCTGCAGCTCGAAAAAATCATCGACGCCTGCTTCGATGTCGCCGGACGGCTGTTCGGCATTCGCGCCGTCGAGAAAAAGGGCGTTCCGGCCTACCATCCCGATGTCCGTGTCTTCGAGATCCGCGATCGCGAAGACAAGCTGGTCGCGCTGTTCCTCGGTGACTATTTCGCCCGCAGTTCGAAGCGTTCCGGCGCCTGGATGAGCTCATTCCAGTCGCAGCACAAGCTGCCGCTGAAGGATGGTCGCAGCGGTGAACTGCCGATCATCTACAATGTTTGCAACTTCGCCAAGCCCGCCGAAGGCAAGCCGGCGCTGCTGTCACTCGATGACGCGCGCACACTGTTCCACGAGTTCGGCCATGCGCTGCACGGGATGCTGTCAAACGTCACCTACCCCTCTGTTTCGGGCACGGGCGTTTCGCGCGACTTCGTTGAGCTGCCGTCGCAGCTTTACGAGCATTGGCTGACGGTGCCCGCGATCCTGAAGCAATATGCTGTGCATTTCGAAACCGGTGAGCCGATGCCGCAGGCTCTGCTCGACAAGGTTTTGGCAGCGCGTACCTTCAATTCCGGCTTCAATACGGTCGAATTCACCTCGTCCGCGCTTGTCGATATGGCGTTCCATACCCGCGACAAGGTCGAGGATCCGATGGCGGTGCAGAAAGAGGTGCTGTCGGAGCTCGGCATGCCGAAGTCGATCGTCATGCGGCACGCCTCGCCGCACTTCCAGCACATCTTCTCCGGCGGCTATTCAGCCGGCTACTATTCGTACATGTGGTCCGAAGTTCTCGATGCGGATGCCTTTGCTGCCTTCGAGGAAACGGGCGATGCCTTCAATCGCGAGATGGCGGCCAAGCTCAAGGACAACATCTATTCCGTCGGTGGCGCGATCGACCCTGAGGATGCCTACAAGGCGTTCCGTGGCAAGTTGCCGAGCCCGGATGCCATGCTGGTCAAGAAGGGTCTGGCGACCTTCGAAGAACTGTCCGGCAGCGACGCCTGAGGCAGCAGGTCGCGCACAATCGATGCGCGACGGCTAAAGTATTGATGGAAGACGGCTTCTTGCCGCTTCGTCACATGACTGTCATTGAAGGTTAATAAGCAACCGGCATCGATTTTCAACCGATGCCGGTTTTTTCATGACCCCTCAACCTTCAGAGACCAATGCGGCCGTTTCGACGGCCAGCGTGGAATTGCACTATGGGTCGACGCCCGTTCTGAAGGGCATTGATATCTCGCTTTCCAAGGGCAAGACGCTGGCGCTGCTCGGCCCGTCCGGCTGCGGAAAGACCACTCTTCTGCGGCTCGTCGCCGGATTGCTCGCGCCGACGAAGGGCTCGATCGCGATTGCCGGGCGTACCGTTGCCGATGCCGCAAACGGCGCCTTCTCGCCGCCGGAAAAGCGCAATCTCGGCATGGTGTTTCAGGACTATGCGCTCTGGCCGCACATGACCGTCGGCGGCAACGTCTCCTTTCCCCTCGAAATGCGCGGTATCGGCAAATCCGAGCGGGAATCCCGGACAATGCGGGCGTTGGAACGCGTCGGTCTCGGCGCTTATGCCGATCGTCGGCCGAGCGATCTCTCCGGTGGTCAGCAGCAGCGTGTCGCGATCGCGAGGGCGATCGTTGCCGAGCCGCAGCTCATTCTCTTCGACGAACCGCTGTCCAATCTCGATCGTGAGCTGCGCGAGAATATGGTCGGCGAACTGGCCGAGCTGATCGCGACACTCGGCCTGACGGCAATCTATGTCACCCACGATCATAGCGAGGCGCTGACGCTGGCCGACGACGTCGCCGTGATGCGTGGCGGCGTGATCGAGCAGTTGGCATCGCCAGACGAGCTGATCGAGAAGCCGGCAACGCCTGAGGTCGCCGACTTCCTGCGCCTCGGCGGCGTTGCTGAGCTCGAGTATCGTGATGAACACTGGTTCTTCAAAGGCAGCAGCCTCGCGCTGCTACGCGATGCCGATGGCGTCGATTGCGCCGTTCGCGTCCTCATTCCTACCGGATCGATCACCGCGGGAGAGATCCTGCCGGGCACGCTTACCGCAACAGTGCTGCGCTCGCAGTTCCGCGGCGATGGCCATCTGGCGACCGTCTCTCTGGTCGGCGCCGAGACAATCGAATTGCAGGTTTTGAGCCGCGCCAAGCTGCGACCTGGCGAGGGCATCGGTCTGTCGATCGATCCCAGCCAGATCCGCTGGTTCGGCAAACAGGTTTATTCGTCCAAAGAGGAGAATTTGGAGTATGTTTAAGTCGTTGAAGAGCATCACTTTCGGCGTTCTCGCCGCAACGCTGATGGCGGGCGTCGCCCATGCCGACATCACGGTCTACACCGCTGGTCCGCAAGGGCTGATCGACAAGCTGTCGGCCGGCTTCACCAAGCAGACGGGCGTCAAGGTCAACGTCTTCCAGGCAACGACCGGCAAGGTCATGGCCCGTATCGAAGCGGAAGCCTCGAACCCGGTTGTCGACGTCCTCATTTCGGCTTCCTGGGATACGGCGACCGACTTCGCCAAGCGCGGCTGGCTCGTGTCCTACACCAGCCCGAACGCCGCTAAGGTTCCTGATTTCCTGAAGACCGACACGGCCGTTGCCCAGGGGATCTCGGCGCTCGGCATCGCCTGGAACACCAAGAGCGGCACGCCAAAGCCCGCTGAATGGGCCGACTTGACGAAGCCAGAATACAAGGACCTCGTCAACATTCCGGACCCGGCGCAATCCGGCTCGTCCTTCGAGCTGACGGCGGCGCTTGCCGGTCAGGATGACTTCAAGCTCTTCAAGGACCTGAAGGACAATGGCGCGATCATCGCGGGCGCCAATGCCGAGGCTCTGAACCCGGTTCTGCAGGGTGCGAAGGCTGCCGTCTTCGGCGCCGTCGATTACATCACCCTCAATGCCAAGGAAAAGGGCGAGAACATCGATGTGATCTTCCCGGAATCCGGCACTGTCATCGCGCCGCGTCCTGCCATGATCCTCAACTGGTCGAAGAACCAGGATGAGGCGAAGAAGTTCATCGACTACATGCTCTCCGACGAAGGCCAGAAGCTCGTTGCCGACCAGATGCTGATGCCGGCCCGTAGCGACATTCCGGCAAACCGTCCGCTGATCAGCGATCTGAAGCTGCTGAAGTACGACACCGTTGCTGTTTACGGCAAGCGGAAGGAAACGCTGAAGCAGGTCACCGACACGTTCGGCGGCAAGTAAGGGCAGGGCGATGAGGACGAACGATAGTAGCGGCGCTGCGCCGGCCGCCTGGCTGGCGATCGCGGGGTTGACCATTATCGTCGGCGTTCCATTCATCGCCGTGGTGCTTCAGGGCATCTTCCCCAACATCGGACAGGGCTCGTTCGCGGGCCCTTTCTCCTCGCTTGTTGCGACGCTTTTCGATAGCGCGCTTGTTGGCATGGCCGGGAACACCATTCTGCTCGGCAGTTGCGTGGTGCTGGCCTCGGCGCTGGTGGCGGTGCCGCTCGGCGTGTTTCGAGCACTCTACCGCATTCCGCTTGCGCCGCTGTGGGATGTGCTGCTGCTCGTTCCGTTCATGATCCCGCCTTACATCGCTACACTCGGCTGGATCATGACGCTGCAACCGCGCGGCTATCTTCAGCAGATCGCGGGATTCAACCTCGCACCCTTTCTCTTCTCACTGTTCGGCATGACCATGGTCATGGCCTTCAACACTTTTCCGGTGGTCTATTTCGCCGTATCGCGCACGGTCGAGGCTGTTGGTGCGCGTTATGCGGACGTCGGTCGCGTCTTCGGCGCATCGCCGGCGCGGGCCTTCTTTCGGATCACGCTGCCGCTGTCGGCGCCCGGTCTCGTTGCCAGCCTGATGCTGGTCTTTGCCGCAGCGATCGAGGAATACGGCACGCCGGCAGCGTTGGGTCGCCGCGCCGGCTTCCAGGTGCTGGTGACCGGCATCGACCTGCGGATCTCGGATTGGCCGATCGATCTGCCGGGAGCGGCGATCCTGTCGATCCTGCTTGTCGTCATGTCTCTGCTGACATTCCTGCTGCAGCGATGGATCCTCGCCCGGCGCTCCTACCAGACGGTGGGCGGCAAACCAGCTGCCAAGGACAAGCGGCCGCTGGGGGCGATGAAGGTTCCCGTGATGATCGCCTTTGCCGTCGTCGCGTTCCTGGCGACGGGCGTGCCGTTGCTCTCGATCCTGTTGACGGCGCTGTCGCGGACGATCTCCGGTGGTCTGGCGCTCGACAATATCAGTGCCGAGAACTTCCTGTCCGTCTTCAACAATAGCGCCGGTGCGCTGGGGGCGCTTCTCAACAGCTTCTCGCTCGGCATCGGTACGGCGTTGATTACCGGCCTCATCGGCGTGCTGGCCGCCTATACGGTGGTCAAGACGAAGATCCGCGGACGCGTGGCGATCGACACGATGACGATCCTGCCGAATGCGCTGCCTGGCATCGTCGTTGCCGTCGGCCTGATCCTTGCCTGGAACATGCCCTGGCTGCCAGCGACCCCCTACAACACGGCATTTATCCTGCTTCTCGCCTATTGCTGCATCCTGCTGCCGCAGCCCGTGCGTTACACGACGGCGGCATTCCAGCAGATCGGAGACAGCCTGGAAGCCGCGGCTCGGGTCTTTGGTGCAAGCGGAGTGACTGCGTTCCGCCGCATCCTCCTGCCGCTCGTCTTTCCGAGCCTCGCTTCCGCAATGCTGTTGGTCTTTGCGCTTGCGTCGCGCGAACTGGTGGCCTCGGTCGTCGTCGCACCTGTCGGCATGCAGACGATCGCCACCTTCATCTGGCGGCAGTTCGAGCAGGGGTCGATTGGCCTCGGCATGGCGATGGCCTTCATCGCCATCCTCATCACGACGCTGTTGCCACTTCTGCTGCTGACGCTGTTTCGCCGCAGCGGTTTGGTGGCGGAATAGCGCCTTGCCAGCGGCGCTCCCGTAACAAAACTGTCGCTGAAGTTTCGAAAAACCGTCATGTCGCCTTCAAGCGAATGACATGACAGCCGCCATAGGTTCGGCCCTACCGTTTAGCCGGATAGACCTTGGCATGACATTGACTGAAACGACCCGCCGCCGCTTCCTCTCATCCATGGGCGCCGTTGGTGGATTTACACTGGCGGGGCTGGCGATGCCCTATTACGCGCGCGGCTCGTCCAGTCGCCCGGTCTTTACCTCAGGCGTGCAATCCGGCGATGTCGATGCGAATTCGGGTATGGTCTGGGCGCAGGTGAACCGGCCGGCACGGCTGCATGTCGAATATTCGACGAGCGACCGGTTCGCTAATGCGGTGCGCGTCGCGCCGATAGACGTGACGCCAGATACGAATCTTGCCGGAAAGCTGCTGCTCCAGGATCTCCCACCCGATCAAGAGATCTTCTATCGCTTCCGGGCGGCCGACCTGCAGGACATCAACGATCTGTCGGAGCCCATTCATGGGCAGTTTCGCACGGCACCGACAGCTAAGCGCAGCATCCGTTTCGCGTGGTCTGGCGATACAGCCGGTCAGGGTTGGGGCATCGATGACGAGGGGATGCGAACCTATTCGACGATCGCCTACCATCGGCCGGATTTCATGATCCACTCCGGCGACACGATTTATGCCGACAATCCTGTTGCCGATGAGGTCAGGCTGCGAGACGGTAGTGTCTGGAAGAACCGTGTAGTCACCGAGGCAAAGCGCGACATTGCGCAGACGCTCGACCAGTTTCGTGGCCAGTGGGCCTATAATCTGCTCGACGACCACGTGAAGGCGTTTAACGCGGTCTGTCCTGTCTTCTATCAATGGGACGATCACGAGGTGCTGAACAACTGGTCGCCCTCGACCGATCTTCGCGACGACGATCGCTACAAGGAAAAGTCGATCGCCATGCTTGCGGCCCGCGCCAGCCGTGCCTTTCACGAGATGACGCCGATCCGCTACGTGGCCGACGAGCCCGGACGCATCTATCGCAAGGTGTCTTACGGCCCGCTGCTCGAAGTCTTCTTCATCGATTTACGGTCCTATCGTGGCCCGAACAGTCATGGGCTCGATGCCGAACCCGCGTCGGAGTCGCGGCTTCTGGGCGAGCGGCAGGTGGCGTGGCTGAAGCGTGAACTGGTGCGCTCGACGGCGACCTGGAAGGTGATCGCCTGCGATCTGCCGATCGGGCTGGTAATCTGGGACGATTACGGCCATCGAACGGGCAGCGAGTCGATCTCCAACGGTGATAATGGCGCCCCTGTTGGACGCGAGCTGGAGTTCGCCGATCTCCTGCGCTTCATCCGCGACGCAGGCATAACGAACATGATCTGGCTGACGGCCGATGTGCATTACACGGCTGCGCACTACTACGATCCCGGCAAGGCCAAGTTCCGCGAGTTCCTGCCGTTCTGGGAGTTCGTGGCGGGTCCTTTGCATTCCGGAACCTATGGTCCGCAGGAGCTCGACATGACCTTCGGGCCGCAGGTGAAGTTCATGAAGGCCGCACCCGGTGGTGCTGAGCAGAACCTGCCGCCGTCAGCAGGCATGCAGTTCTTCGGGCTTGTCGACATCGACGGACAGACCGAGCAACTGACTGTGCGGCTAATGGATCGGAACGATACCGAGCTGTGGCGGACGACGCTCGATCCGCAGATATCGAGTTGACGTCCGTGCATGGCAGGCAATCCGGCCTCCCCCCTTTCGCAAACGCGAAAAACACTGTATGAGCCGCCCAAATGAAATTGGCGCCTTCTCCCAGCGCGGCGCCCCAGCTTCAGAGATATAGACATATGGCACTTCGCAACATCGCGATTATCGCGCACGTTGACCATGGCAAGACGACACTGGTTGACGAACTCCTGAAACAGTCCGGCTCGTTCCGCGAGAACCAGCGCGTTGCAGAACGTGTCATGGACTCGAACGACCTGGAAAAAGAGCGCGGCATCACGATCCTTGCCAAGGCGACCTCGGTCGAGTGGAAGGGCGTTCGCATCAACATCGTCGACACCCCCGGCCACGCCGACTTCGGTGGTGAAGTCGAACGTATCCTGTCGATGGTGGATGGCGCGATCGTTCTAGTCGACTCGTCGGAAGGCCCGATGCCGCAGACGAAGTTCGTCGTCTCCAAGGCGCTGAAGGTTGGTCTCCGTCCGATCGTTGCGATCAATAAGATCGACCGTCCCGATGGCCGCCACGAGGAAGTCATCAACGAAGTGTTCGACCTCTTCGCCAGCCTCGACGCGACTGATGAGCAGCTCGACTTTCCGATCCTCTACGGTTCCGGTCGCGATGGCTGGATGAACGTCAACCCTGAGGGCCCGAAGGACCAGGGTCTCGCGCCGTTGCTCGACCTCGTGCTCAAGCACGTTCCGGAGCCGAAGGTCGCCGAAGGCCCGTTCACGATGATCGGGACCATCCTGGAAGCCAACAACTTCCTCGGCCGTATCATCACCGGCCGTATCAATTCCGGTTCGATCAAGCCGAACCAGGCCGTCAAGGTTCTCGCCCAGGACGGAAAGACGATCGAAACCGGTCGTATCTCCAAGATCCTCGCTTTCCGCGGTATCGAGCGCACCTCGATCGAAGAAGCGCATGCAGGCGACATCGTCGCAATCGCCGGCCTCTCCAAGGGCACGGTTGCCGATACCTTCTGTGATCCTGCCATCACCGAGGCGCTGACCGCGCAGCCGATCGATCCGCCGACCGTTACCATGTCCTTCATCGTCAACGACAGTCCGCTGGCCGGCACCGAAGGTGACAAGGTCACCTCGCGCGTCATCCGCGACCGCCTGTTCAAGGAAGCCGAAGGCAACGTCGCGCTGAAGATCGAAGAAGCCGAAGGCAAGGATTCGTTCTATGTCTCCGGCCGCGGCGAATTGCAACTGGCCGTTCTGATCGAAACCATGCGCCGCGAAGGCTTCGAGCTCGCCGTGTCGCGTCCGCGCGTCGTCATGCACAAGGATGACAGCGGCAACACGATGGAGCCGATCGAAGAAGTCGTCATCGACGTCGATGAGGAGCATTCAGGCGTCGTCGTGCAGAAGATGTCCGAGCGCAAGGCCGAAATGACCGAGCTGCGTCCTTCGGGCGGCAACCGTGTTCGCCTGGTGTTCAACGCCCCGACCCGCGGCCTGATCGGCTACCAGTCGGAACTCCTGACGGATACGCGCGGGACCGCGGTGATGAACCGCCTGTTCAAGGACTACCAGCCCTACAAGGGTGAAATTGGCGGCCGTACCAACGGCGTTCTCCTGGCCAACGCCCCGGGTGAAGCCGTTGCCTACGCCATGTTCAACCTGGAAGATCGCGGCCCGATGATGATCGAGCCCGGCGAAAAGGTCTACATGGGCATGATCATCGGCATCCACTCGCGCGATAACGACCTCGAGGTCAACGTCCTCAAGGGCAAGCAGCTGACCAACATCCGCGCCGCCGGCAAGGACGAAGCCGTCAAGCTGACGCCGCCGATCCGCATGACGCTCGACCGCGCTCTCTCCTGGATCCAGGACGACGAGCTGATGGAAGTGACGCCGAAGTCGATCCGTCTGCGCAAGATGTATCTGGATGCGAACGATCGCAAGCGCTTCGCCAAGGCGAAGACGGCCTGAGTCATCCAGGCATTCTAAACACCAAAACCCCGGCCACCGTGCCGGGGTTTTTTATTGTGTGCCGCGTCGAATCCGGCTTGTCGCAATAGTTAAAGAAGCGTTAAATTTCAGTTGTCGTCCACATGTTAAGTCTGTGGGCAAGCGACCTGAATGCGCCGTGCGCGTATGGTTAATTGCCGACAATCGGACCAGAGTACGCGTTATGAAGACGTTGTCGATCGATGTTCGGCGGGCCGAGCCGCACGATTCCCGAGCCATCTCGGAAGTGCATCGGCTTGCGTGGCAGCACACCTATGCCGGCATCATTCCGCATCGTGCGTTGCGGCAGATGATCGAGCGTCGTGGTGAGAATTGGTGGCGCAAGGCCACCCGAGGGCCGGCAACGCTTCTCGTTCTCGACGTGGCCGGCACGGTCGCGGGCTATGCGACTCTCGGACTCAATCGCGCGCGTGCGCTGCCGCAAGAGGGCGAGATTTACGAACTCTATCTTCGCCCGGAATATCAGGGCATTGGTCTCGGGCATATGCTCTTCGGCGAAGCGAGACGCCTTCTGAAGTCATTGGGCTGCAAGGGGCTGGTTGTGTGGTGCCTTGAGGAGAACGAGAACGGGGCGCACTTCTATCGCAGCCACGGTGGTATCGACTATTGCGAAGGCATGGAAACCTTCGACCAGAAGCAGCTAAAAAAAATCGGCTTCATCTGGGGTTGAGGATCGTCCTTTCCCTGTCGTTTTTTCCAGCGAAATTGACAGTTGCCGTCGTCACGAAAACTTGCAAATAACATTCAACTTATATAAGTCGCGGCTCACGCTCTTGGCGCGTGAGGGGGACAAGCATGTTGGATGGCTTTTGGACGCGTCTCGACCGCGGGGGTGACCGGCCCGCGTTGCTGCTGCCCTCCCGACCCGCCATTACTTACAGCGAGCTTGCCGATCGCGTCGCAACACTCAGCCGCGCTCTGGGCCCAAGCAAAAAGCTGATGGCCATCGAAGCTGCGCATTCGGAGCATTCAATTATTGCCTATCTCGCAGCTCTTGCCGGCGGGCACACGGTTGCATTGCTGCCGTCTGAGGACCGCGTCGCCTGGTCGTCCTTCCTTGAGCGGTTTGCACCCGAGATCGTCTACCGCCGTGAGGGTCGGCGCTGGCGGCTCACTGAAACAAACCTCAATTCCGGTGATGTGGCGGTGCATCCTGATCTTGCCCTGATGCTTGTGACATCGGGTAGTACGGGCAGTGGAAAGGCCGTGAGGTTGTCGAAGACAGCGGTGGCCGCCAACGCAGAGCAGATTGCCGACTATCTTGAACTGCTGGAAAGCGATGTTGGTGCGCTGGTCCTGCCACTTCACTATTCATACGGTTTGTCCGTTCTCAATTCCCACCTTGCCGTCGGTGCCGCGATCTGGGTGCCAGGTACATCTGTCCTTGAACCGACATTCCTCGATGATTTCAGTGCGGCCCGATGCACCAACTTCGCGGGTGTTCCGCATTCCTACGAGCTCCTCGAGCAACGCGGGTTTCGCAAGCAGCACTATCCCGATCTTCGCTTCATGACGGTTGCCGGCGGACGTATGGAGTCGGAGGCGGTGCGGCGCTACCACGGGTGGCTGCAATACGAGGGGCAGCGCTTCTGCGTGATGTATGGACAGACAGAAGCGACCGCACGAATTGCTTACGTCCCTCCTGAGCATCTGCCTGGGAGTGCAGATCGGATCGGGACCGCGGTGCCGGGCGGTGAGCTGTGGCTGGTCGACGAGAAGGGTGCAATAATCACGGACACCGACGTTGCCGGCGAACTGGTCTATCGTGGGCCCAACGTCATGCTCGGCTACGCCGACACCCGTCAAGATCTGGCGCGCGGTGCTGATATTGAGGAGCTTCGGACCGGTGATCTGGCCGCGCGCGACGCGGATGGACTGTTTCGGATCACGGGCCGTTTGCGGCGGATGTCCAAGATCGGCGGTGTCCGTCTCGGCCACGATGCGCTTGAAGCAGCGCTGGCTGCGAAAGGCATCACAGCCTCGGTCGTGGGCAACGACCAGCAGCTGCTTGCGGCCTTTGCAGGGTCGCAACGCGAGGAGGATGTTCGTGAGGCGCTGGCGGTGATTGCAGGCATCGGCTTGCCACAGGTGCGTGCGATCGGCTTTGAGGAGCTGCCGCGGCTTGCCAACGGTAAGATTGACTACGAACACCTCCGCCTACGCATGGAATCCCCGACGGCGTGCGAGCAAGCCACGGTCTTGAGCCTGTTTCGCGAAGTGTTTTTTCCTCGACGCATCTCGCCCAACGACAGCTTTGCAGAGCTTGGCGGGGATTCGTTGCGTTATCTCGAGCTTACAGTCGGTCTCGAGCGGCTGCTTGGTAGGGTGCCGGATGGTTGGGAAAAGACAACTGTCGGTGTGCTGGCGGGTCTGTCGCATTCGACGAGCCCCCAACGAACGATCGCCAGTGACATTCTCCTGAAATCCATTGCAATCCTGCTGGTGGTGCTCCATCACGCCACGCCGTGGCCCATTCCTGGCGGTGCGGGCACAATGTTGGTGCTGTGCGGATACGGGCTGGCGCGCTTCCAGTCCGGTGCGCTTTTCGCCGGGGACCTGAGGCGTTTTCTGCTGCCACTTAGCCTAGTTCTCTGGCCCTACTACCTTGTCGTCCTGGGTTTCAGTATTGCCTGGGGTGCAATACCGTGGGCCTCGGTCTTCCTGGTCGGCAACCTTGGCTTCGCTGAGCCTGATCGACATGAAATGCTGCCTTATCTCTACTGGTTCGTGGAGGCTTTCGCGCAGCTTCTGGTGCTTTGGGGAGGCTTGTTTGCTGTGCCGAGCATTCGCCGTTCTGCGGCAAGGGATCCTTTCCGTTTCGGCATGCTGTTTTTGGCGTTTGCCGTCCTCGCGCATTTCGCGGTCCCGGCGCTCTCGCCAGTTGGGCAGCGGCAGATATTCACCCTTGCCTGGGTGTTGCACCTTGCGGTTTTCGGATGGTGCGCGGCTTTTGCAAATTCGAGGAGTCGACGACTTGCGGTAATCGCCGCCGGATGCGCGGTCATGCCGCTTATGGCCTATACCGGCGGAAACTGGGCAGGGTCCTGGGTCCTCTATGGTATGCAGTTGCCGGTACTTACCGTCCTTCTCTACGTGCCTCGGGTCAAGCTGCCCGCGACGCTTGCCGCCGTGCTGGTTGCGATCGCTGCCGCGAGCTATCACATTTACCTGCTACACCGGATTCTGCCGGAGGCCCTGTTTGATAGCGCCGATCCCGCGACCTTTAACGCGCCGCTACCGGTCGCAGTATCGGTCGTGTCCGGTCTATTGAGCGGCATACTTGCCCATCAGCTCCAGCGTCGCATCATGCTTGGCCAACGCTTGTGGGCAGGGTTGAGCTGGCTCGGCGATTGCCTGCGCCAGTCAGGCCGACAGGGGATGTCGTTCGGATCCGGTCGGCCCCTTGTAAGGGAACAACAGAGAAGTCGCGTGTCGCCTTGACGACCTCTTAGACGGGCCCAATTCCACATTGGCGTGTTGCGTTGCGGGATGATTCCCAGTATCTCGCAACCATCGACTTAACCTTTAGAGGGAAGCTCTATGCGCATCGACGCCGTTTCCATTGGCAAGAACCCGCCGGAAGATGTCAACGTCATCGTTGAGGTGCCCGTCGGCGGCCACCCGATCAAGTACGAAATGGACAAGGAAGCCGGTACGCTGGTTGTCGATCGCTTCCTCTATACGCCGATGACTTATCCGGGCAACTACGGCTTCGTGCCGCATACGCTCTCCGAAGACGGCGACCCGATCGACGTCCTCATCGCCAGCACCCGTCCGCTCGTTCCGGGCTGTGTTATCAACGTGCGCCCAATCGGCGTTCTGAAGATGGAAGACAATTCCGGCAAGGACGAGAAGATCATCGCCGTACCCTCGCCGAAGCTCACGCTGCGCTACGAGAAGGTGAAGGACTACACCGACCTTCCGGATATCACGTTGAAGCAGATCGAGCACTTCTTCGAGCATTACAAGGATCTTGAGCCCGGCAAGTGGGTGAAGATTTTTGGTTGGGGCGATTCCAAGGAAGCTGGCGCACTGATCCTCGAGGCGATCGAACGCGCCAAGAAGGAAAAAGCGTAATCAGCTTTCGAGACGAGCACTCAATTTCCTGATCAAATCCTCCGGGTCGCCATCGATCCGGAGGATTTTTTTACGCGATGTGTCGCCGGAGGCGATACTGACGGATGATTTCGCGACCGCAAGCGACCTCGCTATGAGCGCGATCAAGGCTTTGTTCGCCTTACCCTTCTCGGGAGCCACAGCCACCCTGGCTTTGAGGTGAGACTTGTCCTCGGCGTCTACTTCAATGCCGTCAATGGCATCGCGCCCGCCGTTGGGCGTCAAGCGAACTGCCAGAGATATGTGGTCGGTGAAAGCAGCCCAGGGCCGGTTCATGCCACCAGCGGGAAGATCGAATTCCACATCAGCGAGCGCACGAAGAAGATGATCAGCAGCAGGATGATTGGCGAAATGTCGATACCGCCAAGGTTCGGCAGCACGCGACGGATCGGCCGTAGCAGCGGTTCGGTGACGTTGTAGAGGAACATGCCGACCGAATTGACGAACTGATTGCTGGAGTTGATTACGTTGAACGCATAAAGCCAGGAGAAGATGGCGCTGGCGATCAGCACCCAAGTATAGAGATTCAAAGCCAAATCAATGGTTTGAAAAAGCGCAAGCATTGCAATCTCCAGTTCGTTGTTGACAGACATGTAGACATTGGCGACTAAACGAGCAAGTGCTGTCTCGAAACGCATTGTAAATCATGTTTAACAGCGGCGTCGTGCGTTGGCGTCTGGCCTGTTGTCCTGGAAAGCCCTCATGTCCTTTTCGCCAACCGGAGACCGTTTTGCCGCGTTCCGGCATCCTTCATATACTCGGTTCTTCTTCGCACGATTTCTCCTGTCCTTTTCGCAACAGATCGTCAGCGTGGCAGTTGGCTGGCAGATGTACGATCAGACCGGCAGCGCCATCTATCTCGGCCTGATTGGCCTTGTGCAATTTCTGCCGTCCTTGGTGCTGATCCTTGTCACGGGGTCGGTCGCCGACCGGCATAACCGGCGTGCGATCGCTGCCCTTTGCTCGCTCGTCAGCGCGCTGTGCACGCTCGCACTGTTGTTGATGACGATTACGGGCACGTTCTCGCCACTACCGGTATTTGCTGTGCTGCTGGTGTTTGGCATCGAACGCGCCTTCATGTCGCCGGCCGTTCAGTCGCTCGCACCAAACCTTGTGCCAGCACAAGACTTGTCGAATGCCATCGCCTGGAATTCGTCCTCATGGCAACTAGCGGCGATTACAGGACCGGTTCTCGGCGGTCTCTTGTATGGCATCAGTCCTCACACGGCCTACACGGTCGCCGTTGTCTTCGCCGCGCTCGGCGCCGCACTGCTCTACATGATCCCCAAACCGCCGCAGAAAACGACCGGCGAAGCCAAGAGCTGGGATATGATCCTCGGTGGCTTCCGCTTCATCCGTGCCGAGAAAGTCGTGCTTGGCGCCATATCGCTCGACCTCTTTGCGGTGCTGCTCGGCGGCGCGACGGCACTGATGCCGATCTTTGCGCGGGATATCCTGACCCTCGGCCCATGGGGGCTTGGTCTTCTGCGATCGGCACCCGGGGTCGGCGCCATTGCAATGGCGATTTTTCTCGCTGCCTATCCACTCAGGCATAGTGCGGGCGTTGCCATGTTCATCGGCGTTGCCCTGTTCGGTATTGGCACCATCGCGTTCGGATTCTCGACCAGCACGGAACTATCGATCGCAGCGCTGGCCATCATGGGGGCGGCCGACATGATTTCCGTCTATGTGCGGGAAAGCCTGATCGCCCTCTGGACGCCGGACGAATTGCGCGGCCGAGTCAATGCCGTCAACATGGTCTTTGTCGGCGCCTCCAATGAACTCGGAGAGTTTCGCGCCGGCACCATGGCGTCCATTTTTGGCGCCGTCCCTGCGGTTGTCATTGGCGGCATTGGGACACTTGCCGTAGCGGCAATTTGGGCAACGAGCTTTCCTAAGCTGCGCAAGATCGACAGCCTTGATGCGCCCGAGCGGCTTGGACAGGCTTGACGGTCTTCAGGTCGAGATAATGACCTCTGCTTCGATTTCGACGGGAAAGTTCAGCGGTAGGCCGGCAACGCCAATCGCTGATCGGGAGTGGCTACCGACTTCCGGTCCGAACACTTCGATGATCAGCTCGGTGAAACCGTTGATGACGGCCGGCGAATTGGCAAAGCGCGGCGCGCAATTCACCATACCGAAAACGCGGCACCAGCCAGTAATGCGATCAAGGCTGCCTAGTTCCCGCTTCAGACTGCCCAACATGGAAAGCGCTACTTTCCGAGCGGATGCCTTGGCCTCCTCAATGGAGATGTTCTCACCAACCGCTCCGAACGGGCCTGCAGGCGTACCATCGGTATTCTGTGGGCCGTGACCCGAGACGAATGCGCGATTACCGCGCACGTTCACCCACGGAAATGGCAGGACCATATTGGAAGGCAGTTTCAATGGCTGCGGTAGAACCAATCCCAACGCGGCAAGTCTCTGCTCGTAATTGGCCATGGAATTCCTCCGGAAAGCTTTGCTCGTCATTGCTCGGGTACGGAAATCCGAAGATCTGATCTTGGATCGGAACATTCTTACTGGCGGGTATCGCCAAAGTGGTCGTAGGCGATCCTAGCACGCCGCGGTGCAGGGCGCACGCCGCTAAGCGGAAAGGACGGCTTTGGACGTTGCGACGGATTTCTTGCCCTCGAAAACAATATCGAGGAACTCACTCAGCCATGTCTTCAGCGGCGCGTCGAAGAGCATGCGTCCTTCCAGGTGTTCACGGCCCTGTTGCGCATTCGGAAGTATGAAGCGATGAGCGCCGTGGACCACCCAGCGGTGCATCATCGCGCGTGTCAGCTCGGCATGGAACTGGAGCCCCCAGGCATGGACATCATAACGAAAGGCCTGATTGGGATAGGTGTCGCCTTCAGCCAGCAATTCCGCTCCGTGTGGCAGGTCAAAGCCTTCGCGGTGAAAGTGATAGACCATCCTCGGCCAATGCATCAGCAGGCGGCCTTTCTCGGTCGGATGTAGCGGATACCAGCCGATTTCGGTGGAGCCGTCGGCATTTGCCTGAACCTTGCCGCCGAGTTGTCGGACAAGCATCTGCGCGCCAAGGCAGATGCCGAGCAGTGGACGCTTTTCTCTGAGCGGCACATCGAGCCAATTGATTTCGGTCTTGACGAAGTCATCTGTATCGTTGGCGCTCATCGGACCACCGAAGACGACGGCACCCGCATGTTCGGCAAGCGTCGAGGGAAGCCTGTCGCCGAGAACCGGGCGTCGGATATCGAGCCGGTATCCCTTCTCGACCAGTAGCTGACCGACCCGTCCGGGGCTCGAACGCTCCTGATGGAGGACGATCAAGACGGGACGTTTGTCGTCCTCCGGTAAACGGTCAGTCGGCATCGTCCTGCACCACCTCGGCATCCGTGACCCGTCGCGCTGCCTCCTGCCGCTTCTGGATACGCTCGCGGGCGGAGACACCGAGAAGTTCGGCAATGCGCCAGATCGCATCATCCTCCATCTCGCTACGCTCTCCATCGGCATAGACGATGTCCCAGAGAACCCCGATCAGCTCGAGCCGCTGTTCGGTGTTTAGGTGACGCTTGAGATCCGAGGTGAAGCGGTAGTAGTCGACGGCATCGCTTTCCGCCTCCTGGCCGGCGGCGATCAGCGCGTCGAGTTGCTTGCGATCGAGCCCGTACTGATCCTTCAGCAGCTTGCGAAGTCGCTTCGTTTCGCTGTCCTTGACCTGCCCATCGGCCTCCATGACCTGCATGCAGAGCGCGGCCACAGCGATGCGCGGATCGTCGGGCGCAAAGCCCTTCTTTGTGTTGTCGGAAGTCAGATTCTGAAAGAATTCCTGGAAGCGTTCGAACATTTAGGTCCTGTTTAATTAGAAAAGGCGGAGCCGTGTCTTGGGTTCTGGTTCCGCTGCTGGATTGCGAACGCCGGGATCGTCCGGCAGGCCGCCAAAGAAGGGGCGCGGTTCGGGTGAAGGTGCTGCGTCAGTCGGCTGTTTGCTTGTTCCCGGCTGCTTCGGAGACGGTCGCGCCGCCTCGGCGATCGTTGCAGCCCGCTCGAGTTCGATGATGCGATGATCGCTTGCCAGGTTTTCAGAACGGGCTTCGCGCACGGGGGGGAGCGTTTTCAGAGCGCTGTCGATCGAGATCGTTGTGCTTTCGTCAACTGCCTTGTCCACGTGGTCGAACGGCGCTTTCCAGACAAAAGCGTCCAATCGACCGCTGACTGGCGAGAGCGGCAACCATTTGTCGGAAACGAAACCGTCCGCCACCCATGCCGGATCGCGCGGAGCCTTCAGGGCTTGGGCAAGCCAGTGGCGAATACGACCTTGATCGCCGGTTTCGGCCTCCTCGATGTCGGCAAGCAGCAGGAAAACGGCTTCGCGTGGCTCGATGCGGGCGGCGGCCTCCGCCTTGGCGCGGGCCTTGGCAAAATCCTGAGTGTCGAGAGCGGCCTGAGCGACCAGGAGCAGCGATTCGACGTTGTTTGGCCGCATTGATTCCAGGCGCTCGGCGCGCTTGAGGCGGTCGGCAGCAGAATCGCCGCTGCGCGCACGCACATAGGTGCCGCCGATGTCCGGATGCGGGTTCGACTTCCATGCCTGTTCGAGGATGGAGGCCGCCTTGCGCAGCTTGTCTTCACGGAACAGGGCTTTCGCGGCGATAATTGCGGCAGGCTCGAAGTCGGCTGAAAGCTTGAGGGCATGGGTAGCGTCGTCGCGCGCGCCCGCCGGATCGTTCTCGAGTTTCTCGGTGGCGCGAGCGGTCAACAGAACGGCGCGAAGCCTGTCAGCCTCGGCCTTTTCGATGACGCGACCTGCCTTTTGCTGCTCCAGCAACCGCATCGCATCATCCCAGCGCCTGGCCTGGCTGCGATACTCGAGCGTTGCCTGGGCGGCCCATGGCAGATAGGGCGCGTTGTCGGCAGCCTTTTCTGCATACTGCCGGGCCGCTTCGTTGGCGCCGAGGCGCTTGGCTTCGAGATACAGCCCACGCAACCCGAGTTCGCGAGTCTCGGGATCGTTTGTCATCTCCTCGAACTTGGCACGCGCTTCGTCGTGGCGGCCCTCGATCAACGCGGCCTGCGCCTCGAGAAGTGCGATCAGCGGCTCCTGATCGGCGCGGATCAAACCGCGGGAGCGGGCGGCCATTTTGCGAGCCATCAGCGCGTTGCCCGCGCCTGCTGCAATCAGGCCAGTCGACAGCGCCTGATAGCCGCGATCGCGCTTGCGGGCGCGAAAATAGCGGGTGACGGAATAGGGCGACGTCCAGATTGTTCGCAGCAGCCACCATACGATCATCACGACCGCAATGAGCGCGATCAGGGCGCTCGCAGCGACGATGAGCCGGGTCTGGTAGAGCTGGCCTTCCCAAATCAGCGAAAGATCGCCCGGGCGATCGGCCAGCCACGAAAATCCATAGCCAAGCGCGAGGACGAGGAGGGCGAATATGACGAGCCTGATCATGCCTCAGCCCTCCTTGCCAGCGTTGGAAACAGCCTTGGACACTGCGCTGCCCACGAGATCCTCGACGCGGATGCGGGCTTCCAGGGATTGCTGGAATGCGGCGGAGGCCTGTTTGGCCTCAGCCGGCAGGGCGGCCCATTCCGATGCGGCGCCCTGCAGGTCGCCGTTTTTCACCTTGTCTTCCATGCGTGCGGCGATCGCTTCGACGCTTTCGCCATCGACGTTGCCGACAGGCCGGACCTTTACAAGCGACTTGGCGCCCGCCATCAACCGGTCGGACCAACTCTGGTTGGCATCGGTCTGATTGACGGAATCAACGATTGCTGTTGCGACATCCGGCACCTGGCGGATCAACTCGGCACGCGAGGGAACGCCCGTCTCCGCAAATTTGCGCAGATCCGCGGTCGCCGGATCATCGGGGGAAACCCCTGCAAAGGTGTCGAGTTCGGCGACGAACGGACCGCCGCGATCAATTGCCGCCTTCAGCGCGGCGGCGGCGATCGCCCGGGCGACGGCGACATCCTGCCGTGGCTCATTGAGCTTCTTTTCCGCCTCGGCAAGGCGTTGCTCAATATCCGCGCTGTCGGAGGATTTCTGCTCCGAGGCTTGAGTGACGGCGCCACGCAGTTGATCGATCTGGCCGGTCAAATCTGCAATCTTCTGATTGAGAGCATCGACCGCAGTCGTGTCGGCCGCAGCGGGCGGGTTCTTGGTCGTCGCCTCCAATGCCGCGATACGTTGTTCCAGCGCACCGGTGTCGGAGGTGGGCGGAGCGGCGGCGAGATTGGCGACCGACTGCTTAAGGCCGTCGATCTCGGCGGAGAAGTTGGCGACGTCAGCCGATGGTGTCGCAGGCGCCGATGAGCTTGGCAGGTAGCCGGCATACTGAATGGCGCCTGCGCCAACAAGCGCAATCAGGCCGCCGACGATCCCGGCTGCGATCAGGCCCGACGTACCGCTGTGCGGTGGGGCGGCGGGCGGTGCTGGCGGAACGGGATTGCTTGGCTCGCGCGGCTCTGGTGCGGGTTCGGCAGATGCCAGCGGCGTTTCGTCGGACAACCGCTCGCTGGTCAGGTCGGGCTGTGCTGGAGGCTCGTCCGCAGCGTTCGTATCGGGCGCTTCGGACGGCTTATCGGCTTTCGTTTCGGCATCCTTGGCAGAAGCAAATTCCTGCGCGTCCAGATCGATGGTGACCGGCTCTTCGGTGTTCTTCGAGTGGCGAGGCGGATTTCCTGGTGCCATGAGATCCTCTTACTGATGCATTGCAACGAAACTAGTCAGTGATGCTATTCAAGGAAAGAGGTTTGATAAAATTTGGGCGCGCTTGCGTTCAAAGGAGCGACAAAAGGCTGCGCTCTTCCGGCATCTCCGCAATGCTGACCGCACTCTGCAGCGGCGCGGGGATCACCTCCGCGACGGACTTGCTGAGGCAAAGAAAGCGCATTCCATCCGTGCTGCCGTCCTGCATCTGCGCCGCCGCCGCATGGAAGAAATTTTCAGCCGTTTGGCGTGAATAAAGGAGCACCGCGTCGGGCCGTTGATCGATGAGGATCGTTTCCAACGTTTGAGGTGAGGGCTCGATCGGTTCCATCCGGTAACATTCCACAACGACGATCTGCAGACCCATTTCCTGCGCACGCTTCTCGAAGGTCGCTGCTCTTGGCGAGCCGGCGAGATAGACGACAGCGCCGCCTGCCTGTTTCGCGATTATCTCGGCAAGCTCGGCGCCGCTGCCGCCTGATGCGGTGATGGAGGTAAAGCCGATCGTCCGCGCTTCTTCGGCAGTTGCATCGCCAACCGCAAAGACGGGGCGCGCGCGATGGATGGTAAGTTCGGTTGCATGCGATGTAAGCGCCCTGATCGCTTCGGCACTGGTGATCGCTATGCTGCCGTTGGTCGTGGCTAAGCCGCGCAGCGCCGCACTGGCGTCGTGAACCGGTCGCGACAGTGGCAGCAGTATGGGCTCGTGCCCCAACTCGCGAAGACGCTTGGCGGTGCGCTCGCCCGAATGCTGAGGACGGGTCACGAGCACGCGCATCGAAGCGTCAACTCCAGTCGTCGAAGAAGCTGCTGCCGGCGCGTGCGCGGATTTCTTGCCCGGCACGGGTGCCCAGGGCTGCGGCATCGCGCCTGTGGCCGTCAACGCTGACGGCATGGTGATTGCGACCGTCAGGTGTGATGATCAGGCCGGAAAAGCGAACCTGGTCGCCTTCGCAAATGGCATAGCCGCCGATTGGTGTGCGGCAGGAGCCATCCAAAGCGGCGAGAAAAGCCCTTTCACAGGAAACCGCGTCGAAGGTCGCGGCATCATTGATGGGTACGAGCAGGTCGTCGACGCGGGCATCGCTAATGCGGCTTTCGATGCAGATCGCCCCCTGTGCCGGCGCGGGCGGAAAGGTCTCCGCCGAAAGAATATCGGTTATCACGTCGACCTTGCCGAGACGCTTCAAGCCGGCGAGCGCAAGTAGCGTGGCGTCGACCTGGCCTTCCTGCAACTTTCTCAGTCGCGTATCGACAAGGCCGCGAAAGGTAATGACGTTGATGTCGGGCCGCATTCTGCGGATCAGCGCCTGGCGGCGGAGCGACGAAGAGCCAACGGTTGCGCCATGCGGCAGATCGATCAGCTTCGGCGCCGTGCGCCCGATCACCGCGTCGCGGACATCCTCGCGTGGCAGGTAGGCGGAAAGACAGAGCCCCTCCGGAAGTCGTGTCGGCATGTCCTTGGCGGAATGCACGGCAATGTCGAGATCGCCGCTTGCAAGCTGCTGTTCCAGTTCTTCGGTGAAAAGTCCCTTGCCGCCGATCTCGGCCAGCGAGCGGTCGGTGATGCGATCGCCTTTGGTGCTGAGCACGACGATCTCGAACATCTCTGCAGGAAGCCCATGCGCTGCCATCAGCCTGTCACGCGCTTCGTGAGCCTGGGCGAGCGCCAATGGGCTGCCTCGGGTGCCGATCCGGAAAGGTTTTGTTTGCATCCGCATTGATCCGTTGTTACCGGAGTTCGTCGTAAACGGGTTTAAGACCCATCGCAATCAACGATCAGGTTTCATGGCACCCTTTCTACGCATCCTCGGCATCGAAACAAGCTGCGACGAAACTGCCGCTGCAGTGGTCGAGCGTGCTGCCGACGGTCAGCCGACGGTGCGCTCGGACGTTGTCTTGAGCCAGCTCGAAGAGCATAGCGCTTACGGCGGCGTGGTGCCCGAGATCGCCGCGCGCGCCCATGTCGAGGCACTCGATACGCTGATCGACGAGGCCTTGAAACGCGCCAATGTGTCACTCTCCGATATCGATGCCATCGCGGCAACCTCGGGGCCTGGGCTGATCGGTGGTCTGCTCGTCGGGCTCATGACCGGCAAAGCGATCGCCAAGGCGTCCGGGAAACCGCTCTATGCGGTCAATCATCTCGAAGGGCATGCATTGACGGCGCGGCTGACGGACGGGCTTGCATTTCCCTATCTGATGCTGCTCGTGTCCGGCGGCCACACGCAGCTTATTCTCGTGCGCGGCGTCGGACAATATGAACGCTGGGGTACGACGATCGACGACGCGCTTGGCGAGGCCTTCGACAAGACGGCGAAGTTGCTGAGTCTGCCCTATCCCGGCGGACCCGCGGTCGAGCGCGCCGCCAAGAGCGGTAACCCCGATCGGTTCAACTTTCCGCGACCGCTGGTCGGAGAGGCAAAGCTCAATTTCTCGTTCTCCGGCCTGAAGACGGCTGTGCGTCAGGCGGCGAGCGAAATCGCGCCGTTGACGGAGCAGGATGTCGCGGATATCTGCGCCTCGTTCCAGAAGGCAATCTCGGGCACGCTGAAGGATCGCATTGGCCGTGGGCTCGAGCGCTTCAAGGCCGAATTCCCAAACGTCGAAGGTCGACCGGCTCTTGTGGTTGCCGGTGGGGTTGCGGCCAATCTGGAGGTTCGCAGTACCTTGCAGTCGCTTTGCGACAAGCATGGCTTTCGTTTCGTCGCGCCGCCGCTGCATTTGTGCACGGATAACGCTGTGATGATTGCCTGGGCAGGTCTGGAGCGCATGGCAACGGGCGTCGAGCCGGATGATCTCGATGTGCAGCCGCGCTCGCGCTGGCCGCTGGATTCCAACGCCGAGACATTGCTTGGCTTCGGCAAGCGTGGAGCGAAAGCATGAGCGAGAAGATTGCCGTCATCGGAGCTGGCGCCTTCGGAACGGCGCTTGCCGCCGTGATTGCCCTGACGGAGCGCAATGCAGTCACGCTGGTCGGCCGCGATCCTGAGTTGATCGCCGACCTGAAGGCCGAGCACCGGCATGACGCGGCCTTGCCGGGCATTGCCTTGCCGGAGTCGCTCGGCTTTTCCGCCGAACCGGATGCAATTTCTGATGCGGAGATCGTGCTCTTCGCGATGCCGTCGCAGGCACAGGCGGATGCGGCGAGGCAGTACCGACCCTATCTTGCAAGCAATGCCATCGTGGTGACCTGCGCGAAGGGCATCGAGAGGGCGACAGGCAACCTCTTGACCGACATGCTGGAGCGCGAAATTCCGGGTCACCCCGTGGCCGTGCTGTCGGGGCCCGGCTTTGCTGCCGACATTGCCAAGGGACTGCCAACGGCGATGGCGATCGCTGCAGCGGATATGGATGTTGCCGAAAGGCTGGCCCACGCCATTTCCGGGCGGACGTTCCGGCTCTATGCCTCGTCTGATCGGATCGGCGTCCAGCTTGGCGGCGCACTGAAGAATGTCCTGGCGATCGCCTGCGGGATCGTGGAGGGCGCGGGGATCGGCGACTCTGCGCGCGCGGCGCTAATTGCTCGCGGGCTTGCCGAGATGTCGCGGTTTGTCGTCGCCAAAGGCGGGCAGGCGGATACTGTGCCTGGCCTCTCCGGCCTTGGTGATCTGGTCTTGACGGCGACCAGCCATCAGTCGCGCAACCTGCGCTTCGGGATCGCGCTCGGTCGCGGCGAGACGGTCGACCCCTCCCATGGCGAACTTGTCGAGGGTGCGTTTGCCGCCGCCGTGGCATCGCGCCTGGCACAGTCTCTTGGTGTCAGCATGCCAATTACCGATGCCGTGTCCGCCATCATCGAAGGCAAGCTGGGCATTGCCGAGGCCATCGATCAGCTGATGACGCGTCCGATAACGACTGAATAGGAGTTCCGATATGCTTTTTGCTCTCCTCTGCAAGGATAAACCCGATCATCTCAACGTTCGCATGGAGGCGAGACCCGCCCACGTGGAGCACCTCAACAAGCTCAATGCCGAGGGTGTGCTGAAGATGGCCGGCCCGTTTCTGGATGCCGAAGGCAAGCCCTGCGGCAGCCTCGTGATCATTCATGCCGATACGATCGAAGCAGCTAAGGCGCTGGCCGACAGCGATCCCTACACCAAGGCCGGTCTCTTTGAGAGCGTCGATATCAAGCCCTTCAACTGGGTCTTCAACAATCCGGAGGCATGAGCGTGGCGCATTGGCTTTACAAATCCGAACCCGCTTCCTGGTCGTGGGAGCAGCAAAAGGCTGCCGGCGAGAAGGGCACCGAATGGACCGGTGTCCGGAACTATCTCGCGCGCAACAACATGCGGGCGATGCAGTTGGGGGACAAGGGCTTCTTCTATCACTCCAACGAGGGCCTCGAGATCGTCGGTATCGTCGAGGTCTGCGCACTGTCTCACCCTGACTCGACTGCCAAAGGCGATGACCGCTGGGACTGCGTTGATATTCGCGCCGTCTGCGACATCCCCAAGCCGCTCTCGCTGAAGGACATCAAGGCCAACGAGAAGTTCGCCAAGATGTCGCTCGTCACCTCCATGCGACTTTCGGTGCAGCCGGTCACGGACGAGGAGTATCTGGAGATCTGCCGCTTGGGCGGACTCGACACTCCGCCGCGTTGAGCGACCATTGAAGACCGATCCCGAAATCTTCATCCGCGCCAATACCGGCGTGATGGCGCCGCCGCATGTGCCGGAGATTCGGCTGCATCTGGCAGACGAAGCACATGACTTGTGGCTGAAGACGGAACAGGAACTCGCGGAGATCGGTCTGCCGCCGCCGTTCTGGGCGTTCGCCTGGGCGGGCGGTCAGGGACTGGCGCGGTACATACTCGACCATCCTGATACTGTTGCCGGCAAGCGCGTTGTCGATTTCGCCACGGGCTCCGGCCTTGTCGCGATCGCGGCAAAAATGGCCGGAGCGGCCAAAGTCGTTGCCGCCGACATCGATCCCTGGACGAAAACCGCTGTGCGGCTCAACACCGGGCTGAACAAGGTCGAGGTCGATTTCAGCGACGCCGATCTGATTGGCAGCCACGTCGAAGCAGATATTCTGCTTGCTGGCGATGTCTTCTACGACAGCGATTTTGCCACGGCGATCGTTCCGTGGTTCGAGACGCTCAGTCGCCAGGGCATCACGGTCTTCGTCGGCGATCCGGGCCGCGCCTACCTTCCCAGGGAGCGCCTGGAATTCTGCGCAGCCTATCAAGTCCCGGTTACGCGGGCACTTGAGGACAGCGAGGTGAAGAAAACAACTGTTTGGCGGTTCACGGCCTGATCACACAAACACCTGCCTCGTAGGAGCAAGCGCTGCTCTTTGCCGTCACGCTGATGACCTTGGCCATTGGCGCCAGACCGGTGGTTTGGACTGGCACCGGAAAGCCATAGTTGCTGCCGACCGCGTAAGTTCCGCCGTCGCTGTCGTAGACGTAGGACGATCCCGCATAGGTGCCGCCTACGCTTCCGCCGCTCTGTGGCGCAACGACGACGATTACATTGCGTCCACCATAACCGCCTCCAAAGCCGTTGTAGCCGCGATAAGGAAACGAGGCGCGCTTGATCAAAGGCGTGCGACCGTGGCCATAGCCGAACCGGCCGTATCCATCGGCGAAATGTGGGCGCCCATGGTTCAAGCCACGAAACGGCCGGCCGAGGATCATGGGAGTACGATGCCCAATGAAAACCTTGCCACCGTGGCGAGAGAACGAATTGTGGCCGAAGTCGCCGGCGGAGGTCGGCATTGCGATCAAAGCGGCAGCGGCAAGGGAAACGAGCACGGAGGCAAGCTTCAGCATCGCGCGGATCTCCAAAATGGAACTGTTAACAAAGCGTTAACCGCAAAATGCGCCAAAAGCAGCTAATTGTCCAGAAGACACCCCGACATGCCGCTTGCGTCGGGAACCAGGCCGGCCGTCAAGCGCAGTTCGCGCCACCCAGAGACGCAAATCGATTAAATTAAATTGGGGTTGCAATTATACTTGTCGTTAGGGGCTTACGTGATTAAACGTCGCCATTGATGCGACGCACACAAACAAATTTGTCCTTCGTGTGATCGCCTTGAATGCTTCCTGATGTCGGGAGCGCAGAGAAGACGCCGCGAGGTTCTGATGGCGAATGTGACAAATAACCGGCCCCTGTCGCCGCATTTGCAAATTTACAAACCAATCCCCACCATGGTCATGTCGATCGTTCACCGCATTACCGGTGGCGCTCTTTACG
This sequence comes from Rhizobium sp. BK181, assembly GCF_014193305.1. Lineage (NCBI taxonomy): Bacteria > Pseudomonadati > Pseudomonadota > Alphaproteobacteria > Hyphomicrobiales > Rhizobiaceae > Rhizobium > Rhizobium sp. BK181. The sequence goes on from NZ_JACHZA010000003.1 coordinate 346,332, forward strand.
TCGGGACGCTGCTGGTCGCCTGGTGGCTGATCGCGGCTGCGACCGGTCAAGCCTACTATGACTGGGTCAACTGGATCCTCGGCAGCATCGTCGGCAAGCTCGTGTTGCTCGGCTATACCTGGGCTCTCTTGCACCATATGGTCGGCGGTTTCCGTCACTTCGTCTGGGATCTCGGTTACGGCTTCGACAAGGAAGTCTCGACCAGGATGGCCCAGGCCTCGATCGTCATATCGCTCTGTCTGACCGTACTGGTCTGGGTGATCGGCTTCCTTATTCGCTTCTGAAGGTTGTTCTCATGGATATGCGCACCCCCCTGGGTAAGGTTCGCGGCCTTGGCTCGGCCAAGGAAGGAACCGATCATTTCTGGCGCCAGCGCGTCACTGCGGTTGCCAATGTGCCCCTTTTTCTCTTCTTCATCATTTTCATGATCGTCCACGCGGGCGAGCCTTATTCCGACGTGGTTCACGCCCTGTCGAACCCGCTTGTCGCAGTCATCATGGGTTTGATGGTCGTGTCCGGCATCATTCACATGCGGCTCGGCATGCAGGTCATCATCGAGGACTACGTTCACGGCGAGTTTGCCAAGATCGGCCTACTGATGCTGAATACCTTCTTTTCGATCCTGATGGCGGGGCTCTGTCTCTTCGCCATTCTGAAAATTGCATTCGTAGGATAACCGTATCATGGCACCGACTTCACCCGCTCAGAATGGGAAGGCCTACAAATACGTCGATCACTCGTATGATGTGATCGTCGTCGGCGCCGGCGGCGCCGGTCTTCGCGCCACGCTTGGGATGGCCGAACAGGGTTTCCGCACGGCCTGCATCACCAAGGTATTCCCGACCCGCTCGCACACGGTCGCCGCGCAGGGCGGTATCGCCGCTTCTCTGCGCAACATGACGCCCGACAGCTGGCAATGGCACCTCTACGACACCGTCAAGGGTTCTGACTGGCTCGGCGACGTCGATGCCATGCAGTATCTGACCATGGAAGCGCCGAAGGCGGTCTATGAGCTCGAGCACTACGGCGTTCCCTTCTCCCGCAACGAAGAAGGTAAAATCTATCAGCGGCCGTTCGGCGGCCACATGCAGAACTACGGCGAAGGCCCGCCGGTACAGCGCACCTGCGCCGTGGCCGACCGTACCGGCCACGCCATCCTGCACACGCTCTATGGCCAGTCGCTGCGCAACAACGCCGAATTCTTCATCGAGTATTTCGCGCTCGACCTGATCATGTCGGATGACGGCAGCCGCTGCACCGGCGTCGTCGCCTGGTGCCTCGATGACGGCACAATCCATCGCTTCGCCGCCAAGATGGTGGTGCTGGCGACCGGCGGCTACGGCCGCGCCTACTTCTCGGCAACCTCGGCTCATACCTGCACCGGTGACGGCGGCGGCATGGTGGCACGTGCCGGTCTGCCTTTGCAGGACATGGAGTTCGTGCAGTTCCACCCGACCGGCATCTACGGTTCGGGCTGTCTGATCACCGAAGGAGCGCGCGGCGAAGGCGGTTACCTCGTCAACTCCGAGGGCGAGCGCTTCATGGAGCGCTATGCTCCTTCGGCCAAGGACCTTGCCTCGCGCGACGTCGTTTCGCGCTGCATGACGCTGGAAATCCGCGAAGGCCGTGGCGTCGGCAAGAACAAGGACCATATCTTCCTGCATCTCGACCATCTCGATCCGGCCGTTCTGCACGAGCGCCTGCCGGGCATTTCCGAAAGTGCCAAGATCTTCGCCGGTGTCGACGTGACGCGCGAGCCGATCCCGGTTCTGCCGACCGTTCACTACAACATGGGCGGTATTCCGACGAATTATTGGGGCGAAGTGCTCAACGCCGACAGTTCCAATCCTGAGCGGATCATTCCGGGCCTGATGGCGGTCGGCGAGGCCGGCTGCGCCTCGGTGCACGGCGCCAATCGCCTCGGTTCCAATTCGCTGATCGACCTGGTGGTCTTCGGCCGCGCCGCTGCGATCCGCGCCGGCGAGGTGATCGACCGTGCTGCACCGGTGCCGCATCTGAATGTCGCCGCCTGTAACAAGATCATGGATCGCTTCGACGGCTTGCGTAACGCGAGCGGCGGCACGCCGACGGCCGTGCTGCGCGAGAAAATGCAGCGCGCCATGCAGGAAGACGCTGCCGTGTTCCGTACGCAGGAATCGCTGGAGTCAGGCTGCAAGCGCATCTCCGCCATCTGGCAGGAAATGCGTGACATCAAGGTCACCGATCGCTCGATGATCTGGAACTCCGACCTTGTCGAAACACTCGAGCTGCAGAACCTGATGGCCAATGCCATCACCACGATCTACGGCGCCGAAGCACGCAAGGAGAGCCGCGGTTCTCACGCCCGCGAAGACTACACGGAAGGCGCATTCGCCGGCCGCGACGACGTCAACTGGCGCAAGCATACGCTCGCCTGGGTCAACGAGGCAGGCGACGTCAAGCTCGACTACCGCCCGGTTCACACCGAGCTTATCGCAGAGGGCATCGATCCCCAGAAGATCGCGCCCAAGGCTCGCGTGTACTAAGAGGTACTGGACATGGTTGAACTCGCTCTTCCCAAGAACTCCCAGATGCGCGAAGGCAAGGTGTGGCCGAAGCCGGCTGGCGCCAAGAATACCCGCGAATTCCGCGTCTACCGTTGGAGCCCCGACGATGGCCAGAACCCGTCGATCGACACCTTCTATATCGATGTCGATAATTGCGGCCCGATGGTGCTCGACGGTCTCCTCTACATCAAGAACAACATCGACCCGACGCTGACGTTGCGTCGCTCCTGTCGCGAGGGCATCTGCGGTTCCTGTGCGATGAACATCGACGGCACCAATACCCTTGCTTGTACGAAGGGCCTGGACGAGATCAAAGGCTCGGTGAAGATCTATCCGCTGCCTCACCTACCTGTCGTTAAGGATCTTGTCCCTGATCTCACCAACTTCTATGCCCAACATCGCTCGATCGAGCCGTGGCTGAAGACGGTTTCGCCGACGCCTGCCAAGGAATGGAAGCAAAGCCACGAAGATCGCCAGAAGCTCGATGGCCTCTACGAGTGCATACTCTGCGCCTGTTGCTCGACCTCCTGTCCGAGCTACTGGTGGAACGGCGATCGCTATCTCGGTCCAGCTGTCCTGCTGCAGGCCTATCGCTGGCTGATCGATTCCCGCGACGAGGCGACCGGCGAACGCCTGGACAACCTCGAGGATCCCTTCCGCCTCTATCGCTGCCACACGATCATGAATTGTGCGCAGACCTGCCCGAAGGGTCTTAACCCGGCGAAGGCGATCGCCGAAATCAAGAAGATGATGGTCGAGCGCCGCGTTTGATCAATTCAGCATTAGGGCCGCGATGCGGCCCTTTTCTCTCTGCGATCACGGAGCGTTGCTTTGTTCGATTGCGCCAAATTTGTCTCGGAGTTGCGGCGTTGCTCCCACATCGACACAATTTCTCCTCGCGCTGTCTTGATTCAATACAGCCTTTCAAGATAATTCCGCCGTGATTGCGCGGCAATTTCAGGACAATACTGGAAAAATCGGGAGTATCATGATGCAGTTCAGACATGTGGCGACAGGTCTCGTGGTTATTCTGTCGCTAGCTGGCTGCCAGCGCACCGCTTACAATGATGCGAGCTATTCCGCCCCGGCGCCACTGACGGCGCAGCCGGTTCCGTCGGTTCAGGGTGGGCAGCTTCCTCCGCCTTCCGGCTCTTCGCAGTTCCCTGCTGCTCCGACGACCTCGGCACCTGTCGCTGGCGGTCAGCCGGGCGCGATGGCGGCGAATGCAATGGATGTCACCAAGGAATCGATGGTCGGCAGCTGGCGCGTCAACGGCTCCTGCGACATGTTCCTGACGCTCACTAATCTCGGCAGCGGCTCGCGCGGCGGTACGCGCGGTTGCGTCGGCGAGCTGACGGCGATGGGTTCCTGGGAAGTCTCGGGCAAGCAGGTTCTCCTGAAGGACCGCAGCGGCAACCAGATCGGCAGCGTCTATAAGACCGCCGACAATGCCTTCAGCGGCCAGACCAATACCGGGCAGCCGATCAGCCTCAGCCGTTAAAAGATTGGGCGGCGAAGGCCGCCGATCCTGCATAGGCGGACCTTTATGCAACCCATGCCAGACTACAGCCTGAGCGTCAGCGAACAATTGAAGTCGCTGACGGCTTCGGGCGCGCTTCAAATCGATTCAGCCCAGATGCATGTGGCGAAATGCCTGGATCGAGTGCTGTCGGGATTGAAGCAGCGGCGGCCGGCGGCAAAGGGAAGCGCTCTCGGCTGGCTGTTCGCCAACAAGAAGAAGTCGTCGGAAGCGGTCAAGGGCCTCTACATTCACGGCAGCGTTGGCCGCGGCAAGACGATGCTGATGGATATGTTCTTCGCGATGGCACCCTGCGCGAAGAAGCGGCGCGCGCATTTCCATGAGTTCATGACCGATGTGCACAATCGCATCGCAGCGCACCGGCTGAAGCTCAAGCAAGGCGAGACCAAGCAGGCCGACCCCATCCCGGTCGTCGCGGCAGCTCTTTATGATGAGGCCGAATTGCTTTGCTTCGACGAGTTCACGGTGACGGATATTGCTGACGCGATGATCCTATCGCGGCTTTTTTCCGAACTCTTCCGGCGCGGGTGCCTGCTGGTCGCGACCTCGAATGTCGAGCCCGATAACCTCTACAAGGACGGCCTCAATCGAAGCCTGTTCCTGCCCTTCGTCGATCTTCTCAAGCAGAAGGTCGAAATCGTGACGTTGGACTCTCCGACCGACTACCGGATGGAGAAACTCGATAGCCAACCTGTCTACCTGACGCCAATCGATGACCGGACGGACATGGCGATGGATGCGTCCTGGATGCAGGCGCTTCATGGCCGCAAGGCGCAGCCATTGGAAATTCCCATGAAGGGACGATCGATCCACGTGCCACGTGCCGTCGACCGAATGGCGCGCTTCACCTTCGCCGATCTCTGCGAGAAGCCATTGGGCCCAGCCGATTTCCTGGCCATTGCCGAACGCTTCGACGCCATCTTCTTGGATCATGTGCCGCTGCTAGGTCCCGAGAAGCGCAACCAGACCAAACGCTTCATTATCCTGATCGATACGCTTTACGATCATGCCGTGCGGCTCTATGTGTCCGCAGCAGCGATGCCTGAAAATTTGTTGACACAAGCGCGTGGTACCGAGGGCTTCGAATTCGATCGTACCGTGTCGCGCCTTTTCGAAATGCGCAGCGCCGAGTATCTCGCATTGCACCACGAGCGGCGGGCCGCCGAGTAACGTTTTGGTGACAAATTGTATTACGTTTACGTAAGAATTTTATGATCTAAACGATTGAAATTCCTCGCTCAAAAATAATCGTTTGCCATTTTTTGGCTTTGGGGCTATGCGATTGCGGCATTGGGCGATGCCCCCTCCGCGCGTCGCCTGACGAATTTTGATCGCAAAGGAAACAGCGAAATGGCGCGTAACAAGATCGCACTCATTGGTTCTGGCATGATTGGTGGCACGCTGGCGCATCTCGCCGGCCTGAAGGAACTGGGTGACATCGTTCTCTTCGATATCGCCGATGGTATTCCTCAGGGTAAGGGCCTCGACATTGCTCAGTCCTCGCCGGTCGAAGGCTTTGACGCCAACCTCACCGGCGCCAGCGACTACTCCGCGATCGAAGGCGCCGACGTCTGCATCGTCACCGCCGGCGTCGCCCGCAAGCCGGGCATGAGCCGCGACGATCTGCTCGGCATCAACCTCAAGGTCATGGAACAGGTCGGCGCCGGCATCAAGAAGTATGCCCCGAACGCGTTCGTGATCTGCATCACCAACCCGCTCGACGCCATGGTCTGGGCGCTGCAGAAGTTCTCCGGCCTCCCGGCCAACAAGGTCGTCGGCATGGCCGGCGTTCTCGATAGCTCGCGCTTCCGCCTGTTCCTCTCCAAGGAATTCAACGTTTCAGTACAAGACGTCACCGCATTCGTTCTCGGCGGCCACGGCGACACGATGGTGCCGCTCGCTCGCTACTCCACCGTTGCCGGCATTCCGCTCACCGACCTCGTCACCATGGGTTGGGTCACCAAGGAGCGCCTCGAAGAGATCATCCAGCGCACCCGTGATGGCGGCGCCGAAATCGTCGGCCTGCTGAAGACCGGCTCTGCCTACTACGCGCCGGCCGCTTCGGCGATCGAGATGGCTGAATCCTACCTCAAGGACAAGAAGCGCGTTCTGCCCTGCGCAGCGCAGCTGACCGGCCAGTACGGTGTCAAGGACATGTATGTCGGTGTGCCCACCGTCATCGGTGCCGGTGGCGTCGAGCGCATCATCGAGATCGATCTCAATAAGGCCGAGAAGGAAGCGTTCGACAAGTCCGTCGGTGCTGTCGCCGGCCTGTGCGAAGCCTGCATCAACATCGCGCCTGCGCTGAAGTAGTCAGTTGCGCGCCGACGCAATCCAAACAGGAATAGATCCATGAACATTCATGAATACCAGGCCAAGGCTCTCTTGAAGGGCTATGGCGCGCCGGTCGCCAAGGGTGTGCCGATCCTCAAGGTCGAGGAAGCCGAAGCTGCTGCCAAGTCGCTGCCGGGTCCGCTCTATGTCGTCAAGAGCCAGATCCACGCCGGCGGCCGCGGCAAGGGCAAGTTCAAGGAACTTGGCCCCGACGCCAAGGGCGGCGTTCGTCTCGCCAAGTCGATCGATGAAGTCGTCGCTCACGCCAAGGAGATGCTCGGAAACACGCTGGTCACGGCGCAGACGGGCGAAGCCGGCAAGCAGGTCAATCGCCTCTACATCGAAGACGGTGCCGACATTGCTCGCGAACTGTACTGCTCGCTGCTGGTCGATCGCTCGGTTGGCCGCGTTGCCTTCGTCGTATCGACGGAAGGCGGCATGGACATCGAAGCCGTCGCTCACGATACGCCTGAGAAGATCCACACGATCGCCATCGACCCGGAAGCCGGTGTCACGGCTGCCGACGTTGCCGCGATCTCCAAGGCTCTCGAGTTGAGCGGCGCTGCTGCCGAAGATGCCAAGTCGCTGTTCCCGGCGCTTTACAAGGCCTTCGGCGAGAAGGACATGGCCCTCCTCGAAGTCAATCCGCTGATCGTCATGAAGGACGGCCACCTGCGCGTTCTCGACGCCAAGATGTCGTTTGACGGCAACGCGCTGTTCCGCCACGACGACGTCAAGGCGCTGCGCGACGAAACCGAGGAAGACGCCAAGGAAATCGAGGCCTCGAAGTGGGATCTCGCCTACGTGGCTCTGGACGGCAACATCGGCTGCATGGTCAACGGCGCAGGCCTTGCCATGGCGACGATGGACATCATCAAGCTCTACGGCAAGGAGCCGGCAAACTTCTGCGACGTCGGCGGTGGCGCCGGCAAGGAGAAGGTCGCGGCTGCCTTCAAGATCATCACCGCTGACCCGAAGGTCGAGGGCATCCTCGTCAACATCTTCGGCGGCATCATGCGTTGCGACGTCATCGCCGAAGGCGTTGTCGCAGCTGTGCAGGAAGTTGGTCTGAAGGTTCCGCTCGTCGTTCGCCTCGAAGGCACTAACGTCGAACTCGGCAAGAAAATCCTCAACGAGTCGGGTCTGGCGATTACGGCTGCCGACGATCTCGACGACGCGGCGAAGAAGATCGTCGCGGCGATCAAGGCCTAATCCGGAAGGACCGAAAGAATGTCTATTCTCGTCAACAAAGACACCAAGGTTCTCGTTCAGGGCCTGACCGGCAAGACCGGCACCTTCCACACCGAACAGGCGCTCGCTTATTACGGCACCAAGATGGTCGGCGGTATTCACCCGAAGAAGGGTGGCGAAACCTGGTCGTCGGGCGTCGACGGCACGGTGCTGCCGATCTTCGCAAGCGTTGCCGAAGCCAAGGAGCGGACGGGCGCCGATGCGACTGTGATCTACGTTCCGCCGGCAGGCGCTGCCGATGCGATCATCGAGGCGATCGAGGCCGAAGTTCCGTTCATCACCTGCATCACCGAGGGCATCCCGGTCATGGACATGGTGCGGGTGAAGGCCAAGCTCGACAAGTCGAAGTCGCGCCTGCTCGGGCCGAACTGCCCGGGCATCCTGACGCCGGAAGAGTGCAAGATCGGCATCATGCCGGGCTCGATCTTCCGCAAGGGTTCGGTCGGCATCGTGTCCCGCTCCGGCACGCTGACCTATGAAGCCGTGTTCCAGACCTCCAATGAAGGCCTCGGACAGACGACGGCTGTCGGCATCGGCGGCGACCCGGTCAAGGGCACCGAGTTCATCGACGTGCTGGAAATGTTCCTGGCCGACGAAGCCACGACGTCGATCATCATGATCGGCGAAATCGGCGGCTCGGCTGAAGAAGACGCAGCCCAGTTCCTGATCGACGAGGCCAAGAAGGGCCGCAAGAAGCCGATGGCCGGCTTCATCGCTGGCCGCACCGCGCCGAAGGGCCGCACGATGGGTCACGCCGGTGCCGTCGTGTCCGGTGGCAAGGGTGACGCGGAATCGAAGATCGCGGCCATGGAATCGGCTGGCATCCGCGTTTCGCCGTCGCCGGCTCGCCTCGGCAAGACGCTGGTTGAAGTCCTCAAGGGCTGATCCGATCTATATCCCGGGCAGCCTTAGCGTCTGCCCGGGCCTCGACTTCGAATGAATGAGCCGCGGACAGGCGGCTAACGACAGATGCGGCAAGCCGGTCGAGTATCCGGCGGAATCACAAGTCAGGAGGCGGACGAAAGCGTCCGCGTGTAACCATGGCACGGCAAGAAGCCAACGAGCAGTTTCAGATCACCTCGTTCCTGGATGGCGCCAATGCTGCGTATATCGAGCAGCTCTATGCGCGCTATGAAGAAGACCCGAGCTCGGTCAACGAGGAATGGCAGTCCTTTTTCAAGGCACTGGAAGACAATCCGGAAGATGTGAAGAAGGCGGCCAAGGGTGCGTCCTGGCGCAAGACGAACTGGCCCCTGCTGCCGAAGAGCGATCTTGTTTCTGCGCTCGATGGCGATTGGGGCACAGTCGAAAAGATCATCGAAACCAAGGTTAAGGGCAAGGCGGAAGCCGCCGGCAAGCCGACCGATGGTGCCGACATCCTGCAGGCGACGCGTGACTCCGTCCGCGCCATCATGATGATCCGCGCCTATCGCATGCGCGGCCACCTGCACGCCAAGCTCGATCCGCTGGGGATTGCGGCGCCGGTCGAAGACTATAAGGAACTGTCGCCCGAAGCTTACGGCTTCACCCCGGCTGACTATTCCCGCAAGATCTTCATCGACAACGTTCTCGGCCTCGAATACGCGACCCTTCCCGAGATGATCGAGATCCTCGAGCGCACCTACTGCTCGACCCTCGGCGTCGAGTTCATGCACATCTCCAACCCGGAAGAGAAGGCCTGGATACAGGAGCGCATCGAAGGTCCGGACAAGGGCGTCGCTTTCACCGCAGAAGGCAAGAAGGCGATCCTGTCCAAGATCATCGAAGCCGAAGGCTACGAGCAGTTCCTCGACGTGAAGTTCAAGGGCACCAAGCGTTTTGGTCTCGATGGCGGCGAATCGCTCGTCCCGGCGCTCGAGCAGATCCTGAAGCGCGGCGGCCATCTCGGCCTTCGCGAAGCCGTGTTCGGCATGGCCCACCGCGGTCGCCTTAACGTGCTCTCCCAGGTCATGGGCAAGCCGCACCGCGCCATTTTCCACGAGTTCAAGGGCGGCTCCTACGCGCCTGACGAAGTCGAAGGCTCGGGCGACGTCAAGTACCACCTCGGCGCGTCCTCTGACCGGGAATTTGATGGCAACAAGATCCACGTCTCGCTGACGGCCAACCCGTCGCACCTTGAAATCGTTGACCCTGTCGTCATGGGCAAGGCTCGCGCCAAGCAGGATATGGGCGCCACCGTCTGGGACGGGGATACCATTCCGCTGTCGGAGCGCGCCAAGGTTCTGCCGCTCTTGATCCACGGCGACGCGGCCTTTGCCGGCCAGGGCGTCATTGCCGAAATCCTCGGCCTGTCGGGCCTGCGTGGTCACCGCGTTGCCGGCACGATGCACGTCATCATCAACAACCAGATCGGCTTCACCACCAATCCGGCCTTCTCGCGTTCGTCGCCCTATCCGTCCGACGTCGCCAAGATGATCGAGGCGCCGATCTTCCACGTGAACGGTGACGATCCGGAGGCGGTCGTCTATGCTGCCAAGATCGCCATGGAATTTCGTATGAAGTTCCACAAGCCCGTCGTCATCGACATGTTCTGCTACCGCCGCTACGGCCACAACGAAGGCGATGAGCCGTCCTTCACGCAGCCGAAGATGTACAAGGTCATCCGCGCTCACAAGACGGTCCTGCAGATCTATGCGGATCGGCTTGTCGCCGAAGGCCTTCTGACCGACGGCGAAGTCGAGAAGATGAAGGCCGACTGGCGCGCGCATCTCGAGCAGGAATTCGACGCCGGCCAGAGCTACAAGCCGAACAAGGCCGACTGGCTGGACGGCGAGTGGTCGGGGCTGCGTACTGCCGACAATGCGGACGAACAGCGCCGCGGCAAGACCGCCGTGCCGATGAAGACGCTCAAGGACATCGGCCGCAAGCTTTCGGAGATTCCGGAAGGCTTCCGGGCGCATCGAACGATCCAGCGCTTCATGGAAAACCGCGCCAACATGATCCAGACGGGCGAGAACCTCGACTGGGCGATGGCGGAAGCACTTGCTTTCGGTTCGCTTGTTGTCGAAGGCCACAAGATCCGCCTCTCCGGCCAGGATTGCGAACGCGGCACCTTCTCGCAGCGTCATTCGGTTCTCTACGATCAGGAAACCGAAGAGCGCTACATTCCGCTGGCCAATCTGTCGCCCAACCAGGCTCGCTATGAAGTCATCAACTCGATGCTTTCGGAAGAAGCGGTCCTCGGCTTCGAGTATGGTTACTCGCTGGCTCGCCCGAATGCGCTGACGCTCTGGGAAGCCCAGTTCGGCGATTTCGCCAACGGTGCGCAGGTCGTGTTCGACCAGTTCGTCTCGTCCGGCGAACGCAAGTGGCTGCGCATGTCCGGTCTCGTCTGCCTGCTGCCGCATGGCTACGAAGGTCAGGGTCCGGAGCACTCCTCGGCCCGCCTCGAACGCTTCCTGCAGCTCTGCGCTGAGGACAACATGCAGGTCGCCAACGTTACGACGCCGGCGAACTACTTCCACATCCTGCGCCGGCAGTTGAAGCGCGACTTCCGCAAGCCGCTCGTCCTGATGACACCGAAGTCGCTTCTGCGTCACAAGCGGGCTGTGTCGACGCTCGCGGAACTGGCCGGAGAGTCCTCCTTCCATCGCCTGCTTTGGGACGATGCCGAGGTGATCAAGGACGGCCCGATCAAGCTGCAGAAGGATGCGAAGATCCGTCGTGTCGTCATGTGCACCGGCAAGGTCTATTACGACCTTCTGGAAGAGCGCGAAAAGCGCGGCATCGACGACATCTATCTGCTGCGCGTCGAACAGCTTTATCCGTTCCCGGCAAAGGCGCTCATCAACGAGCTTTCCCGCTTCCGGAACGCTGAGATGGTCTGGTGCCAGGAAGAGCCGAAGAACATGGGCGCATGGTCGTTCATCGACCCGTATCTGGAGTGGGTGCTCGCCCACATCGATGCGAAGTACCAGCGCGTCCGCTACACCGGCCGTCCGGCCGCCGCGTCGCCGGCAACGGGTCTGATGTCCAAGCATCTGTCGCAGCTCGCCGCATTCCTCGAGGATGCGTTGGGCGGCTAAGGGATCGGGGCAATGGCATATTTCTTCCTCAGACTTGTGCCGCCTCGCCCTCGTTTCCCGCATGACGCGACCGGGGAGGAAATGGCCGCGATGAAACGCCATGCCGCCTACTGGCACCAGAACGCAGAAGAGGGATCGGCGATCGCCGTCGGTCCCGTCTTCGAGGGTGAAGGAGGCTGGGGCATGGCAGTGGTCTCGGTGGAGGATCAGCAGGCAGCGCAGGCAATGGCCGACGCCGATCCGATCATCCAGTCCGGTTACGGGTTTCGCTTCGACATATTGCCAATGCCCTCGATCATTCTCCGGCCATTCGCTGCCGGAAACGAATAAACGAACACAAGCAAATCAGGATTTGAACAATGGCCACAGAAATCCGCGTTCCAACTCTCGGTGAATCCGTCAGCGAGGCAACCGTCGGTACCTGGTTCAAGAAGGTTGGCGACGCCATCAAGGCCGACGAGCCGATTCTCGAGCTTGAAACCGACAAGGTGACCATCGAAGTACCGGCTCCGGCTTCGGGCACGCTGTCCGAAATCGTTGCCCAGGCTGGCGAAACCGTCGGTCTCGGCGCACTGCTCGGCCAGATCGCCGCGGGCGCCGGCGCTGCCGCCGCCCAGGCTCCTGCTCCAGCCGCAACTCCGGCAAAGGTAGCCGAACCGGCTGTTGCAGCCGCCGCTGCTCCGGCAGCAGCTGCTTCTGCGATGCCGCCGGCCCCGGCTGCCGCCAAGATGCTCGCCGAGAACAACCTGTCGGCAGATCAGATCGATGGATCAGGCAAGCGCGGGCAGGTTCTGAAGGGTGATGTGATCGCCGCTGTTGCCAAGGGCATCTCCGCTCCGGCAGCCGTTGCAGCACCTGCCGTTCCGGCTGCCGCTCGTGGCCCGTCGACGGTCGAGGATGCGGCTCGCGAAGAGCGCGTGAAGATGACGCGCCTGCGCCAGACGATCGCCAAGCGCCTGAAGGACGCGCAGAACACCGCCGCCATGCTCACCACCTACAACGAGGTGGACATGAAGGCGGTCATGGACCTGCGCGCCAAGTACAAGGACGTCTTCGAAAAGAAGCACGGCGTGAAGCTCGGCTTCATGGGCTTCTTCACCAAGGCCATCACGCACGCGCTGAAGGAGCTGCCGGCCGTCAACGCCGAGATTGACGGCACCGACATCATCTACAAGAACTTCTGCCACATCGGCATGGCCGTCGGCACCGACAAGGGCCTCGTCGTGCCGGTCATCCGCGACGCCGACCAGATGTCGATCGCTGAGGTCGAAAAGGAACTGGCGCGTCTGGCAAAGGCTGCCCGCGACGGCTCGCTGTCGATGGCCGACATGCAGGGCGGCACCTTCACGATCACCAATGGCGGCGTCTACGGCTCGCTGATGTCCTCGCCGATCCTGAACGCGCCGCAGTCCGGTATCCTCGGCATGCACAAGATTCAGGACCGTCCGGTTGTCGTCGGCGGCCAGATCGTCATCCGTCCGATGATGTATCTCGCGCTCTCCTACGATCACCGCATCGTCGACGGCAAGGAAGCCGTGACCTTCCTCGTTCGAGTCAAGGAAAGCCTGGAAGATCCGGAGCGTCTGGTTCTCGATCTCTAAGCATTCGACTGGGCCGCGTGAGCGGCCCTTTCCACCTCAGCGGGGCGCGTAATGTCGCTGGCAATCTCCACAAGGCGTATGATCATGAAGCCTCCCCTTGCCAAAGGCGGGGTGGGAGCCTTGTTCGCGCTTTTGCTGCTGTCACCCGTGATGGCTGTGGCTGCTCCTGGCTGCCGGCAGGCGAGTGCCGTCTATGCCGACCGGGATGGCGCCTACGAGCTTCGCTTTACGCCAATTAATTCGGACGCGGCGGCTGCCAGCAATCGGTTCACGCTCGAGGTCCTCAAGACGTCGATCGAGCTGGACGGCTATGTCATGCCATTCAACGATCCGGAACGCGCCGTCGGTATCCTGATGTTCAAATGCCCCGGCGGTGACGTGACCGGCGCGGATCTGGACGCCTGTACGATCTGGCGGGGCGCGGTCTATAGCGTAAACGCCAAGGGCGAGATCGATAATTTGCAGCCCGAAGCCGCCGCCGCCGCTGAGAACGTCTTTCTGCCGGGTGTCGGCCCGGCGATCCGCCAATCGCAGATATGGGGCAACGGCAAGGCGACGGTTGCGCCGTGGGATGTCCTGGCATTCAAGGAGTGCGCGAAATGACAGAACGACCGGTTCTTCTCGTTACCGGTGGCAGCCGAGGCATCGGTGCGGCCGTCTGCCGCCTCGCTGCCCGCCAGGGCTGGAACGTCGCCGTCAACTACGCTGCGAACCGCGCTGCCGCCGACGCTATCGTCTCTGATGTCAAGGCAGAGGGTGGCGATGCCATCGCGATCAAGGGCGATGTCGGCAGCGCGCAGGATATCGTTTCGATGTTCCAGACTGTCGACAAGCACTTCGGGCGGCTGGATGGACTGGTCAACAATGCCGGCATCGTCGATGCCCAGCAGCGCGTCGACGAGATGAGCGTCGAGCGTCTTGAGCGGATGATGCGCGTCAACGTGACCGGCTCGATCCTCTGCGCTGCCGAAGCCGTCCGCCGCATGTCGTCGAGGCATGGCGGCAAGGGCGGGGCGATCGTCAACATCTCGTCGATGGCAGCAGTTCTGGGCTCGGCCTCGCAGTATGTCGACTACGCCGCATCGAAGGCCGCGATCGATACCTTCACCATCGGCCTGTCGCGAGAAGTGGCAAACGAGGGCGTGCGCGTGAACGCCATCCGCCCCGGCGTCATCGATACCGACATTCATGCATCCGGCGGCCTGCCGAACCGCGCACGAGATCTCGCGCCGAGCATTCCGATGCAGAGGCCCGGTACGGCAGAGGAGATCGCCGATGCGGCCCTCTACCTTCTCTCGCCGACGGCTTCCTATATAACGGGCGCCATACTCAACGTCAGCGGCGGCCGTTAGGACGCGGAGACCATATCGCCATGCAATACTTCTTCGAATTTCTCGGCCTCATGGCCGTCTTTTCGATCTTCATCGTCGTACCGGGCGCCGACTTTGCGGTCATCCTGCGCCAGAGCATCGTGCACGGCCGCCGTGCCGCCGTGATGACCGGCCTCGGCATGGGCTTTTCGCTGCTCTTTCACATCAGCTACACGATTCTCGGCCTCGGCCTGATCGTCTCCAAATCGCTGATTCTGTTTGCCATGATCAAGTGGGCCGGCGTCGCCTACCTGGTCTACCTCGGTATCAAGTCCTTCCGCGAGCCGGGCTTCAAGGTCAATGAGATTGAGGTGACGGAGGAAGACCGCAGGCCGATCTCGGCGCTCAAGTGCCTCGGCATGGGTTTCATCACCAACGCGCTCAATCCGAAGCCAGTCCTGTTTTTCCTGTCGCTGTTCTCGACGCTGGTGCATCACGATACCCCGGCACTGATCCAGTTCAGCTATGGCATCGGCATGGCCACCGCGCTCGTCGCCTGGTTCGCCGGCGTCTCCACCTTCTTCACCGTAAAGCCCATTCGCGACCGCTTCATCGCAAGCGGCAAATGGTTCAATCGCATCACCGGCGCCGCTCTGGTCGGCTTCGGTTTTCGCCTCGCGCTCGCCCGCGCGGCTGACTAAGCAAATAACGAAAAGGAAAAGAAACAATGTCCTACGATGTGATCGTTATCGGAACCGGCCCCGGCGGCTATGTTGCTGCCATCAAGGCAGCCCAGCTCGGCCTCAAGGTCGCTGTCGTCGAAAAGCGGGCAACCTTCGGCGGCACCTGCCTGAACGTCGGCTGCATCCCGTCCAAGGCGCTGCTGCATGCCTCCGAAATGTTCCATCAGGCCGGCCACGGCATGGATGCGCTCGGCATCGAGGTCGCCGCTCCAAAGCTGAACCTTGAAAAGATGCTGGCGCACAAGGATGCGACTGTGAAGGCCAATGTCGACGGCGTTGCCTTCCTCTTCAAGAAGAACAAGATCGATGCTTTCCAGGGCACCGGCAAGATCGTTTCGGCGGGCAAGGTTTCCGTGACCGCCGAAGACGGCAAGGTGCAGGAAATCGAAGGCAAGAACATCGTCATCGCCACCGGTTCCGACGTCGCCGGCATTCCCGGCGTCAAGGTCGATATCGACGAGAAGGTGATCATTTCCTCGACAGGCGCAATTGCGCTTGAGAAGGTGCCGGAAACGATGATCGTCGTCGGCGGTGGCGTCATCGGCCTTGAGCTCGGGTCGGTCTGGTCGCGCCTCGGCGCCAAGGTCACGGTTGTCGAATATCTCGACACGATTCTCGGCGGCATGGATGGCGAAGTTTCCAAGCAGTTCCAGCGGATGCTTGCCAAGCAGGGCGTCACCATCAACCTCAGCTCCAAGGTGACGGGCGTTGAGAAGGGTGGCAAGGGCGCCAAGGTGACCTTCGAGCCGGTCAAGGGCGGCGACGCGCAGACACTCGAAGCCGAGGTCGTTCTGATTGCGACCGGCCGCACGCCCTACACGACCGGCCTTGGCCTTGAAGAAGCCGGCGTCAAGCTCGATAATCGTGGCCGCGTCGAAATCGACGGTCATTTCCGCACCAACGTTGCCGGCATCTACGCGATCGGTGACGTGGTGAAGGGTCCGATGCTGGCTCACAAGGCGGAAGACGAAGGCGTCGCACTCGCCGAAATTCTCGCCGGCCAGCATGGCCATGTGAACTATGACGTCATCCCAAGTGTCGTCTACACTCAGCCTGAGGTCGCTTCCGTCGGCAAGACCGAGGAAGAGCTGAAGGCCGCTGGTATCGCCTATAAGGTCGGCAAGTTCCCGTTCACGGCAAACGGCCGCGCCCGCGCAATGCTCGCCACCGACGGTTTCGTGAAGATCCTGTCCGACAAGGAAACCGATCGCGTTCTCGGCGGCCACATCGTCGGCTTCGGCGCCGGCGAGATGATCCACGAGATCGCCGTTCTGATGGAGTTCGGTGGTTCCGCGGAAGATTTGGGCCGTACCTGCCATGCGCACCCGACCATGTCGGAAGCGGTCAAGGAAGCGGCGCTCGCCGCCTTCTTCAAGCCGATCCATATGTAATATTAAATTTCGGCAATGTGCGAACGGCTGCTTGTCTCCCGACAGGTGGCCGTTTTACTTTTGAATGATTCTAAAGTCGTTCGAAAGGAGAGCCGATGCAATCCGCACCCGTCGATGCATACAGCTTGCCGCAACGCCTGCTTCACTGGGGTATGGCACTGCTCATCTTCTTCAACCTGCTATTTCCTGACGGCATGAACGAGTGGCATCGCGCCATGCGTCGGACCGGCATTGCCACTGCCGACCAGGTCGCGGCGGCCAACATTCACGCCTATGTCGGTATTGCCATTCTGGCGCTCGCGATTATCCGGGTTTGCCTGCGTTTTTCCCAGGGTGCACCGATCGAAATCGCGGGCGAGCCTGCGATATTTCGCCTCGCGGCCAAGGTCGTGCACTTCGGCCTTTATGCCTTCATCTTCGTGATGCCGCTGACTGGAATTGCCGCCTATTATTTTGGAATGGATGCCGTCGGATCGCTTCACGCCGATGTGCTGAAGGTCGTCCTCTGGGTGTTTGTCGCGGCGCATGGCGCGGGCGCGCTCGTTCACCAGTTCTATTGGAAGACCAATGTTCTCAAGCGTATGACCGTCGGGCGCTAGTTAACGGCGGTGACGGTGAAGCCTTGATTGCGCAACAGTTCGATCACGCCGCCGTCGCCTGGTAGGTGCAGGGCGCCGACGGCCATGAAGACGTTGCCCTTGGCGAGGATCGCCGCGGCGCGCTCGGCCATCACCTTGTTGCGATCAAGGATGATGCGCTGCTCGAAGGCGGCGTAGTCGCTATCTTCGTCCTCGCCGTCGGGTGACACGGTCTTCAGCATGGGGATCGTCATGCCGATATCACCGGAAAGATAGAGATCGGTCATCGTCTCGACGACATCGTTCATCTTAGAACCGAGAGCCAGCGTTTCGATCAGCGATTTCAGGTGGAACTCGGTGGGCAGCTCAGCCATTGCCTGCAGTTGTTCGGCCAGCGTTTCGAGGCCCTTGACCTGCTTGCCCGCAGCGGCGGCATCCGTCGCGATTTTCTGGTCGAGGAATTGAACGCCTTTCGCCTTGCGAGCCATTTCGCAGCCGGGAAGGGCAACCACGCTCGAGATCATCCAAGGGCGCATGCGAGAAACCGCGGCAAGCGGGATGCCGCGCAGCTTCAGACCGGCTTCCAGCCGCGTGTAATCGTCGCGGGAAAGAAGCTTCTCGATGGTCGTGCCGTCGGTGAACATCGTCAGTTCCGGCCGTATCAGCAGCGCAGCCGCCGCCTTCTTTTCGTCGAGGATCTCGTCGGATTCAATGATGATGGTATCGGCAGCATCATGGGCAGCCTGCGCGCGCGGCGGCAGATTCAGCACGCGGGGATCGGTCACATGCATACTGCCGAGGAGCCAAGACGGCGCTATTCCCGCCTTCTCGATTTTCCAGAAAATGCCCTTGCCGTTCGGCACGGCATCGGCCTCGTTCACGACTTCGGCGTACCGGGCGGGATCACTCTGTTTGAGATCGGTCAGGATATTGTGGCCGGTACAGGCATCGTCGTTCGCGGCAGCCGCCGGCGATACCGAAAACAGCACAGCGATCAGGGTTGCCGCAAGCAGCATGTGAAACGCGGCGATCAGCCAGAGAAGGATATTGCCCGGCGATGCAATGTGCAGGCTGCGATGGCAGATGGAGATCGTCATGATGGTGTTCCGGTCACTATGATCGCCAAGCCTACGCCCAGCGTGCGGATATTCCTTTAAGAGAAGCCGTTAACAAAAGATTACGCCCGAGGATGGGCACGGTCGTAAACTTCAAGCAATCGTGAGGAATCCACACCTGTATAGACCTGGGTGGTGGAAAGGCTGGCGTGGCCGAGCAGTTCCTGGATCGTTCTGAGGTCACCGCCGCCGGCCAACAGGTGGGTCGCAAAGGAATGGCGCAGCGCATGCGGTGTCGCCGTTTCGGGAAGGCCGAAGGCGCTGCGCATCTTCTGCATGGTGCGCTGAATGATCGCAGCTTGCAGCTTGCCGCCGCGCGCGCCCCGAAAAAGGGGTTCTTCGCCTTCGAGATGATAGGGGCACAACGACCGGTATTTATCGACGGCGTCGAAGACAACGGTCAGTAGAGGCACGAGGCGGGTCTTGTTGCCTTTACCGGTGATGCGCAACGTGGCCGCGCCGCGATTGAAGTCGCCGGGCGTCAGGTCAAGGGCCTCGGAAATGCGCAGTCCACAGCCATAGAGCAGCGTGAAAACGGCTGCGTCGCGGGCGGCAATCCAAGGCTCTTCGTGCAACTGGGCCTCGTCGCTGACCACGGTGATGGCCTGCCGGTCGGATAATGGTTTCGGTAGTGATTTCGGTTGCTTCGGCGAGCGGACGGCGCTGACGCCAGCGGCATTCACCAGCCCCTTCTTTTCGAGGTAACGCAGGAGTGACCGCAGCCCGGCCAGATTGCGGCCAAGCGAACGGGCACCGGAGCCTTCCTTGCGCCGTGCGGCCAGGAACGCACGGAAGTCGGCAGGCCTGAGTGCGTGGATATCTTTCAGCGTTGCGGGCCCGCCGAGGTGCCCAGTCAGAAAGGTCAGGAACTGACGCGTATCACGCTCGTAGGCATCGAGCGTGTGCTCTGAAAGGCGTCGTTCGCGCGCGAGGCTATCGAGCCAAGCCGAGCGCTCGGCCATCAGGCGTGGGTCGGCGATGATCAGGAGTTCGTTCACGTATTCGGCCTTGAATTTGCCAATCCTGCCGCCAATTCTGAGGGAGCGATAGTTATGGAATTCCTAATGCCGGCCAAGTGCTTGTCATGCTCCCATCATATCATTCCACGTAACCGGTTTCCCAACGACGCAGGATCTTGAATGCCACGGCGCCAACCCACGACCGCTTTTGGACAGTTCGCGGAAGCGATCGCACTCGTCTCCCATGGCAAGCCGGGTCACATCGTCGATACGTTGATCGCCGAGCGCGGGCAGCGGATCGTGAAGCATCCGCTTTGGCCGATCATACGGCCGTTTCTCTATACGCTGCTCCGCTACAACCGGGCGGTCAGCTTTGCCAACGATGTCGCGAACATGCCGGGTTTCCAGTGCTTCGAGTATATGAGCAACCTGCTGAAGCTCGACATCAATGTCAGGCATGGCGACCGCATTCCCGAGACCGGCGGCTTCATTCTCGTCAGCAATCATCCGACCGGCATTGCCGATGGTGTCGCCGTCTTTGACCTCCTGAAGCATAAGCGACCGGACGTGATGGTGTTTGCGAACCGTGACGCCGTGCGCGTCAATCCGCGTTTTGCCGAGGTCATTATCCCCGTCGAGTGGCGAGAGGAGTACAAAAGCAAGCTCAAGACGCGTGAAACGCTGCAGATCACCAACCATGCGGTGAAGGAAGGCAAGGCAACAGTGCTCTTTCCCTCTGGCCGCATCGCCTACTGGGCGAACGGACGGCTGAATGAGCGCCCGTGGAAAACCTCAGCGGTCGGCCTTGCCCGCAAGTACAATCTGCCGATCCTTCCCGTTCATATGACGGCTCGGAACTCCGGCCTGTTCTACTGGTTTGCGAAGTGGTCGACCGAGCTTCGGGACATGACCGTCTTCCACGAGCTCCTCAACAAGCGTGGCGATCGCTTCGACTTCGTGGTCGGCAACCTGATCCCCGTGGAACACCTCGACGGCGACATCAACGAGGTAACCAAGGCGCTGGAAGACCACACCGTCCACGCGCTTGCCGCGGATGGCGGAGCACAATTCCTGCCGCTGGTCCCGCCCGCGGAACGGGAACTGGCCAGCGCCCATTCAATTCGCTGATTGGATAGGCTAAAGCGAGGCATGCTGCTCCGCTCGATGTTTGCACAGAATTACCGGTCCCTGCGATCGATCCGTATGGATCTTTCCGGGATTAACCTCTTCATCGGCGAGAACGGCGTCGGAAAATCCAACCTTTACCGCGCTCTCCAGCTCATCCAAGCGGCAACGCGAGGGCGCCTAGCGCATGAGATCGCCGCCGAGGGCGGGATGTTTTCGGCGCTGTGGTCGGGCCCGCGCCGGGATGCCGACGGACCCTTCCGGATTCGCTTGGAAGCCGAACTTGTCGACGAGGAACGAGCGATTACCTTCCGTTATCGCGTCGAGGCCGGGTTGCGGCCGCCGGCCGCTGCAGCGGGATTTCCCTTTGAGCCTCAGATCAAGGCTGAAGAGTTGTCGATCGAGACGGGAACGCGGCCGGTGACGATGATGAAGCGTGCCGGTCCGGCCATTTCGGTTCGTGGACCGAATGGGCGGATGCAGGATTATCCGGAGCAGGCGCTGACATCGGAAACCGCGATCGCGCTGCTCGGTGATGCCGGCCACTATCCCGAGGTCGGGACATTCCGCCGTGCAATCGACGGCTGGCGTTTCTTTCACGGCTTCCGGACTGATCGCCTGTCACCACTGCGTGCTCCTTGTCTTGCGGTCACCGCGCCGTTGCTCGATGAGGATGGCAGCAACATTGCTGCCGTCTTCGCGACGCTGGCGCATACGCGGGAGGATACGGTCGATCTCGATCGTGCCGTGGCCGCGGCCCTTGGCGGTGCGCGGCTCGTTATGCCGCTGCCCGAGGAGACGGCGTCTTTCGGCCTTTCCTTTTCCGAGTTTCCAAATCGGGTGTTCAAGCCGCGCGAGCTGTCGGACGGACAGATCCGCTTTCTGGGACTTGCGGCCGCACTGATGTCCTATCGGCTGCCGCCGCTGATTGCGCTCAACGAACCAGAGGCAAGCCTCCATCCCGACATGCTGCCCCCTCTGGCGGACATGATCGCGGAGGCCGCCCGCAGCAGCCAGATCTGGATCGTTACGCATTCCGAAGCGCTGGCGGCCGCCGTGCGCGAAAAATGCGGTGCCCGTGCTCGCCACGTGGTACGGCAGGACGGCGCAACGTGGATCGAGGGCATGCGGCTAACGGGCGTTATCGATGACGACGAGTAAACCGGTGGCACCAGTCTTGCAGGTTTTCTTTTCGTGTCGATCCGGGCATGGTCTCGCCCGATGAGCACAGATTCGTCCGATCTCTTTGGAGCGCTGTTTGAGGCGCCGCCGGCAAACCGTACGGTTCCGGTGCTCGTTCCCATGCCTGCGCCGAAGCCATATTCATATGCCGTGCCGGAAGGGATGGCGGTCGAACCCGGCTCGGTCGTACAGGTGCCGCTCGGTCCGAGGCAGGTGATCGGCGTCGTCTGGGACGGCGGCGAGGACGGCGTCGATCCGAAGAAGCTCAGGCCGATCAGCCATGTCTTCGATTGCCCGCCGCTGAGCAAGGAGATGCGCGACTTCATCGAGTGGGTCGCGAGCTACACGCTGTCGCCACCTGGGCTCGTGGCGCGGATGGCGCTGCGCGCCCCCAACGCTTTCGAGCCGGAGCCGATGGTGGAGGGGCTACGCTTCGTCGGCGGCGCCCCAGAGCGAATGACCCCAGCGCGCGCCCGGGTGCTGGATATTGCCGGGGATGGCTTATCCTGGACCAGAAGCGGGCTGGCCCACGCCGCCGGCGTGTCGACCAGCGTCGTTGATGGTTTGATCAGTCAGGGCATTTTCGAGACGGTGTTCCTGCCGCCCCCGCCAGTGGTCGCCAGACCGGATCCGGATTTTGTGGCCGCGCGGCTCGAAGGTCCCCAGAAGGAAGCGGCGAACGAGATCCTCTCCGAAGTCCGAAAGGGCGAGTTCGCAGTCTCGCTGATTGACGGAGTTACCGGTTCGGGCAAGACCGAAGTCTATTTCGAAGCGATCGCGGAAACGCTGAAGCGCGGCAAGCAGGTGTTGATTCTCCTTCCGGAGATTGCCTTGACGGCGAGCTTTCTGGAGCGATTCCAGGATCGCTTCGGCGCCAAGCCGGCGGAATGGCATTCCGATCTGGCGCCACGCATGCGCGAAAAGGTCTGGCGTCAGGCAGTCACGGGCGAGGTTCGCGTCGTCGCCGGCGCGCGCTCGGCGCTGTTCCTGCCGTTCGAGGACCTTGGGCTGATCATCGTCGATGAAGAACACGATCCCGCTTACAAGCAGGAAGATCGTGTCTATTACAATGCGCGCGACATGGCGGTCGTGCGCGCCCGTATTGGCGATTTCCCGGTGGTTCTGGTTTCGGCCACGCCGTCGGTCGAGAGCCAGGTCAATGGGCAGAGCGGGCGTTACAGCACCATTCACATGCCGACCCGCTTCGGTGACGCGGCGTTGCCGGATCTCCATCTCATCGACATGCGCCGTCATGCGCCCGAGCGCGGCGGCTTCCTCTCGCCAGTGCTGATTCGAGCGATCGGCAAGACGGTCGAGAAGCAGCAACAGGCGCTTCTTTTCCTGAACCGGCGGGGCTACGCGCCGCTGACGCTTTGCCGCGTTTGTGGTCACCGCTTCCAATGCCCGCAATGCTCCAGCTGGCTCGTCGAGCATCGATTCAAGAGGCAGCTGCAATGCCATCAGTGCGGTCATGCCGAGCGGACGCCGGAAGCCTGTCCCGAATGTGGCACACTTGATCACCTCGTTGCCTGCGGGCCGGGCGTCGAGCGTATCGCCGAAGAGGTGGAACGTCATTTTCCCGAGGCACGGACGATCGTGCTCTCGTCCGACATGATGGGCGGCGTCAAACGGTTGCGTCTTGAGCTCGAAGCCATCGCCAAGGGCGAGGCCGATATCGTCATCGGCACGCAGCTTGTCGCCAAGGGTCACAATTTCCCGCTGATGACGCTGGTTGGCATCGTCGATGCCGACCTCGGCCTTGCCAACGGCGATCCACGCGCTGCCGAGCGGACCTTCCAGCTCCTGTCGCAGGTGACGGGCCGCGCCGGGCGTACGGGCTTGAAGAGCCATGGCCTGCTGCAGACCTACCAGCCGCAGCATCCCGTTATGCAGGCGATCGTCTCCGGCGATGCGAGCGCATTCTACGAGCGCGAGATCGCCGAACGCGAGCGCGCCATTCTTCCCCCTTTCGGCCGGTTGGCCTCGATCATCGTCTCGGCGGAAACGCGTCACGATGCAGAAAACCATGCCCGCGGCATCAGGAGCGCCGCACCTCATGTTTCCGGTATCTCCGTCCTCGGGCCGGCGGAAGCGCCACTTGCCCTGGTGCGCGGCCGCTATCGCTTTCGGCTTCTCGTCCACGGGCGGCGGAACTCCGACATGCAGGCGTTTCTGAGGACTATGCTTGCGCAGGCGCCGAAGGAGCGTGGGTCGGTGCATGTACAGCTCGACGTCGACCCTCAAAGCTTCCTGTAGATCGCCGCCTTGCGGGCTTTTGCCCCGCACGGCAATCATGCCATAAGTGCGGCGAAGCAGGGGATTCGGGGTCGACTATGGATTTTTATTTTCCGACGGAGTTTGGCGAACAGCTCGCCTTCGGAGCGGCCGCTTTCACGGCGCTTGTGGGCTTTGTCATCATGTTTGCGCCGGGATACGCGATGCGGCTGTTCGGCATCATGCCTCGCGAGGGTCGGCGTGACGGCTATGCGGAGCAACGCTCCGTCGGCGGCTTCTATCTCGGCTTCGGCCTCTCGGCCATCATGCTGGCGCAGAACTGGATCTACATGGCGCTCGGCGGCGCCTTCGCCATGGCGGCGTTTGCACGCATCATTTCGCTCCTTTCAGATAAGGGGAGCACAATTCTCAACTATTTACTCCTGGTTGTGCAAATCATTCTGGCGGCGCTTCCTCTCGCCTATGTTTTCGGTTTCTTTTCCGCTTGAGTTGAGCGGATATCGCTCGCGCTAAGCTCTTCCCTGCCGGGGCTCGAGCATTTTTGCGTTAGAAATCGATAGGAAAGCAGTATTCGGGCGTTACGCGTGTTGCGAGTCCGAACATCCTATGTTAGACGGACCCCGAATTTCGGAAGAAGCAAGAGGCTTTTCTTGCGATTTCTGGGGGAAATCATAACGAATTCAAGATTATAGGTCAGGCGCCCGCCGAGGACCGGATTCTTGGGTTGAAATCAGGGAAATTTGGGCCAGTGGCAGACACATCCCAGCTTACTTCTGGTGTTGCAGAGCGCTATGCCTCGTCGTTGTTCGAGCTTGCGCTCGAGCAGGGCGCCGTTGAGGTCGTCACCAAGGACCTCGAACGGTTCCAGGCGATGCTCGACGAGAGCGAAGACCTGAAGCGTTTCGTTTCGAGCCCTGTTTTCTCGGCCGACGATCAGCTCAAGGCAATCATTGCCATCAGTGAGAAGGCTGGCATCAGCGGCTTCTTCGCGAATTTCCTGAAGGTCGTGGCGCGTAACCGTCGCCTCTTTGCCCTCCCGGGCATGATCAAGGCCTTCCGCATCATTGCTGCAAACCAGCGAGGCGAAATCACTGCCGACGTTACTGCGGCGCATGCGCTCACTGCAGCGCAGGAAACTGAATTGAAGGCGGCGCTCAAGGGCGTCACCGGCAAAGACGTGGCGATCAACGTCACGGTTGATCCGTCAATTCTTGGTGGTCTGATCGTGAAGGTCGGGTCCCGTCAGATTGATACGTCTCTTCGTACAAAACTCTCTACCCTTAAGCTTGCATTGAAAGAGGTCGGCTGATGGATATCCGCGCTGCGGAAATTTCCGCAATTCTCAAAGACCAGATCAAAAACTTCGGTAAAGAGGCAGAAGTCTCGGAAGTCGGTCAGGTTCTCTCCGTCGGTGACGGTATCGCTCGCGTTTACGGTCTGGACAATGTTCAGGCAGGCGAAATGGTCGAATTCCCCGGTGGCATCCGTGGTATGGCGCTGAACCTTGAATCTGACAACGTCGGTGTTGTTATTTTCGGTTCGGACCGTGACATCAAGGAAGGCGACACCGTCAAGCGGACCGGCGCCATCGTTGACGTTCCGGTTGGTCCGGAGCTGCTCGGCCGCGTTGTCGACGCTCTCGGCAACCCGATCGACGGCAAGGGCCCGATCAACGCGACCCGCCGTGCGCGCGTCGACGTCAAGGCTCCTGGTATCATTCCGCGTAAGTCGGTTCATGAGCCGATGTCGACCGGCCTCAAGGCCATCGACGCGCTCATCCCGGTCGGTCGTGGCCAGCGCGAGCTCGTCATCGGTGACCGCCAGACCGGCAAGACCGCGATCATTCTCGACACGATTCTGAACCAGAAGGCCATTCACGACAACGGCCCGGACGGCGACAAGCTGTTCTGCGTCTACGTCGCTATCGGCCAGAAGCGTTCGACCGTTGCCCAGTTCGTCAAGGTTCTCGAAGAACGCGGCGCAATGAAGTACTCGATCGTCGTTGCTGCAACGGCTTCCGATCCGGCTCCGATGCAGTACCTGGCGCCGTTCGCCGGTTGCACGATGGGCGAATTCTTCCGCGACAACGGTCAGCACGCGCTGATCGGCTACGACGACCTGTCCAAGCAGGCTGTTGCTTATCGCCAGATGTCGCTCCTGCTGCGCCGCCCGCCGGGCCGCGAAGCTTATCCGGGCGACGTTTTCTACCTGCACTCGCGTCTCCTCGAGCGCGCTGCAAAGCTCTCCGACGAGAAGGGCGCTGGCTCTCTGACGGCTCTGCCTGTCATCGAAACCCAGGGCAACGACGTTTCGGCGTTCATTCCGACCAACGTGATCTCGATCACCGACGGCCAGATCTTCCTCGAAACCGACCTGTTCTACCAGGGCATTCGTCCGGCCGTTAACGTCGGTCTGTCGGTTTCGCGCGTTGGTTCCGCCGCTCAGGTCAAGGCCATGAAGCAGGTCGCCGGCTCGATCAAGGGCGAACTCGCCCAGTATCGCGAAATGGCCGCCTTCGCCCAGTTCGGTTCGGACCTCGATGCTTCGACGCAGCGCCTGCTCAACCGCGGTGCGCGCCTGACCGAACTCCTGAAGCAGCCGCAGTTCTCGCCGCTGAAGACGGAAGAGCAGGTTGCGGTCATCTTCGCAGGTGTCAACGGCTACCTCGACAAGATCCCGGTCAACCAGGTCGGCAAGTTCGAACAGGGCCTGCTGTCGTACCTTCGCTCGGAAGGCTCGGCTATCCTCGACACGATCCGCACGGACAAGGCAATCAGCGACGATACGAAGGGCAAGCTCACGGCTGCCGTCGATAGCTTCGCGAAGTCCTTCGCCTAATCGGACCCAAAGGACGGATAACGGATGCCTTCACTTAAGGATCTGAAAAACCGGATCGCCTCCGTCAAGGCGACGCAGAAGATCACCAAGGCGATGAAAATGGTCGCCGCGGCGAAGCTTCGGCGTGCCCAGGAGGCGGCCGAGGCCGCCCGTCCGTACTCGCAGCGCATGGGTGCCGTTCTGGCAAACATCGCCGGTGCGATGACGGAAGCCGACGGTGCTCCTGCGCTGATGACCGGCACCGGCAAGGACCAGGTTCACTTGCTGGTCGTCTGCACTGCCGAACGCGGTCTGTGCGGCGGCTTTAACTCGCAGATCTCGCGTTTCGCGCGCGATCACGCTCGCAAGCTCATTGCTGAAGGCAAGACCGTCAAGTTCTTCACCGTCGGCAAGAAGGGTTACGACGTTCTGCGCCGTGAATTCGCCTCGCTCATCGCCGAGCGCAAGGAATTGCGCGACGTGAAGAAGGTCTCCTTCGAGAATGCGGATCAGATCGGCAAGCGCATCATCGAGATGTTCGAAGCCGGCGAGTTCGACGTCTGCACGTTGTTCTACTCCGAATTCAAGTCGGTCATTTCGCAGGTTCCGACGGCACAGCAGCTCATCCCGGCATCGGCCCCCACGGCAGTTGTCCAGGATGCGGAGCATGCCGGCGCAGTCTACGAATACGAGCCGGATCCGGCATCGATCCTCGAGGATCTGATCCCGCGCAACATCTCGGTCCAGATTTTCCGCGCGCTCCTTGAGAACGTCGCCGGTGAAATGGGTGCCAAGATGAGCGCCATGGACAATGCAACGCGCAACGCTGGTGAAATGATCAACAAGCTGACGCTTTCCTACAACCGTCAGCGCCAGGCTCAGATCACCAAGGAACTCATTGAAATCATTTCGGGCGCGGAAGCGCTCTGAGGTTAGGGAAAGAGGGTAAGAAGATGGCTAAGGCAGCTACCCCCAAGAAGGCCGCGGCAGGCTCCGCCGGCAAGGTTACGCAGGTTATCGGCGCCGTCGTGGACGTTGCTTTCGAAGGCGAACTGCCGGCGATCTTGAACGCGCTCGAAACCACGAACGGCGGCAACCGCCTCGTTCTCGAAGTGGCGCAGCATCTTGGTGAAAACGAAGTCCGCACGATCGCCATGGACTCGACCGAAGGTCTGGTTCGCGGTCAGCCGGTTTCCGACACCGGTGGTCCGATCACCGTTCCGGTTGGTCCTGAGACACTCGGCCGTATCATGAACGTCATCGGCGAGCCGGTTGACGAAGCTGGTCCGCTGGTAACCTCCGGCAAGCGCGCGATCCACCAGGACGCTCCTGCCTACGTCGACCAGTCGACCGAAGCACAGATCCTCGTCACCGGCATCAAGGTCGTCGACCTTCTCGCGCCTTACGCAAAGGGCGGCAAGATCGGCCTGTTCGGCGGCGCCGGCGTCGGCAAGACCGTTCTCATCATGGAACTGATCAACAACGTCGCCAAGGCGCACGGTGGTTACTCGGTGTTCGCAGGCGTGGGTGAACGTACCCGCGAAGGCAACGACCTTTACCACGAAATGATCGAATCGGGCGTCAACAAGCATGGCGGCGGCGAAGGCTCGAAGGCAGCCCTCGTTTACGGCCAGATGAACGAACCGCCGGGCGCCCGCGCTCGCGTCGCTCTGACCGGTCTGACGATCGCTGAAGACTTCCGCGACAAGGGCCAGGACGTTCTGTTCTTCGTCGACAACATCTTCCGCTTTACCCAGGCAGGTTCCGAAGTGTCGGCTCTGCTCGGCCGCATTCCTTCGGCCGTTGGTTACCAGCCGACGCTCGCCACGGACATGGGCCAGATGCAGGAACGCATCACGACCACGACGACCGGCTCGATCACCTCGGTTCAGGCCATTTACGTTCCGGCCGACGACTTGACCGACCCTGCTCCGGCAACCTCGTTCGCCCACTTGGACGCAACGACCGTTCTGTCGCGCTCGATCGCTGAAAAGGGCATCTACCCGGCCGTTGACCCGCTCGACTCCACGTCGCGCATGCTCGACCCGATCGTTGTCGGCGAAGAGCACTACGAAGTGGCTCGTAAGGTTCAGTCGACCTTGCAGCGCTACAAGGCTCTCCAGGACATCATCGCGATCCTGGGCATGGACGAACTGTCCGAAGAGGACAAGCTCGCCGTTGCCCGCGCCCGCAAGATCGAGCGCTTCCTGTCGCAGCCGTTCTTCGTCGCCGAAGTCTTCACCGGTTCGCCGGGCAAGCTCGTAGCGCTCGAAGACACGATCAAGGGCTTCAAGGGCCTGGTCAACGGCGAATACGACCACCTGCCGGAAGCTGCCTTCTACATGGTCGGCTCGATGGAAGAAGCTATCGAGAAGGCCAAGAAGCTGTCCGCAGCTGCCTGATGAGCGACGCTCTCAACGAGATCTTCTGCTGCGACGCCCTTCGGGAAGTCGCAGCAGAGCTTCCCGCCCCAGCTGCCCCGACGATGTACAGATCGGACGACGGCAAGATGATGATGGTGGTGGGATTGATCCAGACCGAAGAGGGTCTTGGGTATCTTGATCAGGCGATAGTGCACTGCCCGTTCTGCGGGACCAATTTGCAAGATACAGAAGCTGCCGAGAAGGTAAGTCACTGATGGCTGACAATTTCAATTTTGAACTCGTATCTCCCGAGCGCCTGCTCCTTTCGGAGATGGTGACCGAAGTTGTCATTCCGGCAACCGACGGCGAGATGACCGTTATGGCGAACCACGCCCCGACGATGACGACCATCAAGCCTGGTATTGTCAGCGTTCGCTCGGCTAACGGTTCGAAGCAGGATTACGTGGTTTTCGGCGGTTTCGCCGACATCCTGCCGACCGGCTGCACGCTGCTGGCCGAGTCTGCCGTCATTGTTCAGGATCTCTCCAAGGACGAACTGACGCTGCGCATTGAGGCGGCACAAAGAGAAATCGCAGATGCCGTTCATCACGAGCACAAGTCGCGCCTCGAACACTATATCATGGAACTGACGCACCTTCGGGGTGTGATCGACCAAGACTAACCCGTGCCCGTCACGGTGTCATGAGGCGGCCTTTTAGGGCCGCCTTTTTGTTTTCTGGGACCCCTTGGCTCCCGGTGTTCCGATGGCCTTTCGGTCACGCGAGCGTTCGGCTACAACACCTCAAGTTACATTGAGGTCGATGTCATGGAAGAAGGCTCCCCCAATCCGTTCCGAAAGCTGCTGACGGTTGGCGAAGTCGCGGAGCGCAGCGGTCTTGCCGTCTCTGCGCTGCATTTCTACGAAGCGAAGGGTCTCATCTCCAGTATTCGTTCGCGTGGCAACCAGCGCCGCTTCGGCCGTGATGTGCTTCGTCGCCTCGGGATCATCAAGGTCGCGCAGCGCGTAGGCATCCCCCTGGCGGAGATTCAGGCGGCTTTCGAAACATTGCCGCAGGGCCGCACGCCGACCGCTGGCGATTGGCAGCGCCTGTCTCTCCTATGGAAGCAAGAGCTCGATGTTCGCATTGATCGGCTCGTCGCCCTGCGCGATCGGTTGACGGATTGCATCGGCTGTGGTTGCCTCTCGGTTGAAAGCTGCCCACTGCGCAATCCGTATGACCGGCTGGCTAAAGATGGGCCGGGTCCGCGTCTGCTGGAAACCAACGACGTCTAAGCGACGTTCCCCTTGCGTATCAACACACTATGGAAGCCGTAGACGGCGCGTCCCGGAGGAATGAATGTTTCACCCCAAGCTGTTCGAAAACCGCAATGTGGTGGTCACCGGCGGCGGCAGGGGCATTGGCCTCGAAGTCGCGCGGCAATTTCTCGATTGCGGCGCCCGCGTGCTGGTGCACCTCGGGCGAAGCGCCGAGCGTGATTTGCCAGACTTCTTGCTGACGGCGGAGGAGGACCGCAGGGCGTTTCTCGTTACAGCCGATTTTTCGACGCCGGGCGGCACGACAGGATTCGCTGAAAAGGTGCGCGCCACTTTTGATCGCGTCCACGCATTGATCAACAATGCCGGCACCATGGTCGGGCGCTTTCCCGCCGATGCGTTGACCGACGAGCAATACGAGACGATCGTCCGGTTGAACCAGACCTCGGTGGTTGAGGTAACGCGAGCTCTTTTGCCGGCGCTACGTGCATCGCAGGAGGCGGCGATTGTCAACACGGTCTCGATTTCGGCGCTGACGGGCGGCAGCCCCGGTTCCGCGATCTACTCGGCGTCGAAGGCATTTGTAGCAACCTATTCGAAGGCGCTAGCAAGGGAGCTCGCGCCGGACGGCATCCGCGTCAACTGCGTTTCACCGGGAACGATCGAAACCGACTTCCACCAACGGTATTCGTCGGCAGAAAAGCTTGAGCAGACCCGCAAGACCATTCCGCTGCACCGATTGGGCACCTCGGAAGATTGCGCACCCGCCTATCTCTTCCTTTCGGCGCCTTCGCTTTCCGGTTACATCACGGGTCAAGTGCTTGAGATCAATGGTGGCCAGCTCATCTGCTGAGCTGGCGGGACTTTTTTTGGCATTTTGACAGATCCAAACAGCTGGTTGCTGCGAATATGTTATTGTCACGCTTCATACATATTGTTTATGCAACCAGAGATAAAGAATGCATTTGCCTACACCGGGATCGGGCATGGCCGATCGGGATCTGCAGAAGCTCTCTGCTAGAGCGCGGGAAGCGAGCGACTTTCTCAAGGCACTTTCCCATCATACGCGGCTGATCATTCTCTGCCTTCTGACGGAGGGAGAGAAGACTGTGGGCGAGCTCGAGGAGAGCCTTGGCATTCAGCAAGCAATGGTGTCGCAGCAGCTGGCGCGCTTACGTTTGGATGGTCTCGTCTCCAGCCGCCGGGACGGACGTCTCATCTATTACAGTGTTGCCCATCCCGATACGACGGCGTTGCTGCGTTTCCTGTTGGCGATGTTTCCGGGGAAGCAGGACAACTGACAACCGGCCTTGCGGACCGGTCCGCTGGACGTGAAGATGACGGTGTGCCGCAGTTCGGCGCGGAGGCCGGATGATCGACAAGCTGGAATTCTTTATCGCGCTCGCCAACGAGAAACATTTCGGCCGCGCAGCCGAGGAATGCGGTATTTCGCAGCCGACGTTGTCCGCCGCCATTCGTCAGCTCGAGGATCAGCTCGGCGTGATGCTGGTGCAACGCGGCTCGCGCTTCCAGGGGCTGACGCCTGAGGGCCAACGCGTGCTCGAATGGGCGCGGCGCATTGTCGGCGATGCCCGCACGATGCGCGAGGAGATGCGGGCGGCGCGCAAGGGGCTTTCAGGCCATATCAAGATCGCCGTCATCCCGACAGCGCTGGCGATGCTGCCGCGCATTACGACTCCATTTCAGGAGCGGCACCCCGATGTGACGTTTTCCATCGTCTCCCGCAATTCCCTGCAGGTGCTCAGCATGCTGGAAAATCTCGAGATTGATGCGGGGATCACCTATCTGGAGAACGAGCCCCTTGGGCGGGTGACGAGCGTGCCGCTCTATGCCGAGCAGTACAACCTGATTACCGCCGCCGGCAGCCCCTTGTCCGATCGCGATAGCGTTACCTGGAAGGAAGTGGGTAGTCTTCGGCTTTGCCTATTGACGGCGGACATGCAGAACCGTCGTATCATCAATCATCACCTGGCCGAAGCCGGTGTTACGGCACATCCGACGCTCGAGTCAAACTCGATGATCGTGCTCTTTTCCCATGTTCGAACTGGACGCTGGGCGAGCATCATGCCGCGCAATGTCGCGAAATCCTTTGGCTTTCCGGCAGAAATACGGATGATTCCAATCACCGAGCCGCGAGCGCATCACCTTGTCGGCCTGGTTGCGACGCATCGTGAGCCGTTCACGCCGTTGGTCTCGGCTCTGTTGCATGAGGCCCGAATTCTCGCCGAAGAACCGGAATTCTGATAGGAATCTTCTATCGTTTGACGGAACAGCATTATTGATCGCTTCGTCCATCCCTGAGAAAGTTCTATAATGAACACACGCGAGCGGTTCTGTCGGCCATAGGGTTCTGAGGAAAGCCCGCCTGCCCAGCGTCGCCACGTGCAATTTGCAGGCCGTGGGAGGGCTGCTGATGAACATCCACGTCGCCAAGGGCGATATCGCAACGCGCACGATTGCGATCATCGATCAACTCAAGCATCTCGAAGGGCCGTTGCTGCCGATCCTGCACGAGATTCAGGATGAGTTCGGCTATGTCCCGCAAGAGGCGCTGCCCGTTATCGCGAACGAGCTGAACCTTTCGCGCGCCGAGGTGCATGGTGTCGTCAGCTTCTATCATGATTATCGCGATCATCCCGCCGGCCGGCATGTGCTGAAGCTCTGTCGTGCAGAAGCCTGCCAATCGATGGGCGGCGACGCGCTGGCCGAGCGCGTGAAGGTTCTGCTTGGCGTCGACTGGCACGGCACGACGCCTGACGGAGCGATCACCCTCGAGCCCGTCTTCTGTCTTGGGCTCTGTTCGTGCTCGCCGTCCGCGATGATGGACGGCGAGGTACATGGCCGAGTAGACGCCGCCGATCTCGAGGCGCTGATTTCGGAGGCACGTCGATGACCGTCCGGATCTATGTTCCCTGTGACGCGGCGGCCCTGGCGCTGGGTGCAGAACGCGTCGCGAAAGCAATCGCCGAGCAGATTGCTACTCGTGGCCTCGACGCCAAGATCGTGCGCAATGGCTCGCGCGGCATGCACTGGTTGGAGCCGCTGGTCGAGGTGGAGGTCTCCGGCAAGCGTATCGGTTACGGTCCCGTCAAGGCGAAGGATGTCGTTTCGCTGTTCGATGCGGGCTTGGCCACGGGCGGGGATCATCCCCTCTGTCTTGGCGAAGTGGCCGAACTGCCGTTCCTCAAGCGCCAGACACGCCTGACCTTTGCCCGCTGCGGCATCACTGATCCGCTCTCGCTTGATGACTACGAGGCTCACGGTGGCCTCGCCGGCTTGCGTCGCGCGGTTTCGATGCTGCCGACTGATGTCGTCAAGGAAGTTACCGATTCCGGCCTGCGTGGCCGCGGTGGCGCGGGCTTCCCGACTGGTATCAAGTGGAAGACGGTGCTCGACGCGCCTGGTGAGCGCAAATACATCGTCTGCAATGCCGATGAAGGCGACAGCGGCACCTTCGCCGACCGGATGATCATGGAAGGCGATCCCTTCGTGCTGATCGAAGGGATGGCGATTGCCGGCCTTGCGACGGGCGCCACCAAGGGCTTCATCTACACGCGGTCGGAATATCCGCATGCGATCGCGGCGATGAGCCGGGCAATCGATATCGCGCGCAGTGCCGGCATCCTCGGTACGTCGGTTTTGGGCTCGGGCAAGACCTTCGATATGGAAGTCCGCACCGGCGCGGGCGCTTATGTCTGTGGCGAGGAGACGGCGCTCCTGAACAGCCTTGAAGGCAAGCGCGGCATCGTGCGCGCCAAGCCGCCGCTACCGGCCCACAAGGGCCTCTTCGACTGTCCAACCGTCATCAACAATGTCATTTCTCTCGCTTCCGTGCCCGTGATCATGGACAAGGGAGCAGCCTACTACCGCGACTTCGGCCTTGGCCGCTCACGCGGCACCATTCCGATCCAGATCGCCGGCAATGTGAAACATAGTGGTCTGTTCGAGACCGCATTCGGCATTTCGCTCGGCGAGCTGATCGATGACATTGCTGGCGGAACCGCATCCGGGCGGCTGGTGAAGGCAGTTCAGGTCGGCGGTCCGCTTGGCGCGTACTTCCCGCGCGCCCTGTTCGATACGCCATTTGACTACGAGTCTTTCGCGGCGAAGGATGGGTTGATCGGCCACGCCGGGATCGTCGTCTTCGACGAAAGTGCCGACATGCTGAAGCAGGCCCGCTTCGCGATGGAATTCTGCGCCGTCGAAAGCTGCGGCAAGTGCACGCCTTGCCGCATCGGCTCGACGCGTGGCGTCGAAACGGCGGACAAGATTGCCCGCGGCATCGAACCGGAAAAGAATCGCGAGCTGCTTGCCGATCTCTGCAACACCATGAAATTCGGGTCGCTCTGCGCGCTCGGGGGCTTCACGCCTTATCCGGTCATGAGCGCCATGACGCACTTCCCCGAAGATTTCGTTCCCACACCTCTCATCGAAGCGGCGGAGTAAGACCATGCCTCTCGTCCATGAAACCGATTACGGCACGCCGGCCTCGACCTCCGAAACGATGGTGACGCTCACCATCGACGGCAACCAGGTGACTGTGCCCGAGGGAACGTCCGTCATGCGCGCATCGATGGATGCGGGTATCGAAATTCCGAAGCTCTGCGCCACCGACATGATGGATGCTTTCGGCTCCTGCCGGCTCTGTCTGGTCGAGATCCAGGGGCGCGCGGGCCTTCCTGCGTCCTGCACGACGCCCGTTGCGCCGGGCATGGTGGTCTCGACGCAGACGAACCGGCTGAAGGACGTTCGCAAGGGCGTGATGGAGCTCTACATCTCCGACCATCCGCTCGACTGTCTGACCTGTGCTGCCAACGGCGATTGCGAGCTGCAGGACATGGCGGGAGCCGTCGGCCTGCGCGACGTGCGCTATGGCTATGATGGCGACAATCACGTCAAAGCGCGCAACAACGGCGACCTCAATCTCAAATGGGCGCCGAAGGACGAATCAAACCCCTATTTCACCTTCGATCCCGCGAAGTGTATCGTCTGCTCGCGCTGCGTGCGCGCCTGCGAGGAAGTCCAGGGTACATTCGCACTGACCATCGAGGGCCGCGGCTTCGATTCGCGCGTTTCGGCCGGCATGCATGAGGATTTCGTCTCGTCTGAATGCGTTTCCTGCGGCGCCTGCGTGCAGGCCTGCCCGACAGCGACGCTAATCGAAAAGTCGGTCATCGAGATCGGCCAGCCGGAGCATTCCGTCGTTACGACCTGCGCCTATTGCGGCGTCGGCTGCTCCTTCAAGGCGGAGATGCGCGGCGAAGAGCTGGTGCGCATGGTGCCTTGGAAGGACGGGCAGGCGAACCGCGGCCACTCCTGCGTCAAGGGGCGCTTCGCCTATGGCTATTCCAGCCACAAGGAGCGCATCCTCAATCCGATGATCCGCGAGAAGATCACCGATCCCTGGCGCGAAGTGAGCTGGGACGAGGCCTTCGCGCATGTCGCCTCCGAATTCCGCCGCATCCAGTATCAGTATGGCCGCGACTCGGTCGGCGGCATCACCTCGTCTCGCTGCACGAACGAGGAGACCTATCTGGTGCAGAAGCTGGTGCGTGCCGGCTTCCGCAACAACAACGTCGATACATGCGCTCGCGTCTGCCATTCGCCAACCGGATACGGCCTCGGCCAGGCTTTCGGCACGTCCGCCGGCACGCAGGACTTCGACAGCGTCGAGCAGAGCGACGTCGTCGTCATCATTGGCGCTAATCCGACCGACGGCCATCCGGTCTTTGCCTCGCGCCTGAAGAAGCGGCTGCGTCAGGGCGCCAAGCTTATCGTCATCGACCCGCGCCGCACCGATATCGTGCGTTCGCCCCATGTCGAGGCGTCCTATCATCTACCGTTGAAGCCCGGCACGAACGTCGCGATCCTGACGTCGCTGGCGCATGTCATCGTCACCGAGGGATTGTTCAACGAGGCCTTCATTCGCGAGCGTTGCGACTGGTCCGAATTCGAGGACTGGGCAAGTTTCGTCGCCGAACCGCATCACAGCCCTGAAGCATCGGAGAAATTCACGGGCGTCCCGGCCGATCTCGTGCGCGGCGCTGCGCGTCTCTACGCCAAGGGCGGCAATGGGGCGATCTATTATGGCCTCGGTGTAACCGAACACAGCCAGGGGTCTACGACCGTCATGGCGATCGCCAACCTTGCGATGGTGACCGGCAATATCGGTCGTCGCGGCGTCGGCGTGAATCCACTGCGCGGCCAGAACAATGTTCAGGGTTCGTGCGACATGGGCTCCTTCCCGCACGAACTGCCCGGCTATCGTCACATCTCCGACGACGCGACGCGCGACATCTTCGAGAAGCTCTGGGGCGTCAAGATCAGCAATGAGCCGGGGCTGCGCATTCCGAACATGCTGGATGCAGCGGTCGATGGGTCGTTCAAGGGCCTCTACGTCCAGGGTGAGGATATCCTGCAGTCAGACCCCGATACGAAGCACGTCGCGGCCGGCCTTGCCGCCATGGAGTGCGTCGTCGTTCACGACCTCTTCCTGAACGAGACGGCGAACTACGCGCATGTCTTCCTGCCGGGCTCCAGCTTCCTGGAGAAGGATGGGACGTTCACCAACGCCGAGCGCCGTATCAACCGCGTTCGCAAGGTCATGAGCCCCCGCAACGGCTATGCCGATTGGGAGGTCACGCAGAAGATGGCGCAGGCCATGGGTCTTGGTTGGAACTACACGCATCCTTCCGAGATCATGGACGAGATCGCCGCGACGACGCCGAGCTTTGCGCTCGTCTCCTACGACTATCTCGACAAGATGGGCTCTGTGCAATGGCCCTGCAACGAAGCGCATCCCGAGGGGTCGCCGATCATGCATGTCGATGGCTTCGTCCGCGGCAAGGGCAAGTTCATCCGCACCGAGTACGTTGCAACCGATGAGCGGACCGGGCCGCGCTTCCCGCTGCTGCTGACGACGGGTCGCATCCTCAGTCAGTACAATGTCGGCGCGCAGACGCGCCGCACAGAAAACGTCGTCTGGCATCCGGAGGACCGTCTGGAGATCCATGCACACGATGCCGAACAGCGTGGCATTCGCGATGGCGACTGGATCAAGCTGATGAGCCGCTCGGGCGACACGACGCTGCGCGCGCTGATCACCGATCGCGTGGCGCCCGGTGTCGTCTACACGACCTTCCACCATCCAGACACGCAGGCGAACGTCATCACGACGGATTTCTCCGACTGGGCCACCAACTGCCCGGAATACAAGGTCACGGCTGTGCAGGTTTCGCCCTCCAACGGCCCGACCGATTGGCAACGTGACTACGACGAGCAGGCACGGCAGAGCCGTCGGATCGTCAGCAAACTGGAGCCCGCAGAGTGACGATTGACCGGCCGAACCGCGTTGCCGTGAAGCGCACCGCCTGTAGCGGCGGTGTCGTCACGCCCGGCGAGCGGATCGTTCCGGAGGAGGTGCCGATCGCCTTTTCCTATGGTGGCAGCACGCATGCGGTGATGATGGGAACACCTGCGGACCTCGAGGATTTTGCGATTGGTTTCAGCCTCACCGAGGGGATCATTTCCGAAGTCGACCAGATCGCGGGAGTCGAGATTGTCGCGGGCGATAAGGGCATCGACGTTCAGATCACGCTGGTCGACGAGGTCGCTACGGCACTGACAGCACGGAGACGCAGCATGGCCGGACCGGTCGGCTGCGGCCTCTGCGGCATAGAGTCGATCGAACAGGCTGTTCGCAAGGTGCCCGATGTGGCGGCGGTCCCTCTTAAGATTACCCATCGAGACATCATCGAATCCGTTTCGCTGCTGAATGGCGCACAGCCGCTGCATCGCGAAACGCGCGCGGTACATGGCGCCGGCTTCTACGTGCCGGGCAAGGGACTATTTGCGGTGCGCGAAGATGTCGGTCGTCACAATGCACTCGACAAGCTTTGCGGCGCGGTGATTGCCCAACCGCAGTCGGGAGCTGAGGGCATCGTTGCGGTCACCAGCCGTCTGTCCGTCGAGATGGTGCAGAAGGCGGCCATCCTCGGCAGTCCGGTGCTCGTGGCTATCTCGGCACCGACCGCGCTTGCCATCCGAACGGCCGATGAGGCCGGCATGACCCTCGTCGCCTTGGTGCGCGGCGAGGATTTCGAAGTTTTCACGCATCCACAGCGCATCCAACCGGGAACCATCTCCGATGTCGCATGATACGCAGTCCAAACTGGTTTATATGGCCAATCAGATCGCGACGTTCTTCAAGAGCCAGCCGGAGAGCGAAGCCGCGGAGGGTGTGGCGACGCATATCAACAAATTCTGGGAGCCGCGCATGCGGCGGCAACTGTTCGAGATCATGGAACGGGAAAGCCATGGCCTCAATCCGCTCGTCGTGCAGGCCGCCCCTTTGATCAAACGCCCCGAGGCTGCGGCGACAGTATCGCACTAGAGTGCTTCGGTGGGTGCAGAACAGCCGGCAGCGAGTTTCGCTGCCGGCCGTTTTTAATCGAGCGTTTTGGGTGATCTAGAATTCTTCCCAGCTGCCGACGGCCGGAAGGGCCCCATGCGCCTTCGCAACGCGAGCGATCAGGTGACGTGCTGGAGAGGCCGGATGTTTCTGCACGGTCCTTGGACTATGCGCTTCGTCAAGGCGGAATTGAGCCAGCAGCCCGCGCAGTGCCTCCGCTTCGCCAGCCAGCTTGTGGCTTGCTGCCGTGCTCTCTTCGACCATGGCTGCATTCTTTTGTGTTGCTTGGTCCATGGAATTAACGGCCTGATTAATTTCCTTGAGGCCGGTCGCCTGCTCTTTGGAGCCTTCGACGATCGCTGCCACATTCACGTTGATATCGCCAACCTGCGCCACGATCGTCTCCAACGCCTTTCCGGTCTCGCCGACCAGGTTGACGCCGTTTCTCACCAGCTCACTTGACGTCGTGATCAGGGACTTGATCTCTTTTGCCGCACTTGCCGATCGTTGCGCGAGTTCGCGGACTTCCTGAGCGACGACGGCAAAGCCCTTGCCAGCCTCACCGGCGCGGGCTGCTTCGACGCCCGCGTTCAGCGCCAGGAGATTGGTCTGGAAGGCAATGTCGTCGATCACGCCGATGATATTGGTGATCTCACGTGAGGATTGCTCGATCTGGTCCATGGCAGAGACGGCATTGCGGACAACCAGGCCGGATTGTTCGGCACCCTGCTTCGTCTTGGCAACCAGTTTCCCAGCTTCGTCGGCGCGGTGGCTGGAGTCATTGACCGTGGTGGTGATCTCTTCGAGCGCCGCAGCGGTTTCCTCAATCGATGAGGCCTGCTGTTCCGTACGCTTTGAAAACGAATCGGCGGCGGAACCGATCTCACGGGAGCCGGCGGCAATCGCGTGGACGCTTTCGCCGATGGTCTTCACGGTCTCGGCGAGCTTGATGACAGTCGCGTTGAAGTCATGGCGAAGCTGTTCCATCGACGGCACGAAGGGCAAGTCGAGCGTTTTCGTCAGATCGCCTTCCGACAGGTGGCGCAGCGCTTCGCCGAGCTCGCTGATCGCGCTCATTCGTTGGGTCACGTCGGTTGCAAACTTCACGACCTTGTAGACCTTGCCGTTTGCGTCCTTGATTGGGTTATAGGCTGCCTGGATCCAGATTTCCTTGCCGCCCTTGCCGTAACGAACGAATTCATTGGAGATGAACTCACCCTGTGCGAGACGGCGCCAGAAGTTTGCGTATTCCTCCGTCCGGGTATACGCCGGGTCACAGAACATGCCGTGATGCTTGCCGGTGATCTCAGTGAGCGAGTAACCCATCGCACTGCAAAAGTTCTCGTTTGCCGTCAGGATTTCGCCGGTAGGGGTAAATTCGATGGCAGCCTGAGACCGCGAAATGGCATCCAGCTTGCCCGCATCGTCGATGGACTTCTTCTTCACGTCCGTGATATCAGCCGCGAACTTGACGACCTTGTAGGGCCTGCCGTGTTTGAAGACCGGGTTGTAGGAGGCTTGGATCCAGATTTCGCGGGCACCCTTCGCAAGCCGCTTGTAGGCGCCGGCATCATATTCGCCACGGCCGAGACGGGCCCAGAATTCGCGGTATTCCGCAGTGGCGGTGTAAGCTGGATCACAGAACATGCTGTGATGTTTGCCGACGATCTCCGGTAGGCTGTAGCCAAGCGCACCACAGAAATTCTCATTGGCCGCGAGCACGTTGCCCTTCAGGTCGAACTCGATGATGGCCTGTGACTTCGAAATGGCATCAAGAACATGCTTAGAATCAGGCGATAGACCGAACATTCCCCATCCCTCGTGATGCAGGCGCCGATTTCGGCGTCAGCCAGTGAAGAAGCTCGCGGGCACATTAACCTCAAGGGATACACAAGGGAGACCGATCCGTCCTGCGGCGCCTACTATAGAGGGAGAATAACCAGCGACTTCACAACCGATGATGAAGTGGGGGCGGTTAATGAGACGTGTATAAGAAATAGCGAATTTAATATTCGTTCTACAGTAGAACTTGTGATCGATTTCTTATAATGATTGTATCTGTCAACAAAAAGCCCCTCTCGAAGAGGGGCTTTTATCTTTGGGTCCAGTGATGGTGTCAGGCGGCGAGCTCGTCGGTTTCGCTTTCCTTGAACATCTTGGCGAGGTTGAGGAAGCAGATCATGCCATTTTCGGAGGCGATGATACCTTCGCAATAAGCCCGGTCAAAGGACGCTGTGACTTCCGGAACCGG
Organism: Rhizobium sp. BK181; assembly: GCF_014193305.1. Classification (NCBI taxonomy): domain Bacteria; kingdom Pseudomonadati; phylum Pseudomonadota; class Alphaproteobacteria; order Hyphomicrobiales; family Rhizobiaceae; genus Rhizobium; species Rhizobium sp. BK181. The sequence continues at coordinate 387,405 of NZ_JACHZA010000003.1, forward strand.
CTGCACCTGGCCGGATGAAATCGTCAGGATGTCCGAGACGCGATCGACCAGCATGCCGATGACCATGTTGTGGACTTCGGCCACGACGATGGCGCTGCGCTCGTTCGCCACTGTGCTCTTCATGCCAAGTTTGAAGGCGAGGTCGATGATCGGGATTACCGAGCCGCGAAGGTTCATAACGCCGATGACGTCCGCCGGCGCATGCGGAATCGGTGTCGACGGTGCCCAGCCGCGGATTTCGCGAATTGTCGTCGTCTTAACGCAGAATTCCTGATCGTGCAGTCTGAAGGCAATGATCTCCAGCGTATCGCCGCTGAAGTTCGTGGAATTGATCGTAGCCATGAGTATTGTCCCAACCGTCAAAAGCCAGGGCAGAAGCAACCGCGCCACCATTGGCGCGGATGGACTTTGCCTTCAAACCGCGCGTGTCTCCCGAGGAAGGATTAACGATACGGTTACTCCAGACCTTAACGAAAGAGTGTTGCCCAAATCTAAACTGAGGCAGCTGATTTCTGGTCAGGCGCTCGGTTGGGTTGGATCTCGGAATGAGGAGAAGCTACGTGGAAACGGCGGGATGACCTTCCCGCCGCATTGTCCGTTCGCTGCCTCAGGCGAGGGTCTTCTCGATCTGCTCGACGGCCCAGTCGACCTGGCTCTTGGTGATGACCAGCGGCGGGGCGAGGCGGATCGTGTTCTCGTGGGTGTCCTTGGCGAGTAGGCCGCGATCCTTGAGGGTGTAGCAATACTGGCGGGCGCCGCCGGCTTCCGGCACGAGCTCGACCGCCATCATCAGTCCGCGACCGCGCACGTCCTTGACGATGTTGGAGCGGATGGAGCGCAGCCCTTCCAGGAAATAGTTGCCCATCTTTTCGGCGTTCTCGATCATGCCTTCTTCGGTCAGCACCTTGAGCGCGGCGCGCGCCACGGCGCAGGCAAGCGGGTTGCCGCCGAAGGTCGAGCCATGTTGCCCAGGCTTCAGAACACCAAGCACCTCGGAATTGGAAAGCACCGCCGAAACCGGATAGAAGCCGCCGGAGAGCGCCTTGCCGATCAGGGTGACGTCGGCCTCGATTCCCTCGTGCTCCTCGGCCAATAGCTTGCCGGTGCGTCCGAGGCCAGTCTGGATCTCGTCAAGGATCAGCGTCACCTTGTTTTCGGTGCAGAGTTCGCGCACGCGCTTGAAGTAACCTGACGGCGGGATGATGACGCCGGCTTCGCCCTGGATCGGCTCGATCAGGGCTGCGACCGTGTTTTCGTTGATGGCAGCGGCAAATGCGTCGGCGTCGCCGAAAGGAATTGTCCGGAAGCCGGGCGTGTAGGGGCCAAAGCCGGTACGGGCATCGGGGTCGGTCGAGAAGCTGATTATGCTTAGCGTGCGGCCATGGAAATTGTCGGCGCAAACGATGATCTCGGCTTTGCCTTCTGGCACGCCCTTCACTTCGTAACCCCACTTGCGCACTGCCTTGATGGCGGTTTCGACAGCCTCGGCGCCCGAGTTCATCGGCAGGATCTTATGCGAGCCTGTCAGCGCCGCGAGTTCCTCGTAGAGATGCGCGAGCTGGTCGTTGCGGAAGGCACGCGAGGTCAGCGTCAGCTTGCCGGCCTGCTCGACCATTGCCGCCAGGATCTTGGGGTGGCAATGCCCCTGGTTGACTGCGGAATAGGCCGACAGGCAATCAAGATACTGCTTGCCGTCCGTATCCCAGACATAGACACCTTCGCCGCGGGTCAGCACGACATCGAGCGGCTTGTAGTTGTGGGCGCCCAGGCGCTGTTCGGTATCGATCAGATTCTTGGAATTGCTCATGGTCGGTTCTCCTCAGGCAGCGCGGGTCGGACGGTCGAAGATGCGGCGGCCGAACAGACTTGCCGTCAGTTCCACCAGGATCCGCGCGCTCTTACCGCGATCGTCGAGGAAAGGGTTGAGTTCGACAAGATCGAGCGAGGAGACGAGGCCGCTGTCGCAGAGCATTTCCATGATCAGATGCGCCTCCCGGAAGGTTGCACCGCCAGGCACTGTTGTACCGACGCCGGGGGCGATCTCGGGATCGAGGAAATCGACATCAAGGCTCACATGCAGCAGACCGTTTACATCGGAGACCGCGCCGAGTACCTGACGGATCGCCGCGGCAACGCCCTGTTCGTCGAGCCAGCGCATGTCGAAGACGTTGACGCCGTGTTCCTTGATCAGATCGCGCTCCGGCGCATCCACCGATCGGATACCGACCTGGAAGACGTTCTGGGGATCGACGAACGGACGGTCCTTCGGCAGGATTTCCGCGAGTTCGGCCTTGCCGCAGAAATAAGCGACCGGCATGCCGTGAATGTTGCCGGAGGGCGACGTCGCAGGCGTATTGAAATCGGAATGGGCATCGAGCCACAGCACGAAGAGCGGCCTACCTTGCTCTGCCGCATAGCGAGCCATGCCGGATACGGTGCCCATGGACAGGCTATGATCGCCACCGAGAATCAGCGGAAAGCGCCCGACCGTCGCGGCCTCGTAGACGCCAGCTTCGAGCGCGCGGGTGAATGCGCCGACGACGCGCAGATTATGTGCTTTCGGATGGTTCGGCAGATCGCGTGCCGGAATGACATGCACGTCACCGGCATCGACGACATCATGACCAAGATCGATCAGCGTCTGGTCGACGCCTGCGATGCGAAGTGCGGCCGGACCCATCGCGGCGCCCCTGCGTCCCGAACCCTCTTCCAGCGGTGCTCCGATGAGCGTGACCGATCTTGCTTGTGGCTGCATGCGTCTTCTCCAGCTCGCGTTTCGGAAAGCATATTGAAATATCGGCACGGCGACAAAAAGATGAAAAAGTGCCGATAATGCGCTACGATTGATCAGTTTGATAAGTGCATTTTGACAAAGTGGCAGCCATGGACGATCTCGATCAGGAACTTCTCAGCGCTCTGCGGCACAATGCACGTACGCCAGTCTCTTCGCTAGCGGCAATGACGGGTGCATCTCGCGCGACAGTCGCAGCCCGCATCGATCGGTTGGTTGCCAATGGCACCATCACGGCATTCACCGTGCGCACCGGCCATGAAACCCGCGCGGCGGGCGTGCGCGCGATTGTCATGATCGAGGTACTCGGCAAGCTGGCGGACAAGGTCGCCGATCAGCTTCGCGGTTTGCCGCAAGTGCGTGCCCTGCACAGCACCAACGGCAAATGGGATTTCATCGCCGAACTCGAGGATCGCGATCTCGTCGCCTTCGACGAAACGCTGAGGCGCATCCGGCTGATCAATGGGATCAATACCACGGAAACCAATATCCTGCTGAAGACCAGCAAGACCAGCTTTTAATACTCGTGCTCGTAGACGACGCCCGCCTCTCCCTCGCAATCTCCACCTGCGCCGGCGCGCAACTTCACGCCGCGGCCGACATCGAAATTGATGATCGCCTTGGCGCCGCCCTTGCCGGTGGTCTGCTGCAGTTCGAAATAGGTTCGGTCGTTGAGATAGCGGCCAACGCTGACACTGGTGCGGCCTTTGGCATCGGTACTGACGTCGAAGTCATCGACGCCGAGCTGGTTGCGAAGGCCCTGGAACAACGATCCGGAACGGCCGCCGGCCAGCTGGCTGACTGCATCGGCGAGCTGGGCGATTTGAACCGGCGACAACCTGGACATCGACTGGCCGAAGATCAGCTGCGCCAGAACCTCGTCCTGCGGCAAGGCCGGCGACGACGAGAAGGTGATTGAGGGGTCCGTGGCCAGTCCCGCCACATTGACCGTCAGTGTCGTTGAGCCGGACGTCGAGCTGGCTTCCATATCGAGGGCGGGGGTGAGATCGCCGGCGAAGCTGATCCGGCTTCTGTTGGTGAAATCGAGGCGCCGGTTGAGAATCGTCATGCGCCCGCGCCGCATGGTGAAACCACCCGACACGATCGGCGCCGCCGCCGTTCCCCGAATCGTGACGCTACCACCGAGTTCAGCATCGATACCGCGGCCGCGCACGAAGATCTGCGAGGGTGCGTCCAACTGAAGATCGAGATTGATGGTGTTGGACTTCGCTCGGGCCCCTTGCTGGGTCTCGTCGCGCAGCTGGGCGAGAACACTTTTCGGGGCGTTTATGTGCCTGATGTCGATCTCACGCAGCGAGGTCGGCAGTCTCTCTGGGACGGTGATCGAGGCTCTTTCGAGCCGCAGCCTGCCATTCAGGGTGGGGTTTGCGAGTAGCGGACCGCGCAGGCCGATCGTGCCATCGACGGTCGCCACGACGAGCGTTCCATCGACATAGACGGCCCTATCGAGCCTGACGTCGATATTGGCGGGGAAATTGGAAGCGGGCTGTATCCCGACGCTGCCAGAAACCGAGATGCTGCCGCCGCTGGCGAGCTGACCGGTGAGCCGGGAGATCACGGCTTCGTTGCCGTTGAACCGGATGTCTGCCGCAAGATTGTTGATCGCAAGGTTGCGCCGGACATCGACGAACCTCGCGCCGCTGGTCGCCACGGTCCCGTTGATGGACGGGGCGGCGGCGGTTCCGGCGATCTGCAGATTAAGGTTGGCAGTGCCATCGGCGACGAAACCCTGGGCTGCGAGTTGTGAGCCGAGGACCGCGAATGGCAGACTGCCGGAAAAGCGCATGTCCAAGGCGCGATTGCCGGTAATGGTGACGCTGCCGCCGCCGCGCAGGGACAGGCCGCTGTCGCCGGCCACATTGGTGTCGATGGTCAGCCGGTTGTCCTGCAGTCTTCCGTTCGCAGCGATGCTAAGCGGCGAAAGCCCAGCACTTCTGGTCTGGCTAGTCGCTGCCCCTCTCCAGTCAAGGTTGAAGTCCACAGCAGGCACCGGCAGCCTGCCCGATGCCCTGACGGTGCCCGAAATATTGCCTTCGGCCGCAAGCCCCGGAACGAATGCGTTGGCAAGCCCGGCGGGAAGATTGGAGATGTCAGCATTGACCGTCAGCGATTGGGCGTTCTGCCCGGCGATGATGAAGTTGCCGCCGGCCTTCATCGACACGCCGGTGCCGCTGACGTTCGTCGTAAAATCGAGCCTACCGTTCGCAAGCTTTCCGCCTGCATTTACTGAAAGCGGCCGGATGCCGGATGCCCGTGTCTGCGTGGTTGCCGCGTCCTTCCAATCCAGGTTGAAGTCGATGATCGGATTGTTCGGAGTCCCAGACGTCTTGGCGGTGCCTGAGATGCTTCCCTCCGCGCCGAGGCCAGGGACAAAGCCGTTGGCGAGGCTCGCGGGAAGATTCGCGATGTCGGCATCGACCGATAGACCCTGGACGCTTGCTCCCTGCAGGTTTGCCGTTCCCTTTGCCCTCAGGAGGCTGCTGCGACTGCTGGTCAGTGTGGCATCGAAGGCGATCTTGTTATCCGCGACATTGCCGGACGCATTCAGCGTGAGGCCCGAAAGGCCGGCCGCCCTGGTCTGGCGGGTCCCTGCATTGTTCCAGTTGAGCTTGAAGTCGACGGCGGGAATCGGGAGGGAGCCGGACGCGGTCGCCGTGCCCGATATCGTTCCCTGGGCACCAAGATCGGGGGCAAAGTTGTTCACCAGCGCGGCGGGAAGGTTGCTCAGTGTCGCATCCGCCTGCAGGCTCTTCACGGTCGTACCCTCGAGGGTAAACTTGCCGTTCGCCGACAGAGCGGAACCTGCATCGCCAGTCAGATTTGTCTGGAAGTCGAGCACATTGTTGGCGAATGTGCCCTTGGCGCCGAGCACGAGGCTAGAGAGCCGAGCAGCCTTGGTTTGGGCAGTCGCGAGGTCCTTCCAAGTCAGGTCGAAGCTTGCCGTCGGCCGTTGCAGTGTACCTGACGCGGATGCCGTGCCCGAGACCGTGCCGCTGGCGCCGAGACCGGATACGAAGGCGTTTGCGAGGCTCGCTGGAACGTTGCGTATCGTTGCATCAGCAGTGAGGTTTTCGATTGTCGTTCCTGCCAGCGAGACATTGCCGGAGGCGTTCAGCGCCATACCGCCATTGGCCGTAAGGTCGACCTGGACGTTCAATTTTTCATCGGCGAAGTTGCCCTTCGCTGCCAAGCGCATGCCCGAAAGGCGCGCTGCCCTGGTTTGGCTGGTGGCGGCGTCTTTCCAGGTGAGATCGAAGGTTGCCGCTGGCTTCGGCAACTTGCCGGTGGCCGATATGGTTCCCGATATCATGCCTTCTGCGGCAAGATTCGGAACAAACCCGTTGGCGAGCGCGGCCGGAATGTTGGCGATCTGCCCATCGAGTTTCAGTGTTTGAGCCTCGGCGCCGGCGACGACGAAATTGCCGCTTGCCTGCAGTGACATGCCGCCGCTGCCACGTGCGTCGGCATCGAAGTTGAGAATGTTGTCCTTGAGATTGCCGCTCGCCGTCAGCCCAAGCGATGAGAGCTTCGCACTTCGGGTCTGGCTCGTTGCGGCATTCTTCCAATTCAGTTTGAAGTCCAGCGTCGGTGCTGGCAGCTTTCCGGCTGCGGTGACGTTGCCCGAGATCGAACCTTCGGCAGCCAGGTCCGGAACGAATGCGTTCGCCAAGCCCGCTGGGATGTTGATGATATCCGCATCGACCTTCAGCGATTGCGCATCCGGGCCGCCAGTGACGACACTGCCGGCGGCTTTCAGCGAGACTCCGCCTTTGCCGTTGGCGTTCGTTTCAAAGTCCAGCGTGTTGTTGGCAAACGTCCCGCTTGCATCGATCGCCAGGGGCGAAAGGCCGGCGCCCTTTGTCTGGCTCGTGGCCGCGTCCTTCCAATCCAGGTCGAAATTGGCGATGGGTGCCGCTGGCGTTCCGGTCACGGCAACCTTGCCCGAGATCGTGCCTGCGGCATCGAGCTTCGGAACGAAGCTATTGGCCAGGCTTGCGGGCAGGTTCCGGATGTCAGCCTTGATATCGAGAGTTTCGCCGACCGTGCCGCTGACGTGAACCGAGCCGTCGCCGGTCTTCAGTTCGACGGCACTCAGCGTCACCGTGCCGCCACTGATCGACACCTCTGACGGCGATGCAAGCTCTACCTGGATGTTGCGGGGTTTGGCCAAGAAGCGGTCCAGGCGAAGCAGCGTCGTGCCGGCGTTCACTTCGACGCTGCCGGATGCGACCAACGGATTGGCGTCATAGGTGGCGCCGAGATCGAAGTTTGTCCGGTTCTGCTGCTGCGTGAAATTGAGCGCCAGGCTCTCCGCCTTGTTAGGCCCGGAGGCAAGCTCCTGCGCGGTGATTGTGCCCGTCGCGGCAAAAGCCTTGAGGTCGGTAACGGCGACGTTGATGTCAGGGCCGACGATGGCAAAGGTATCGCGCTTCAGGCCGCTGCCGGATGCGACGACTTTGAGGGCGATCTTACCGCTGTCGTTGGCAATATCGACCGATCCCTTCAGGTCACCTTCCGCCTTCTGTCCGCCCAGTGCCGCGAGAAGGCCGATATCCGGAAAGTCAAACGTCGCCTGTCCGGTCGGCTCGAAAGCAGGTGACAGTTCGAGGTGGCCGGTCAGTCGGTTTTTGCCAACGTCGCCGGCAATCGACGGAAGCTGCACCTTCCCGTCAACGACCTGGACAGCCGTGGCAACGTTGATTGGCTGGTTGTCGATCGTGCCCCTAGCCATGATTTGCGCCTTTGGTGCCTTTGGATCGGCCGTTCCCGAAAGACTGAGCTCGAGTTGCTTGACCTGACGCCCGGCCATCACGAGTGACGGCCCCTTGATGTTAGCCGCTACCGCGAGAGCAGAGACATTCCCCTTTGCGCTCAGCTGATAGTTCAGCTCGCCCGATGCGGTTTCCAGCAGCGCCTGAACGTTGGGAATGCGACCGGAAAGGTTGGCGTCGAGGTTCTCCTCGTCGAGCACCACTTGGCCGGTCGCTTCGAGCGCGTTCGACTTGATGGAGAGGTTCGAGATGTTGAACTTCGAGGGAATCGTTCCCGCAACCTGACCCTCGATGACGATCGGAGCATTGAAACGGGTTGCGACCGCCGGCGGCAGTGCGGCCGGTTGAGCAGTCAGCTTGATGTTGCCCGTAATCGCGCTGGCGCTCAGCTTATAGGAGCCGTTGAGGTTTGCGTTCGCTGCCGCGCTTTCGATCGTGGCACCGTTGAAGCCGAGCGCGTCCGGGGAGATCTGCAATGGCAGCGTGATCGTGACCGGGCCTTTGATGGCACGATCGATGTCGGGATTGACGAATGACGTGTCACCTGCGGCAAGCGTAATCTGAACGCTTCCCGTGCGACCGGCGAGATTGAAGTTGTCGCTCTTGGCGGTCAGCTTCACGTTGCCCATCGTCGCCTGTGGCAAGGCGGCCGAATCGAGCGAGGCGCTGGCATTAAGGCGGGAAGCCTTCGCGTCGCCCGTCAACGAAAGATTGATACCCGCTACCAGGAGACGGGCTTCACCGTCAGCCAGAGGCCAACGGAAATCAACTGGCCCGGACGTTCCCAACAGATTGGCGTTAAGACTGTTGTTGCCTTTTGGATCGAGCGTGCCTGATGCCGCGATGACAACGGCGCCGGTCGCCAGATTGCCGGTCTGGATGTCGATCTTGCCTCTATTGTCGAAGTTCGCGGCGACGTCGATGTTCGTCTGTCCCGCAAAGAGCGGACGGAAGGCGGCCGGCAGCAGCGAGCTGAGGTCGCCACCGCCCTTCAGGTCAAGGTGATGAAGGTTCTCCGGCGTCAGGGTGTGATGCGCCTCGATCGAGGCGCGCTGCTGTCCATCGAGAGCGGCTTGCAGCTGTCCCCGCCAATCCGAGAGGGGGCCGTCTCCCGTCAAGCCAATCTCCACCGCCGGGTTGCCAGGCAGCCCCAGCAGGCCAGCGAGCAGCCCACCCTTCGGTTCCGTCAGCTTTGCTTTGAGCCGCAACTGATTGCGGTCCGGCAGGAAGGCGGCATCTGCGATCAGCTTGGCATCCGGGGCATCGTGCCGATGCACGTTGATCGACGCATTGCCCCCGTCATTGTCGGCCCGCATGCTGCCGTCCGCGGCAAGCGAGAAAGCCCGTCCGATCAGAGGTTGAGCAAGGTTGATTTCCGGCAGGGCGATCTTGTCGATGTCGATCTTGACGGGCAACGAAAAGCCGGTGTCGGCTTCGCCTGTTGCGGCCGGGCGCGACGGTAGCGTGCGCACCGGCTGCCGCAGCACGTGAATAGCCGTAGCTTCAATGCTTCTTGCATGGAACCTGCCGGTAAGGAGCGCGAGCGGATTCCAGCTTATGGCAAGGCCATCGACCTGAGCGAAGACGCCCTTGGTGTCGGAGAGCACAATCTGGCTCGCCCGCAGCCCACCCGTCAGCAGTCCCTCCGGCTCCTGAACCTTGATGGTCATGTCCCGGTTGGAGATGATGGAGGCGACCCTGTCGGTGATGATGCGCGCGCCAAAGGATGTGAAGCCGAAAACACCGATGGCGATGGCAAGCAGGATGAGGAGGGTGCCGACGGAATAGCCGAGCAGCCGCACAATCCAGTTCAAGATTTTCGCCAGTGTCTGCATGGGCGCGGACATTACTCCGTTTCTGTGGCGGCTCAAGGCACATGAAGGCGCCGCGGGTTGCCAGTATGTTAGAATGCCTGGCCGATGCCGGCGTAGATACCGTAATCCGTGCCATCCTCGTACTTGTTGAGTGGCACGGCAAAATCAAGCCGCAATGGACCAAACGGCGTCGCATAGCGAATGCCGATGCCCGCACCCGCCCGAATGTCGGAAAAATCGGGCGCGATGTCGGCTGAAACCGTCCCCACATCGATGAACGGCACTATGCCGATCGTATCGGTGATCTTTACGCGGGTCTCGAACGATGCGGTGACATAGGATGTTCCGCCGGTCTCTTCGTTGTCCGCGTTCCGGGGCGAGATCTCCTGGTAGCTAAAGCCGCGAACCGAGCCGCCGCCGCCAGCGAAGAATCGGCGTGTAGCAGGAATGTTCTGGAGGTCGTCTGCCCCTACGAGAAAGCCTGCGGAAAGCTTGCCGGCAAGAACGATGCGGTCCTCCGCTCCCAATGCGTGATATCCGGTGATCAAGCCCTCGACGCTCGAGAAGAAGGTGCCGTTGTAGGTCTCGTAGCTTGGCGTCGCCTTGAGCATTCCCCGATAGCCTTCGGTCGGGTCGAACTTGTTGTCGCGTGCGTCGCGGTCGTACTGCAAGGGCAGTGAGAAGGTCAGGTAGCTGTTGTTGCCAAAGGCATCGTCATCACGTTCCCAGCTCACCTCGCCGGCGCCGGTTATCGTATCCAGGTCGGACAGTTCGTAGGAAAGGCCGAGGGACGCAGTGACGAGCTTTGCGGTGTAGGCATCGGGGTTCTCGGTTTTGGCAAGGATGCTGGCCCGGAGGGTCGCGGCCGGAACGAACGCGCCGGGCTTGGTAAAAGTGACACCTGCTGAATAGTCGAGATCGCCAACGTTGGTCGTTTCGCCCAGGCGGCCCACCGACCCTTCGATGCGCAGTGCTTCCGCTTCTCCGAAGAGATTGCGGTGACCCCAATAGCCGTTGATCCCGAAGCCGTCCGTGGTCGAATACTGGGCGCCGATACCGAGATAGCGTTGCTTTCCCTCCGATACCTCGATCGTCATCGGCAACGTGCCATCCGGTGCCAGAGCGTCTGCCTCGTGAATGGTCACGCTGGAGAAGACCCCCAATGCGCGCAGTCGCTCTCCGGCTTTCTTCAATGCTTCGGGCGAATATTGCTCGCCCCTGTTCAGCCGCGAGTAGCGCTGGATGAAGCCCGGTCTTACGGCCTTTGCGCCCGTGACGTCGACGTCGCCGACCGGCGCTACCGGACCGCCTTCGGCGGCGAGAACGATGTCGACGGTGTTTGTCCTGTGGTCAGCGACGACTTTGCGAGTCGTCAGCTTCGCCAGCGGGCGGCCTTCGCTTTTCAACTGTTCGACAATCGTGTCGCCGGCCTTGATGATGGTCAACGAGCCAGCCGTCTCGCCGGGAGCAAGATCGTAGTCTGCGGGGTTGCGGCGGGCGGCGTCGCCGCCGAACTGAACCTCATGAACTTTGAAGACAGGACCCGCAGCAACGTTGATCGTAACCGGGACAGGACGTGAGCGATTGAAGGTCGGATTGGGCGGAAGAGCGTCGATATCCCTGCCATCGACTCTGATTGTCACCACGCCGCCGTAGCGCGCCTTCTCATAAAGGGCGGCGATCAGCCGTTCGCGATCGTCTCTGGCCTTGACGACGACGCCGAGGTCGCCCGACACGGGTCGATCCTTGTCGCCCACCAGACGTGAACTGTTTTCCAGTGCTTCCTTGAGATCCGGATCGCTGCTGTCGGTCGTGAGCGTGACATCGTAGCGGACAGGATCAGGCACCTGGTCGGCCGCGGAGTCGTCATCCTTGCCCCACAATGTGATGCCGAAAAGCTTGAAGGCGAAAGCCTCCGAGATCAAAGCCGGCGAAAACGCGAATGCCGCCGCGACCACCAGTATGGTGCCTGCGCGCCGATACGCTATACCCGGTTTCGGTGCCTGCCCTCTAATCTGCATCCGCCGCTTTTGGTTACACTAGAATTGCTTCGCGCCCCCCGGCCGGCGGCAACCTTAGCGGCAAATTTCCTCGGCGTGTACCGTTTTAAATCGCCTGGCCGCTGAAATGGTGGAAAAAACGAGAAATCCCGGGCTTCACGCCCGGGATTTCGAGACAGTTTTGCGCCGCTCAATAGCCGCCGCGGCAATCGTCGATGTACCGGCGACCGTACTGGTCGCGGTAATAACACTGTCCCGGCTGCTCGGCGACACGGCCGATCAGGGCGCCAGATACACCGCCGATCGCCGCGCCAACCGCAGCGCCACGAACATTGCCTGTTACTGCACCCCCGATAATTGCGCCGGAGGCAGCGCCGATACCGGCGCCCTGCTGGGTCGGCGTGCAGCTTGCAATCGAAAATCCAATCAAAGCGAATGCAACAATCTTCTTAATCAAATTCTTCTCCTAGGTTGGTCGCCCTCGAAAGAGCGGTGGCCGTCCCTGATTCTTGTTTTTGTCATGCTAGTCGTCAAACTGTGGCGCAAAAAGAGCAGCCTGCCTTCGATGCTCACCTTTCGCACAATGGAGCTGCAACTTTCGTCCAAATTCGACGCAACCGGACACGGCGAATTTAACTAACCTCCCGAAAGTAGTGGTTGATCCTAAAGCGAAAACGTCAAATGATACCGTCCGTGCCTGGAGGAGGCGCGAGGAGGAAATCATGGCGAAAGTGAAACTGACGGTGAACGGCCGGGCAGTCAGCGGTGACTGTGAAGAGCGTACGCTTCTTGTCCATTTTATTCGCGAAAAACTCGGCCTGACGGGAACCCACGTCGGCTGTGATACAAACCAATGCGGTGCCTGTGTCGTTCACATGGATGGCAAGTCGGTGAAGAGCTGTTCGATCCTTGCTGTCCAAGCGTCGGGTTCCACGGTCACCACTATCGAGGGGCTCGCCAGCAACGGTGAATTGCATCCTGTCCAGGCCGCCTTCAAGGAGCATCACGGTCTGCAATGCGGCTTCTGCACGCCCGGTATGGTGATGACGGCCGTCGACATGATTTCGCGCCACGGCGGCCAGCTGGACGAACAGACGGTCCGCCATGAGCTCGACGGCAACATCTGTCGGTGCACCGGCTATCACAACATCGTCAAAGCCGTCCTTTCTGCCAACGAACAGATGCACGGCACCGCCAAGCAGGCGGCCGAATAGCTCTCAGGAATTGTCTGGCTGACTGCCGAATACGATTCGCTTTGGCGGAATGCCAGGCCCGAAACCCCATTGGGAGGACATCATGGGTGTTGAAGGAATTGGTGCACGCGTCGCACGCAAGGAAGATAAACGGTTCTTGACCGGCAAGGGTCGCTACACGGACGACATGGTCGTGCCGGGCATGAAATTCGCCTATTTCATCCGCAGTCCACATGCACACGCCAAGATCACGGGAATCGATGCGGCTTCGGCCAAGGCCATGCCGGGTGTCATCGACGTGCTTGACGGCAAGCAGCTGCTTGCCGACGGTATTGGCAACCTCATCTGCGGCTGGATGATCCATTCGAAGGATGGTTCGCCAATGAAGATGGGGGCTTGGCGTCCGCTGGCAGTCGAGACTGTCCGCTACGTTGGCGATGCTGTTGCCATCGTGGTTGCCGACTCGCTCGCGGAGGCCAGGGACGCCGCAGAGGCCGTCGTAATCGACTATGACGAATTGCCCGTTGTCGTCGAGGCTGTCGACGCGCTGAAGTCCGGTGCGCCCCAGATCCATCCGGAAGCTCAGAACAATCTGATCTTCGACTGGGAACTCGGTGATGGCGCGGCAACCGACAAGGCTATTTCCGCAGCGGCACATGTCACCGAAATCGAGATCCACAACAACCGCCTGTCGCCCAATCCGATGGAGCCGCGTGCTGCGCTCGGGATCTACGACGCCGCCGAAGATCACTATACCTGCTACACCACGAGCCAGAACCCGCATGTCGCCCGCCTGGTGATGAGTGCTTTCTACAATGTCGCGCCGGAGAACAAACTGCGGGTGATTGCTCCCGATGTCGGCGGTGGATTTGGATCGAAGATCTACATCTATCCGGAGGAAATCGTCTGTCTCTGGGCTTCCAAGAAGACCGGCGTGCCGGTGAAGTGGAATTCCGATCGAACCGAGGCCTTCCTGACAGACGCCCATGGCCGCGACCATGTCTCCAAGGTAAAGATGGCCTTTGACAGCGACCACCGCATCATTGGGCTAAAAGTCGACACCATCTGCAATCTCGGTGCCTACATGTCGCTGTTTTCGTCGGCGGTTCCGACCTACCTCTACGCAACGTTGCTGTCGGGCCAGTACGATATTCCGGCCATCCATGCCAATGTGCGTACGGTTTATACCAACACCGCGCCGGTTGATGCCTATCGTGGCGCTGGTCGCCCCGAGGCCACCTACCTGCTCGAGCGGACGATGGAAACGGCAGCCCGCGAGCTTGGCATTTCGCCGGCCGAGCTGCGGCGGAAGAACTTCATCCGCTCCTTCCCGCACCAGACGCCTGTCATCATGAACTATGACGCCGGTGACTACGAGGCATCACTCAATGCCGCCATGCAGGCCGCCGACTGGAACGGCTTCGCGGCGCGCAAGGCAGAGGCGGCAAGCCGCGGCCTGAAGCGCGGCCTCGGGATGAGCTGCTACATCGAGGCGTGCGGCATCGCTCCCTCGCAGGCGGTCGGCTCGCTTGGTGCAGGCGTTGGTCTATGGGAATCCGCCGAGGTACGGGTCAATGCGGTAGGCACCATAGAAGTGCTCACCGGGTCGCACAGCCACGGGCAGGGGCACGAAACGACCTTCGCACAGCTTGTGTCGGATCGTCTCGGCGTTCCGCTGGACAGCGTGTCGATTGTCCACGGCGACACCGACAAGGTGCAGATGGGCATGGGCACCTATGGCTCACGCTCCGGCGCCGTAGGCATGTCGGCCGTGGTCAAGGCGCTCGACAAGGTCGAAGCCAAGGCCAAAAAGATCGCCGCTCACCTGATGGAAGCCGACGAGGGCGATATCGTCATCGAGAACGGCGAGGTGAAGGTTGCCGGCACCGACAAGAGCCTACCGTGGTTCCAGGTGGCGCTCGCCTCCTACACCGCGCACAACCTGCCGAGCGGCATGGAGCCGGGGCTGAAGGAGACCGCCTTCTACGACCCATCCAACTTCACCTTCCCGGCCGGCTGTTACATCTGCGAAGTCGAAGTCGATCCGGAAACCGGCAAGACGGAGATCATCCAGTTCGTCGCGGCGGACGATTTCGGCAACATCATCAACCCGATGATCGTTGAAGGCCAGGTGCATGGCGGTATCGCACAGGGCATCGGTCAGGCTCTGCTCGAGGCCGTGCATTATGACGAGAATGGGCAGCTGTTGACGGCAAGTTTCATGGATTACGCCATGCCGCGCGCCGATGATCTGCCGTCGTTCAAGGTCTCGCATCAGGTAACGCCGTCCCCGAGCAATCCGCTTGGCATCAAGGGCTGCGGCGAGGCTGGTGCCATCGGATCTCCGCCGGCGCTCATCAATGCCATCACCGATGCCATCGGCAACAACATGCTGACGATGCCCGCCACGCCGCAGAAGGTGTGGATGGCAGCGCGCGCGGTTCATTGAGGAGGAACGACGATGTATCAGGCCAACTATCACCGCGCGTCCTCGGTCGATGAAGCCGTCAGGATGATTTCGGGCACATCGGAAGGCAAATATGTTTCCGGTGGCATGACACTGATCCCGACGATGAAGCAACGTCTCGCCGCGCCGAGCGATCTCGTCGATCTCAGGCATATTCCCGCGATGCAGGGAATCAAGGTCGATGGTCGCAAGGTGACCATCGGGGCAGCGACTCCGCATGCCGAAGTTGCCGCATCGGCGGCTCTGCGTGCGGTTTGTCCCGCGATCTGCGACCTCGCCGGCATGATCGGCGATCCGCATGTCCGGCACATGGGCACGATCGGCGGCTCGATCGCCAACAACGACCCTGCAGCGGACTACCCGTCGGCCATGCTGGCGCTGAATGCACGCATCATCACCAACAAGCGTGAGATCCTCGCCGACGATTTCTTCACCGGTCTTTTCGAGACGGCATTGGAGGAGGGCGAACTGCTCACGGCGGTAAGCTTCGAGGCGCCCGACAAGGCCGGCTATTCGAAGTTTCCAAATCCGGCGTCGCGCTACGCAATGACCGGGGTTTTCGTTGCCAAAGGTGCTGGGGGCGTAAGGGTCGCCGTCACCGGGGCTGGTTCGAATGGCGTCTTCCGCGAGTCGGCCATGGAAACAGCTCTTAACGCCAACTGGTCTTCCGGTTCGGTCGTTGGGGTTGACGTCAAACCCGCCGGGTTGATGTCGGACCTGCATGCTAGCGCGGAATATCGCGCCAACCTGATCAAAGTGATGGCCAAACGCGCCGTTGCCGCCGCTGGTTGATGAAGCCGGCCAATCGCGAGGCAGTCAGACTGCCTCGCGATTTTTCATCGCATCTGCCTCAAAATGAGCTTTTTCGAATTAAAATAATTCAAGACTATGGGCCTTTTGACGCAGTTAATGGTAAAGCGAGGGCAAAGGGTTGACGTGCGCGCGTCCGTTGGCAAAAAAACGCTCGCACGATACTGGAGCAGATGATGGATTTCGAAGCGTTCTTTAAAAACGAGCTGGATGGGCTTCACACGGAAGGCCGTTATCGCGTTTTTGCCGATCTTGAGCGTCACCGCGGCAGCTTTCCACGCGCCACGCGACACACGGAGAACGGCCCGCAGGACGTTACAGTCTGGTGCTCCAATGACTATCTCGGCATGGGCCAGCATCCCAAGGTGATCGAGGCGATGAAGAACGCTATCGATCACTGTGGCGCGGGTGCGGGAGGCACCCGGAATATTTCTGGCACCACCCACTACCACGTTCTGCTTGAGCGCGAGCTGGCCGACCTGCACGGCAAGGAAGCGGCGCTGATCTTCACCTCGGGCTATGTCTCGAACTGGGCGGCACTCGGTACGCTCGGTGCCAAGATCCCCGGCCTCATCATCTTCTCGGACGCGCTGAACCACGCCTCGATGATCGAAGGCATCCGCTATGCCAAGTGCGACAAGGTGATCTGGAAGCACAACGACGTCGCCGATCTCGAAGCCAAGCTGGCGGCTGCCGATCCGAAGGCGCCGAAGCTGATCGCGTTCGAATCCGTCTATTCGATGGATGGCGACATCGCCCCGATCAAGGAGATCTGCGATCTCGCCGACAAGTACGGCGCAATGACCTATCTCGACGAAGTGCATGCCGTCGGCATGTACGGACCGCGCGGCGGCGGCATTGCCGAGCGCGAGGGCCTGATGGATCGCCTGACGGTGATCGAGGGAACACTCGGCAAGGCGTTCGGCGTCATGGGCGGCTACATAGCTGCCTCGACGGCGCTCTGCGACTTCATCCGCTCTTTCGCGTCCGGCTTCATTTTCACGACGGCGCTGCCGCCGGCGCTTGCCGCCGGTGCGGTTGCCTCGATCCAGCATCTGAAGGTCAGCCCGTTCGAGCGGGCGCGGCATCAGGAGCGGGTCCGCAAGCTGAGGGCACTGCTCGATCAGCGCGGCATTCCGCATATGCCGAACCCGAGCCATATCGTGCCTGTGATGGTCGGCGATGCCGCCAAGTGCAAGTGGATCTCGGATCTGCTGCTCGACAATTGCGGTGTCTACGTCCAGCCGATCAACTACCCGACGGTGCCGAAGAAGACCGAGCGCCTGCGCATCACCCCGACGCCGCTGCACAGCGATGCGGACATCGAGCATCTGGTCGAGGCGCTGCATTCACTTTGGTCGCGCTGTGCATTGGCCCGGCACGTGGCCTAAGGGTTCGCGTATTTGGGAAACCAAGGCCGCCGTCAGGCGGCCTTTTCGTTGAAGGCTACCAGTTCCGCCGCAAGCCTGCGGGCCTCGGCGTCAGCAGCAAAGACGTCGTCCATCGTCTTCGCTTCGCCGGTTGCGATCATCTTGTCCATCACCGCTTCGGCAATGTCGGCCATTGCAAGGAAACCGATCCGTTCCTCGACGAAGGCATGGAACGCAATTTCCTCGGCCGCGTTCATGATGGCGCCCTGCAGTCCGCCGCGTTCCAGCGCGGTGCGCGCCAGCCTCAGTGCCGGAAAGCGTTCTTCGTCAGGTGCCTCGAAGTCCAAGCGTGAGAGCTTGGCAAAATCCAGCCGCTCGACATTCAATGTTGGTCGGCGCGGGTAGTCGAGCGCGTAGCCGATCGCCGTGCGCATGTCGGGGCAACCGAGCTGGGCGATGATCGACCCGTCGGTGTAGCCGACCATGGAGTGGATGATCGACTGCGGATGCACGATTACTTCGATCTGATCGGGCCGCACGCCGAAGAGATGCTTCGCCTCGATCATCTCCAGCGCCTTGTTGAACATCGAGGCGCTGCCGACCGAGATCTTCAATCCCATTGACCAGTTGGGGTGCGCTCGCGCCGTCGCCGCAGTCACATTCGCCATGTCGGCACGCGACCAGGTGCGGAACGGACCGCCCGAAGCCGTCAGGATGATCCGTTCGACGGCGTGCCGCTGATCCTCGTCCAGAGACTGGAAGATCGCGCTGTGTTCGCTGTCGACCGGGATCAGCCGTCCGCCGCCCTTCGCCACGGCATCGACGAACAGATCGCCGGCCGACACCAGGCATTCCTTGTTGGCGAGCGCAATCGTGGCGCCCTTACGGGCCGCGGCAAGCGTCGGCGCCAGTCCGGCCGTACCGACAATGGCGGCCATGACCCAATCCGCCTCGAGGTCCGCGGCTTCCGCCAGGCCCGATACGCCGGCAGCCACGGCGATGCCGCTGCCGGACAGTTCTTCCTTCAGCGAGTGATACTTGTCGTCGCTTGCGGTGACCGCAAACCTGGCGCCAGACGATTTTGCCTGCTGCGCCAGCAACTGGACGTTCTCGTTGCCGGTGACGACAGCGATCTCGTAGCAGTCCCGTCCGCCCAATTGCTCGACAACGTCGAGCGTATTTTGTCCGATCGAGCCGGTTGAGCCAAAAATACTAAGGCGCCTCGGCGCGCTTTCGCCTGCTATCATCGGTGATTTCGCCAAAACACTTGCATTGGCTCTGGCTGTACAGGGGATTGAAATAGGCGGCAAGTGTGCGGCGCAGCAGAAATCTAACGCCCAGCAGGATGCCACTGCCTTCGTCAGCGATCTCTTGCCGCGGAGCGAAACCAACTGGCCGATTGCCGCGTTTTGTTATGGTCGAAGCAGGAGGAAGGCAGATGGTTTTCAAGCAACCGACGTTCTTTGGCGAGCCTTATGAGCCGGAGTCCGGGGCTGACAAGGATGCAGCGCTCGAGGAGGCCGTGGCGAATGCTCTGGCTGTCGCTGGTGGGATTGACGCTGCGGATGTAAACGTGACGCTCGATGATGGCGCTGTTGTATTGACCGGCCTTGTTGCCACCGCGGCAGAAATCGAGCGCGCAACGGCCGTCGCACGAGCCATCGCCGGAACACGACCCGTGCGCAATGATATCAAGATAGCGTAGCTAACCCTCAGCCAGCGAAGCGTTCCATTTCGAAAACGGCCACTCTGTCCGTCTTCGGCGTGGTAATTGGCCCTGTCGATTTGTAGGCGGTCGCAAGCAGCAGGCCGCTGACAATAAGATATGCGAATGCAAGCAACGTCAGCTTCATACGCATGGCGAGCACTCCTCTCTTTTACGCCTCAAACGCCGTACAGGTCGGAAAGTTCCGACTTCCGATGGCTGTCAGAAAATGTGATCTCCTCGCCTGGCACTGGCTTGTGTCGCTGCTCCTGTCGTAAAGGGTAAAGATAGGGCCACCTGTTTCAATGCCGTGGCTTGATGCGTTTGCAAATGGAGGCGGGTATGCGCAAAGCGATTATCGTATGGGGCGGCTGGAGCGGTCATGAACCTGAAGCCTGTGCGCACCGTGTCGGCGAGCTGTTGCGAGAGGATGGTTTTGCCGTCGAGGTGACCGCCGACGTGGGCATATTTGGCTCAGCCGCGATCGCGAAGGCCGATCTGCTTGTGCCCGTTATTACCGGCGAGAAGCTCGAGAAGGCGCATGCCGATGGCTTGGTGGAGGCCGTGCGTGGTGGCGTCGGCCTCGGCGGACATCACGGGGCGCTTGCGACCTCGTTCAAGGAGAGTGCGCCGTTCCGTTATGTCTCCGGCGTTACCTGGGTCGCCCATCCCGGCAACATCATCGACTTTCGCGTCAACGTGACGCGCCAGCACGACCCGGTGATGGAAGGTATTCCCGATTTCGATTACCGGTCAGAGCAATATTATCTTCACTATGATCCGTCGGTCGATATTCTGGCGACGACGAGCTTTTCCGGGGAGTATGATGCGACCGCCCGCAACGTCACGATGCCGGTCGCCTTCAAGCGCCACTTCGGCGCGGGACGCGTGTTCTATACGGCACTTGGCCATGTCGCGAGCGAGTTCGATCACCCTTACATGCGCCTCATTCTTCGCCGCGGTCTTTCGTGGGCGGCGCGCTCCTAGCTAGGAGGTGCGGCCTGTCCTGCATCCAGCAAAGACGTCGAGCTTCGCGTTATAGGCGGATGTCGAGACATTCATCATCCCGAGCACGCTGTGGAACAGGTTGTCGTGGGATGTGGGCTGTGCAGCCGACTGGCCAAGACATGTCTTGTCGAGCGCCATCGAAGCCGTGAAATCGGGATCGAGCCAGACGAGGAACGGAACGTGTGTCTGCTCCTCGGGAGCAAGGATGTAGGGTGTGCCGTGAAGGTAGAGACCCTTTTCGCCGAGCGACTCGCCGTGATCCGACATGTAGATCAATCCGCTGGCGATCTTGTCGCTGCGGGCCTTGAGCCTGTCGATGACAGTGGAAAGGAAATGGTCGGTGTAGAGGATCGAGTTGTCATAGGCATTGACGATCTCATCGTCCTTGCACTTCCCCAGCTCGGCCGTCTCGCACTCAGGCATAAACCTCCGGAATTCCTTTGGATAGCGCAGATAGTAGGCTGGCCCATGGCTGCCGATCTGATGCAGCACAAGCACGCTATCCTTCGTCACGCCGTTCAGCCATGCGTCCAGTTTGTCGAAAAAGATGCCATCCTGGCATTCACGGTTCTTGCAGAAACGTGGGTCGGTCGAATTCGCGAGGTTGACGAAGTTGATGCGCGCGGCCGCGCCCTTGCTGCCGGTGTTGTTGTCGAACCAGGCCACATCGATCCCGGCGTGGGCGAGGACATCCATCAAGCCCTCATTCTCCATACCCTTCGTGTGGGTGAAGTTCGCGCGCGTGAACTGCGAGAACATGCAAGGGATCGACGTAGCCGTCGCAGTGCCACAGCTCGTCGTCTGCGGGAAGTAGGTAACGCCCTGCTTCCGAAGCTCGGGGTTGGTGTCGCGACGGTAACCGCCGAGCGAAAAGTTCATCGCCCTTGCCGTCTCTCCAGCAACGATGATCGTCACGCGCGGCTTGTGGGCGTCCATGACTGGAACGACTTTGGCGTCGGTGCCGAGCGGCTTGACGATAAGCCGCGCTTCCTTGCGCGCCTGGATGAAGTATCGTGTGGTGCTAACGATCGGGGTGACAGGGTTCAGGCTCTTAACGATATCGCGGTGCTGCCGGATTGCCGCGGTGTATTCCTTGGCGTAGACGCCCGCGACGGCGCCGAATATCAGGAGGCAGCCGACGATCGTCACACTGTTCCACCAGAGCTTCTGCAGCACCGGGCGGTGAACCACCCTGACCCACAGGATCAACGCGATCGGGATGACAGCGAACAGAAGGACATGCCAAAGGAAATCCGGCGTGATCAGGTGATTTGCTTCGGCAGGTGTGGTTTCCATCGCGTTTCGGATCATGTCCGAATCGACAATCACGCCGAAGGAGTCGGTAAACCACGCGGCAAGCGAAGCCGCGAGAACGAGGAAGATCAGGACCGGTTTGATGACGTACTTTGCCGAGAAGGCCGTGGCAAAGGCCACGAACAGAACAGATACCGCGAGGTAGAGGGCGGCGACCGCGATCGGTGTCGCGCCGAGGTAAGCGTGAACCTTTCCCCAGAAAGTCCGGTTGGTGAACAGGACGAGATAGAGCGCCGTGATGGCGGACAGCGAAATGCTGCCAATTTGTGGCCTATAAGGCGACTGTCGTTTCAAGAGGCGGGGGCCTTCGGTGTCTGGTTGTTCGCACGGGCGAACTTCAGTCCACCGCAGCAGTTGCTTACTATCTGTCATAAAACTGACGCATACCTGAAAGGGGCCGAGCGCAGTCGAAATTGGTTGAGAGCAGCTAAATATTCTCTGAAGTGTAGATGTGGAACGGCAGAAACGACTGTCCGGGGACAGCGTCGCCTTCTGATCCGATGGATGCCGTCATCAAGGTGACCAGTTCGCTGCATAGGCTTTTGACGGGCGTGGCTATGGCCATGGTCACAACATCATCGGCGAGGGCCGAGTGCGAATCCGGCGTCAGTTCGTTGACGACGACGACGAGCTTGCCTGCGAGGCCCTCCTCGCGCACAGCAGAGATCGCGCCTTCCATTCCGCCACCGCAGACGTAGAATCCGACCAGATCCGGATGTTCCTTGAGGAGATTGACGGTGGCCTCATGGGTTATCTCGGGCGTTTCGAGATTGATCAGAGTCTCGAGAACTTCGAACTCAGGAGCGTTCTCGCGGAAATACGAGCGGAAGCCGATCTCGCGCAACTCGTGTCCGTGGTAGCGGTGGCTGCCGACGAAACAGACGACCTTTCCTGGCCGCTTGGCGGCCTTTGCGATCATCCAGGCGGCTGTGCGACCGACCTTTCGATTGTTCAATCCGACGTAGCCCTGCCGCACGCCGCTTGCGAGATCGGACAGGATCGAGAAGGTCGGGATTCCCCTGGCCTTTAACGCTTCCACTTCGGCGGCGACGGCAGGATAGTCGGGGCCGACCAAGGCGATGGCCTGGTTGCGGCTGGCAAGAAGCTTCAAGGTTTCGATGATCGCGGCCGGCGTCGATGCCGTCGCATATTCGACCTGAGCGGTGATGCGAGACGTTGTGTGGGCATGCGCGGCATGTTCGATTTCGCGGGCGAGCGTCTGATAGAAGGATTGCGTCGGGCGCTGCAAAAGAAAGCCCAGCCGATGGTGCGGGAGATCCTGGAAAACGCGCTGTCTGAGCAGGCCGACCGCATGGTAGCCGATTGAGGCAGCTGCGTTATAGACCCTTCGCGCCGTCTCCTCACGAACGCGATGACGACCGTTCAGCACGCGATCGACTGTTGCTACGCTGACGCCGGAGGCATCCGCCAGATCCTGGATCGTTGGTCGCTTCACCGCTGGTCCTTTGCAAGAATCCATCATTGTGATGTGTCTCAATGATAGGTTTTGATAGAATACATCAAGGCTGCATTGTCGCTTGGTGAAAGTCAACATATTCTCGTCTGCACAGGCCGGGAGGAATGACATGCGGGAGGTTGCGATGGCGGATCAGACGAGGAAGCGGGACTATAGCCTGCTCGGCGAAAGCGGCCGGAAGGCTGTCGATATGGGCCTGGCGGCCGCCGAGTGGTATCACACCGAGGTTCCGCGCAAGGAGATGAAGGCGCTGATGCAGCGCTCCGACGCGCCGGCCATTCGCGACACGATCATTTGGCTCGGTGCGATGATTCTACTTGCCGGGCTTGGCGTCTATTTCTGGGGCTCCTGGCTCTGTGTGCCCTTTTTCCTTGCCTATGGAGTGCTTTACGGTTCGGCATCCGATAGCCGCTGGCATGAGTGCGGTCACGGCACAGCTTTCAAAACGCGGTGGATGAACGATGCGGTCTATCAGATCGCCTGCTTCATGATCATGCGCAATCCGGTGACCTGGCGCTGGAGCCATACGCGCCATCACACCGATACGGTGATCGTTGGCCGGGATCCCGAAATTGCCGTGATGCGCCCGCCGGATCTGCTGCGGCTGATCCTCAATTTCTTCGGCATTCTCGATGTCTGGCATGCCATGGTGGACATGCTGCGCAATGCCTTCGGCGTCATCAGTGCGGAAGAGAAAACCTTCATCCCCGAGATGGAGCAGCCGCGCGCCATCTTCATCGCCCGCATCTGGCTCGCCATCTATGTCGTGGCGATTGCCGCCGCTATTGCGATGGGGTCTGTCCTGCCGCTGGTGTTGATCGGTCTGCCGCGGCTCTATGGGGCGTGGCATCACGTATTGACCGGCCTGCTGCAGCACGGTGGCCTCGCTGACAATGTCATCGACCATCGTCTGAACAGCCGCACCGTCCATATGAATCCGATCAGCCGGTTCATCTACTGGAACATGAACTACCACGTCGAGCATCACATGTTCCCGATGGTGCCCTATCATGCGTTGCCGCGCCTGCATGCCATGATCAAGCACGACCTGCCCGCGGCAGACCCGTCGATGTGGTCAGGCTATCGAGAGATGATCCCGGCGTTCCTGCGCCAGCTGCGCAACGAAGACTATTTCCTCAAGCGTGAGCTGCCAACTACAGCGCGGCCTTATCGCGAGGAGTTCCACGCCGAGCTTGCGCCGGCCGCCCAATAGAGCAGCACCAAACATGAAGCATGGGAGGACAGGATGAGCGGAAATTGGATCGAGGTCTGTGCGGTCGAGGACATCGACGAGGAAGATGTCATGCGGTTCGATCATCAGGGCAGAACGTTTGCCGTCTACCGCAGTCCGGATGACGAGTTCTTCGCAACAGACGGGCTCTGCACCCACGAGCAGGTCCATTTGGCCGATGGCCTCGTCATGGACGAGATCATCGAGTGTCCCAAGCACAATGGCCGCTTCAACTACAAGACGGGGCAGGCCAAGGGAGCGCCGGTCTGCGTCAACCTCGCTACCTACCCCGTGAAGGTCGAAGACGGCGCTGTCTTCATTTCCATCTGAGGAGGCCGTCATGACCCATTTCGTCATCGTCGGGGCCGGGGAATGCGGCGCACGCGCGGCGTTTGCCCTGCGCGAAAAAGGGTTTGACGGCGAGATCACGCTGATTGGAAGCGAATCTCTTGCCCCCTATGAGCGACCGCCGCTTTCCAAGGCGGTCGATGGAGGGGCCGCGGGCCCGAAGTTTATCGCCGAGCCGGAGAGATATGCGGCGAGCGCCATCCGCCTGCTGACCGGCGTGACGGTAGAGGACGTTGATCCCGAGGCAAAGGCGGTTACGCTTTCCGATGGCCGCTCCGTCACTTATGACAAGCTTCTATTCGCGACCGGCGCTCGCGCGCGGGCATTTCCCGGGATTGCCGAGAATAGCAAGCACATCCGCGCGCTCCGCACCCATGCGGACGCGGAAGCTCTTCGCAAAGCGATGATGCCCGGAAAGCATATCGTGATCATCGGCGGCGGCTTTATCGGTCTCGAGCTTGCCGCGACGGCGCGCGCGCGCGGAACCGAGGTGACGGTTCTCGAAGGCTTGGAGCGCGTGCTGAAGCGCGGGGTGCCGGAGGAGGTCGCAGGCGCGATCTGCGAGCGGCATCTGCTTGAAGGCGTGGATATCCGCTGCGGGGTGGCGATTACTGCGATGGCCGAGGAGGGTAGCACGGCGATCATCCACCTCGCCGATAGCGGCACGATCAGCGCGGATCTCGTGCTCGTCGGGATTGGCGCCACGCCGAATACGGAGCTTGCGGCGCGCGCCGGTCTCCAGATCGACAATGGCATTGCCGTCGACGAATTTCTGCGCAGCTCGGCGCCCGATGTCTACGCAGCCGGCGACTGCTGTTCCTTCCCGCTGGCGATCTATGGCGGCCGCCGCGTACGGCTCGAATCCTGGCGGAATGCGCAGGAGCAGGGGGCTCTGGCCGCCGCCAATATGATGGGGCTCGGCGAAGCCGTGTCCGCCGTTCCCTGGTTCTGGTCCGACCAATATGACGTAACGCTGCAGATTGCCGGCCTGGCGGAGGGTGCCGTCCAGCACTTGCGCCGGGACCTCGGCGACGGCGCCTTCATTCTCTTTCATCTCGATCAGGCCGGCCGGCTGCTGGCAGCGAGCGGCATCGGTCGCGGCAACATCGTCGCCCGCGATATTCGGCTTGCCGAGATGCTGATCGCGGCGCGCGCGCATCCGGATCCGGCCGCGCTGGTCGCAAGCAGCGTCAAACTGAAATCTCTCCTGGCCGCCTGACGGGCGGTGGCATTCTCAAGGTATTGGTGATGGGCAAACAAATCAGACCGACTGTGCATGATCTCCTGTCGATGAAGGGCAAGCGGCAGCTCAGCATGCTGCGCGTCGTGTCACTCGAGGAGGCCGAGGCCGCCGAGGCGGCCGGCATCGACCTGATTTCCGTCCCGCCAGAACTCCTCTTCGATCCGCGATTTCGTGATGCCGCCCCCGGGCGCTTTGCGATTCCCGGCGGCGAATACGGCCAGAGCGGTGCGACCACGGATGAGATCCTGCGCTCCGCCGTGAAAATGCGGGCGGCCTCCGCCGATGCCGTCTATTGTGCAGCCAGCCTGCAGACGATCCGGCGGTTGCGCGACGAGTATATTCCGGTCTGCGGACACACAGGGCTCATTCCATCGCATTCCACCTGGACGGGCGGCTTTCGCGCCGTGGGCAAGACGGCGCAATCCGCCGCTTTCGTCTATAGGCAGGTGAAGGATCTGGAGGCCGCCGGTGCGTTCAGCGCCGAGATCGAGGTCGTGCCGGCCGAGGTGGCGGCGGCGATTTCGGAGCGCACCTCGATGCTGATGATCTCGATGGGCGCCGGCAGCGGCTGCGACGCGCATTACCTCTTCTCCGAGGATCTGCTCGGCCTCAACCGCGGGCACTATCCGCGCCACGCCAAGGTCTATCGCAATCTTGCAGCCGAATACGACCGCATCCAGGCGGAACGGATCGCGGCATTCCGCGAATACGCCGCCGACATTGCCGGCGGCGCGTATCCGGAGGAGCGGCATCGGGTGCCTGTCGATACCGACGAACTGGCCGCGTTTCTGTCTGGACTCTGAGCCGTCGGGTGTCGGGCGCTCCCGTCAGCTCATTGCCAGACCACCTGGTCGGCGAAGTCGGGGTCGGCCTTGACCTTCTCGGCCGCCGCGCAGGCTTCCGACGGATCGTCGGACAGCGCTGCCAGTTCACCGCCGACGAGAATGCCATAGATCACCAGGATGTGCTTGTCGTGATAGTCCTTCTGGGCATCGCTCATCTTGGCGGCGTCGGCCGGCGCAAGCGCCTCGAAGGCCTTTCCCATTTTTGCACCGTCGAGCGTAAATCCCAGGCAGACGTCGGCGATCGCCGTCTGGTAGGCGACAAGTTGAAGTTTGGTCTGCTGTTCCTGCGTCAGCGCGCGTTCCAGCAGGTCGATCGCGTGCAAGCGAACGAAGCCGCTGGTCGGGGTTTCGGCAAAGGAGGGCGACGCGGCTCCCAGGCATGCGGCGAGTGCTGCTACCAGTCGTCTCATCTCGGTTTCCTCGCAGTCAGAATAGCCGGTTGGTCCAGGTCGGCAGAAAATCGCCGTCGGGATTGAAGCAGGCGCCCTGCCTTGGATAGCAAATGACGTCGCGGGCGGGACTGAAGGGCGCGCTGCGCGGCGGATAGGGCGGTGGCGGAGGAATGTACTGGTTTTGATGTACATGATCATGCGAGGCGGCTGAAGCGGCAATGCCGCCTAGCAGCAGGCCCCCGACCAGGGCGGCAGTATCATCGGAATGCCAGCTGCGCGCCGAACTGGATGCCGGCAATGCGGTCGCTACAAGAGAGCATAGAAGCAACGTCATCGAAATTCGAAGCATGGAACGTCCCCCGGGAAACAATGACGCCGTGCAATCTATGTCGCTAATGCAATCGAGGCAAGAATTGTGTGGGGAAGGAATGTCAATCGAGAGATGATAGCGACAGCTGGCGCGAAGCGCCAAAACCTCGTCTACTAGCGAAAACAGTGGCGATCCCGACGCGATTCGAACGCGTGACCCCCAGATTAGGAATCTGGTGCTCTATCCTGCTGAGCTACGGGACCACTTGAGCGTCATGCATACAAAAGGCTTGGCCGGAAGCCAAGCTCTTTTGCATATCTAGGATGAAGTGAATTTCAGTCGCCGAGGCGCTGTTCGGCGAGCCGCACCCAGTAGGAAATGCCGTGGGCGATGGTTTCGTCGTTGAAATCGTAGGCGGGGTTGTGCAGGCCCGCCGTGTCGCCATTGCCGATGAAGATGAAGGCGCCGGGGCGGGCGTTCAGCATGTAGGAGAAATCCTCGCCGCCCATCAGCGGGTCGATTTCGGCGTTGACGTTGCCCGCGCCGGCAATCTCGCCAGCGATGCGGACGGCGTGTCCGGTTTCCGTCGCGTGGTTGTAGGTGACCGGGTAGTTCCGGTTGAAATTGATATCAACTTCGGCACCGTGGGCGGCAACGAGGCCGTTGATGATCTCTTTCAATCGGGTTTCGGCAAGGTTGCGCACCTCTTCGTCGAGTGTGCGCACCGTGCCGGCGATCGTTGCGTCGTTCGGGATGACGTTGTGCGCGAAGCCGGCGTTGAACTTGGTGACCGAAACGACGATCGAGCGCAGCGGGTCGACATTGCGGGAGGCTATGAGCTGCAGGTTGTTGACGACCTGGGCGCCGATAGTGATCGGATCGATCGTGCGGTGCGGTTGTGCGGCATGGCCGCCGCGGCCCTTGATGGTGATGGTGAATTCGTCGGTGGCCGCCATGATCGCGCCGCTGCGGATGGCGAAGTGCCCGACCGGAAGGCCCGGAAGATTGTGCATTCCGTAGACTTCTTCGATGCCGAAGCGCTCCATCATGCCGTCCTTGACCATCAGGTTGCCGCCGCCGCCGCCCTCTTCGGCCGGCTGGAAGATGACGGCGATATTGCCGTTGAAGTTGCGCGTTTCGGCCAGATATTTCGCCGCGCCGAGCAGCATGGCGGTGTGGCCATCATGGCCGCAGGCGTGCATCTTGCCTGGCGTGGTCGAAGCCCATGGCTTGCCGCTGATTTCCGTCAGCGGCAAGGCGTCCATGTCGGCGCGCAGGCCGATCGTGCGGCTGCCTTCACCCTTGCCCTTGATCAGGCCCACGACGCCCGTTCTGCCGAGGCCGGTGACGATCTCGTCGACGCCAAATTCCTTGAGTTTTTCCGCAACGAAGGCGGCGGTGTTCTCGACGGCGAAGAGAAGTTCGGGACGCGCGTGGATATGCCGGCGCCACTCTGTCACCTCGTCCTGAAGTTCGGCGGCTCTGTTCAAAATCGGCATGTCAGCTTCCTGTCGTGAAATCGAAACGGGGACGGAACCGGGTCGCGGGGACACGATGCCGCAGAAATAACTTAATCAAGGCCCTTTGCCATGTCATCGCCATATACGTTAAATAGGGGAAACTTTCGAGACTTCCGGACATCTTTAAGGACGAACCGTGTCGACGCGCCAGAATCGCTTGCTTGCCGCCTTGCGGCCGCTTTCAATCGCAGCTTCCGCAGCCGCCATCGCTCTCTCGGCCACAGCGCAGGCTTATGCGAACCCACACATCCTGGTCGATGTGCAAAGCGGCCGCGTGCTGGAGCATGACGAGGCTTTCCGCAAGTGGTATCCGGCGTCACTGACCAAACTGATGACGGTCTACACGGTCTTCGATGCGGTTCGCGCCGGCCAGATCAACCTCGATACCCCCATCGTGATGAGCAAGCGGGCGGCGGCCCAGCCGCCGGCGAAGATGTATTTCAAACCGGGACAGAAGCTGACGCTCGATAGCGCGTTGAAGATCCTGATGGTCAAGTCGGCAAATGACATCGCGGTTGCGGTTGCCGAGGCCGTTGGCGGCACGCAGGAAGCCTTCGTGCTGAAGATGAATGCCGAGGCGGCGAAGCTTGGCATGAACGATTCGCATTTCGTCAATCCGAATGGTCTGCCCGGCAAGGGCCAGTACACGACGGCACGCGATCTTGCGGTTCTTTCCGTCGCGCTGCGCCGTGACTTCCCGCAATATGCCGGATACTTCTCGCTCGAGGGCATCACGACCGGCACGAAGAACGTACCGAGCATCAACGTCCTGATTGGACGCTTCGCCGGCGCCGACGGCATGAAGACGGGCTTCATCTGTGCTTCGGGGTTCAATCAGATTGCTTCGGCGACCCGCAACGGCCGTACCTTAATCTCCGTCGTGCTCGGCACCGATAGTCTGGCTGCTCGCGCGGATGCGTCCGCCGACTTGCTGCAGAAGGGCTTCACCTCGCAGTTTTCCGCGCCCGATACGCTCACTTCCTTGCAACCCTACGGGCCGGGCCAGGACCAGGTCACGGATATCACCGCCGATATCTGCAGCGCCAAGGGCGCCAAGGTCCGCAGTGAAACGCGCGATGAAGTCGGTCGCATGAAGGTTCAGTCGCCCTATATCCAGGAAATGGACCACGAGCCGAACTTCGTCTTTGCCGGTCTCATTCCGGGTCAGAACGAGCCGCAGCCCGACAAGCTGGCAACCGCCGAGACCGCAGGAACGATTGCCAACGTGCCGGTGCCGCTGCCGCGTCCCGCCACCTCCTTCTAAGGTCAATTCGCGATGAGCGCAGCTTCCAATCGCATTCCGGTCACCATCCTGACCGGCTTTCTTGGTGCCGGCAAATCGACGCTGCTGAACCGCATCCTCAAGGATCCGGCGATGAAAGACGCTGCCGTCATCATCAACGAGTTCGGCGATGTCGGCATCGATCATCTGCTGGTGGAAAGCTCCGGCGACGCGATCATCGAACTGTCGGATGGCTGCCTTTGCTGCACCGTGCGCGGTGAGCTGGTCGATACGCTCGCCAACCTGATGGATGCGGTGCAGACCGGCCGCGTCAAGCCGGTGAAGCGCGTCGTCATTGAGACCACAGGGCTGGCAGATCCGGCACCGGTCATGCAGGCGATCATGGGCAACCCTGTTATCGCCACGAATTTCGATCTCGATGGCATCGTAACGGTGGTCGATGCGGTCAACGGTTCGCAGACCCTCGATAATCACGAGGAGGCGGTGAAGCAGGCCGCGGTTGCCGATCGGCTGGTTCTCTCGAAGCGGGCTATGGCGTCGCCGGAAGGATTGCTTGCGTTAGAAAAGCGCCTTTATGCGCTCAATCCGCGCGCGGCACTGATGGATGCCGATAGCGTCGAGGCTGGCCAGGCAAGCCTTCTCGTCAACGGCCTCTATGATCCTGCCAGCAAGATTGCCGACGTTGGTCGCTGGCTGCGGGACGAAGATGCCCACGCGCACCACCATGATCACCATCATCACGGGGCAGGCGGACACCACCACAATCATGGGCACGATCATCAGGACCCGCATGACGTGAACCGTCATGACGCTTCGATCCGATCCTTCTCGATCGTCGAGGACAAGCCGATCGACCCGATGGCGCTTGACATGTTCATCGATCTCTTGCGGTCGGCGCACGGCGAAAAACTACTGCGGATGAAGGCGATCGTCGCTGTATCAGACCGCCCGGATCGGCCACTGGTGCTTCACGGGGTGCAGAGCATCTTCCATCCGCCGTCGCGGCTGCCGGCCTGGCCGGACCCTCAGGACCGGCGTACGCGCATGGTGCTGATCACCAAGAATCTGCCGGAGGCCTTCGTCAAGGATCTGTTCGATGCGTTTCTTGGCAAACCGCGCATCGATACGCCGGATCGAACGGCGCTGAACGACAATCCGCTGGCCGTGCCGGGTATGCGGTTCTGAGCTATCCCTTGCGGATGAGGAAGCGGTGGCCGACTTCGGTCTTTTCCGCCTCGATCAGCTGGTGGCCGTCTTCGTTGCAGAAGTGGGGAATGTCGATACCGGCGAGCGGATCCGTGGTTTCGACCTGGATCAATGCGCCGCTCGGCAGCGAGGACATCTTGCGGCGGGTCTTCAGCACCGGTAGCGGGCATTTCAGCCCGCGCAGATCGTAGAGAATGGCGCTCACGCCATCAGTCCTTGCCCCAGAACTTCCAGAACGGCTTCTTCGAGGCGACTTCGACAGGCTCAGGCTGTTCCACCGGCGCGAAGGCGAGCGGGCTCGGCGTCGGGACTGGAACCTGGGCCGGAACAGCGGCAGCGACGGCAATCGCCTTTGCTTCCGACGTTGCTGGCGCCGCGCCCGGTGCCGCGTTCGCGGCGACCGTGGATGCGGTCTTGCTCGCCATCATCTCTTCCAGATCCGCGACCTTCACCATCTTGCCGGCTTCGAGCGACGTGCCCGTTGGTGCGTAGGCCAATTCGCGACCCTTCCTAAGCTTTGCGACCACGGCCTTGCGTTCGGCTTCGCTCGGGTCGTACCAAGCCATGCCGTCGTATTTCTTTACGGCCTTGGCGTAGTCGGCATCATAGGTCTTGCCGTAGGAGGCAAGGGCAGCGGTCAGTGCCGGCGGCGTCGACATCGCCGGGCACGCGCCGGCTGGACTGAAGGTGCCATTGCCGGTTGCCTGCTGGTTGAAGACGTACTTCTTCTCGCAGACGTTCACTTCTGGAGGACGCTTGGTGACCTCGAAGTTGTCGTAGCCGACCTTCAGCATGTTCCAGAATTCGATGTTCGAGTTCAGACGATGCCGGACCATGTTTTCCGCCGTCATGCGGAAGGGGAAGGCTTGAAGCTGCACTGTCGACTGGCCGCCGGAAAAGGCGTCACGGGCGAAGGCGTAGATCTCGAGCACCTGCTGGTCGGTCATCGAGTAGCAGCCCGACGACGAGCAGGCGCCATGGATCATTAGATTGGTGCCGCTGCGGCCATTGATAGCGTCGTAGCGGTTCGGAAAGCCGGTATTGATCGCCAGATAGTACTTCGAATTCGGATTCAGGTTGGCGCGCGTCAGCTCGTAGAAGCCTTCCGGCGCCTGCCGGTCACCCTCTTTCACCTTCGGGCCGAGGCGACCGGACCAGGCGCAGATCTTGTAGTCGGCGATCTTGTCGAAGCGATTGTCGGTCTTCGCCTTCCAGATCTCCAGCGCGCCTTCTTCCTTGAAGATGCGGATCATGATCGGCGAATTGCGCTGCATCCCCTTGGCCGACATTTCGGACAGGATCTTCGGCGGGAGCGGCTGCTCCACCTTGTTCTTGACCTTCGAAAGATCGACCTGGGCGGTTTCCAATGCATCGTTGCAGCCGGCCAGAGCCAGCGCCATCAGGGAAACATATGCAAAATGACGAATGCGCATTCAAAATAGCCCATCAACAGTATGCAACCCGGCCTCAACGAGCGCGGAGCGAATCATAGGCTGACTATGGTTCACAAACTCTTAGCAGCCTATGAAGCGCGCTCGCGTCCCCCGCAAGTAGGAATGTTACTGATAACATTATTGTGGCCAAGGTTTGGCCTCATTCACAGGGCAGCCGCGCGCTTGTGCACTACAAATTGCGGCCCATGTTGAGAAACTTCTGCCGGCGATCGTTGCGGAGCTGCTCGCCGGTGCGGTTGGAAAGCTCACCAAGCGCGTTGGCAATGACGTCGCCGGTCGCGGCAATGACGCTGTCCGGATCGCGGTGCGCGCCGCCGAGCGGCTCGCTGATGATGCCGTCGATGATGCCGAGCGCCTTCAGGTCGTCGGACGTGATCTTCATGTTGGTGGCGGCTTCGCGGGCACGGGCGGAATCGCGCCAGAGGATCGAGGCTGCACCTTCCGGCGAAATGACGCTGTAGATCGCGTGCTCGAGCATGTAAACGCGGTTGCCGGTGGCGATCGCGATGGCGCCGCCCGAGCCGCCTTCGCCGATGACGACAGAGACGATCGGCACCTTCACTGAAAGACACATCTCGGTCGAACGGGCAATGGCCTCCGCCTGGCCGCGTTCCTCGGCGCCGACGCCCGGATAGGCGCCTGCCGTATCGACGAGGGTGATGACGGGGAGACCGAAGCGATCTGCCATCTCGAGCACACGGATTGCCTTGCGGTAACCCTCCGGTCGGGCGCTGCCGAAATTGTGCTTCAGGCGGCTCTTGGTGTCATTGCCCTTTTCCTGGCCGAGAACGGCGACAGGCTGGCCGCGGAAACGGGCAAGGCCTGCCTGGATCGCAGCATCCTCGGAAAACTTTCGGTCGCCGGCAAGCGGTGTGAATTCCTGAAACAGCGTCTTGGCGTAATCGACGAAATGCGGTCGCTGCGGATGGCGCGCAACCTGCGTCTTCTGCCAGGCGTTGAGCTTCGAATAGATATCGACCATCGCCTCGCGAACGCGAACTTCGAGCCTGCCGATTTCATCTGACGTGTCGATGCTCTCGTCTTCGGTCGCGAGCTTCTTCAGTTCGATGATCTTGCCTTCGAGGTCGGAGATCGGCTTTTCGAAGTCGAGATAGTTGTGCATGAGGTGCGTTTCCGTTCCTTTTGCCGGGGCTGCTATTTCTAAGCGCGCCCTTTGTTGCCGGTCCTATTCCTGCTTTTTGGCCTGTTTGGCAAGGGGGTGGTGCGTTTGGACCAGTTGTTGAAGCCGTTCCTCCAACACATGCGTATAAATTTGCGTGGTTGAAATGTCTGAGTGACCGAGCAGTTCCTGAACGACGCGAAGATCCGCGCCATTGGCGAGAAGATGACTTGCGAATGCATGCCGCATGACGTGCGGCGAGATCATAGATGGGGTGAGACCTGCCCGGATCGCAAGATTTTTCAAGTCTCGCGCAAAGACCTGACGCGGCAGATAGCCTTCCTTGGAAGCTGCGGGGAACAGCCAGGGACTTTCCTGCGGCACTTTGGCGGCGGCGTTCTCGGTTGCAAGCATCCTGCCGTAGAGCTTCATTGCAACGATCGCCGACTGCGACAGCGGCACAAGCCGTTCCTTGTTGCCCTTACCACGGATCATCAGGAAGCGTCCGTCCTGGTCGAGTACGCGGGCAGGGAGCGATACGAGTTCGCTGACGCGCATCCCGGTTGCGTAGAGCAGTTCGAGAAGGGCCAGCATCCGAAGCCGCTGAAGCTGGCCGGGCGCTGGATCCTGCGCCTCGGTTTCCGCCTGCTCCAGCAGTCGGCCGACCTCCTCGACCCCCATTGTCTTCGGCAGCGCGCGGCCCTTCTTCGGCGCGTCGAGAATGCCGGTCGGATCGTCGGTGCGTAAACCCTCGGCATAGAGGAACTTGTAGAACTGGCGCATCGCCGCCAGTC
This sequence comes from Rhizobium sp. BK181, assembly GCF_014193305.1. Lineage (NCBI taxonomy): Bacteria > Pseudomonadati > Pseudomonadota > Alphaproteobacteria > Hyphomicrobiales > Rhizobiaceae > Rhizobium > Rhizobium sp. BK181. The sequence continues at coordinate 421,853 of NZ_JACHZA010000003.1, forward strand.
GTCGCGCCTGGGAAGAGGGCTTGAACCCTTGGGCGCCGAGCGAGGAGAGATAGGCCGAAAGGTCCGCCGATGCCGCCTCCAGCAGCCGCACGCCCTTGCCGTTCAGGAAGCTGTGCAGATCGTCGAGGTCGCGCTCATAGGACAAAAGCGTATTAACCGCAGCACCCCGCTCAGCGCTCATCATTTCCAGAAAGGCTTCGACGTGAGCCCAGCCGAGATCCTTCATGGTCTCACTTCTTGGACGGGTTGATGGCGCCGGTGGCGGGCGGATTGACCCGCTCGGACGGAAGGCGGATCGTCACGTCGCGCTCCTGCGGCTCGACAAAAACAACCAATGCCCACATCGTTCCGTATATCGCACCGGCGATGATCGCCAATATGGCGAGAAAACGGAACAAACTCGGCATTCAGCAACTCCATGGCTCTGCTTCTTTATGAAGAAGCATGTTTGCAAGTGCAAGAAGCTGCATTTGGACCACGTTTCCCTTGCGCGCGACTTGACGCTCCACCTGCATTTGTCGATACCGTTCGAAAACAAAGTGTGAATGGACCAATGAGCGACCCAGTTCTGACCGTTGCCGAAAGCTTGAAAGACAGGGCTCGCGCTGCGCTTGGTTCTCGCAACCTGATCCTGGTCGGACTGATGGGCGCGGGCAAATCTTCTGTCGGACGGATCGTTGCACATCAGCTTGGCATTCCTTTCGTCGACAGCGATGCCGAGATCGAGAAGGTCTCGCGCATGTCGATCACCGAGCTCTTTGCCGCTTACGGGGAAGAAGAATTTCGCGCGCTCGAAACCCGCGTCATGAAGCGTCTTCTGAAGAACGGGCCGCGCGTTGTTTCCACCGGTGGCGGCGCCTTCATCAACGACCGGACGCGCAAGCATATCAAGAAGGGTGGTATTTCCGTCTGGCTGAAGGCGGATCTTGAGGTTCTCTGGGAGCGCGTCTGCAAGCGCGATACTCGGCCGCTGCTCAAGACAGAGAACCCTAAGCAGACCCTCGAGAACCTGATGAACGCGCGCTATCCGATCTACGAACTCGCCGACCTCACTGTCCTCTCGCGCGATGTGCGCAAGGAACTCATGGCAGAAGAGGTGCTCCAAGCCGTGATCGACGCCCGAACCGAAAGTGCAGCCAGATGAATGCGATTGCCCCTGCCTCCGAACGCAAGGTCCATGTGCCGCTCGGCGAGCGTGCTTATGACATTCTGATCGGCCCCGGCCTGATCGCCCGCGCCGGTGCGGAGATCGCGTCGCGCCTCAAAGGCCGCAAGGCGGCAGTCGTCACCGACGAGCACGTGGCCCCGCTCTATTTGGATGCGCTGGTGCAAAGCCTCGAAGCAGCGGGCATCGCTTCGGCAACGCTTGTGCTGCCGGCAGGCGAGAAGACCAAGAGCTTCGAACACCTGATGACGGTTTGCGACAAGGTCCTTGAAGCGCGGATCGAGCGCAACGATTACGTGATTGCACTCGGCGGTGGCGTCATTGGCGATCTCACCGGCTTTGCTGCCGGCATCGTGCGCCGCGGCGTGCGTTTCGTGCAGGTGCCGACCTCGTTGCTGTCGCAGGTCGACTCCTCGGTCGGCGGCAAGACCGGCATCAACAGCCGCCACGGCAAAAACCTGATCGGCGTCTTCCACCAGCCTGACTTGGTGCTGGCCGATACCGACGTCTTGAATTCACTGAGCGCTCGGGAATTTCGCGCCGGCTATGCCGAGGTCGCGAAGTACGGCCTGATCGACAAGCCTGATTTTTTCGCGTGGCTGGAAGGCAACTGGCAAGCGGTTTTTGCCGGGGGTGCGGCTCGGATCGAGGCGATCGCCACGAGTTGTCAGGCGAAGGCAGATGTCGTCGTTGCCGACGAGCGCGAGACCGGACAGCGCGCGCTTCTCAATCTCGGCCACACCTTCGGCCACGCATTGGAGGCGGCAACCGCCTATGATAGCGCGCGCCTCGTCCATGGCGAAGGCGTTTCGATCGGCATGGTCCTGGCGCACGAATTCTCGGCGCGCATGAACCTCGCAAGCCCGGATGACGCCCGCCGCGTCGAATCCCACCTGAAGGCCGTCGGCCTGCCGACCCGCATGTCGGAAATTCCGGGCGCGCTGCCGCCGGCCGAAGTCTTGATGGATGCGATCGCCCAAGACAAGAAGGTGAAGGGCGGCAAGCTGACCTTCATCCTGACGCGCGGCATCGGGCAGTCCTTTGTCGCCAATGATGTTCCCGCCTCGGAAGTGCTGAGCTTCCTCAAGGAGAAACACCCGCAATGACCCTCGAAGGCACGCTGGCATTTCTTTCCGTATACTGGCCGGAAATTGTCTCCATCGTGGCCCTCGTCCTCATGTCTGCGTTCTTTTCAGGTTCGGAAACGGCGCTGACTGCGGTGTCCCGCAGCCGCATTCACACACTCGAGGCCAATGGCGAGGAACGCGCAGGGATTGTGCGTCAGTTGATCGAGCGCCGCGACCGGCTGATCGGCGCGCTACTGATAGGCAACAACGTTGCCAACATCCTGTCCTCGTCGCTCGCGACCAGTCTGTTTCTGGGGCTGTTCGGTAACTCGGGCGTTGCGCTCGCAACGCTTGCGATGACCGTGATCCTAGTCATATTCGCCGAAGTATTGCCAAAGAGCTGGGCGATTTCGATGCCAGAGCGCTTTGCGCTGAACACGGCTCGCGCGGTCAAACTGTTCGTGGCCGTGGTCGGCCCGGTGGCATCCTTCGTGAGTGTGATCGTGCGCTGGATCCTCTCGGTCTTCGGGATCAATCTTTCTCGTGACACCTCCATGTTTTCCGCGCACGAAGAACTGCGTGGCGCCGTCGACCTTCTGCACCGGGAGGGATCGGTCGTGAAGGCGGACCGCGACCGGTTGGGAGGCGTCCTTGATCTCGGCGAACTGGAACTCTCCGATATCATGGTGCACCGCATGGCGATGCGGGCGATCAATGCCGACGATCCACCCGAGGTCGTCGTGCGAACGATCCTTGAAAGCCCGTTCACCCGCATGCCGCTCTGGCGTGGGTCAACGGACAACATCATCGGCGTCGTGCACTCCAAGGATCTGCTGCGCGCGCTTGCCGAGCGTGATGCGGAGCCAGAGCATCTTGATATCAGCAAGATCGCCCAGAAGCCGTGGTTCGTGCCTGACAGCACGAACCTGGAAGCGCAGCTGAATGCATTCCTGCGCCGCAAGCAGCATTTCGCGGTCGTCGTCGACGAGTATGGCGAGGTGCAGGGCATCGTGACGCTCGAGGACATCCTTGAGGAGATTGTCGGCGACATCGCCGACGAACACGACATTGATATCCAGGGGGTACGTCAGGAGGCGGATGGCTCGATCGTGGTTGACGGCAACGTCCCCATCCGCGATCTCAACCGCGCGCTCGACTGGCATCTGCCGGATGAGGAGGCGACGACGATTGCTGGCCTCGTCATCCACGAGTCGATGACGATCCCGGAGGAGCGGCAGGCCTTCACCTTCCACGACAAGCGCTTCATCGTGATGAAGCGCGAAAAGAACCGCATCACCAAACTTCGAATCCGGCCGGCAGAGGAAAACGAAGCAGGTCCGGCCTGAGGCGAGCATCAACTCTTGTTTGCGGCGGAGAGGAGTCCGTCGCCGACATCATTATTATGGATTTGATATGTTTGATATTTTCTGGCGGGCCATCGCCATCGGCGTCGGGGCGACGGTCCTCATGGACATCTGGGCAATTGTTCTTGCGAAAGCCACGGGGGGGCCACTGCCGAACTGGGCACCGGTGGGGCGCTGGTTCTGGCACCTGAAGGACGGCAAGGTCTTCCACGGAGATATCGGCACGGCCGCTCCTTATAAGCACGAGCTCGCGCTCGGCTGGATCGGCCACTATGCGGTCGGCATTCTTTACGGAATCCTGCTTGTGCTGCTTACGGGCCCGGCCTGGCTCGCAGCGCCGACGTTTCTACCGGCGTGGATCTGGGCGATTGTCACCGTTGGTGCCGGCTGGTTCCTGCTGCAACCGGGCCTCGGCATCGGTTGGGCCGCGTCTAAGACGCCAAACCCGAACAAGGTGCGTTTCCTGAACCTAGTCTCGCACACGGTATTCGGCATCGGTCTTTACGCGACGGCTCTTCTGATCCGCTGAAAAGGAACGATGACCCTTTCGGTCGCATTGGAAAGTGCGACCAGGTCACTATATAGAGCCCGTGCTCGCTACCAGCGCACCGGTTCGCCTGGTGCTGCTGGCTCGACGGCGAGGGCATGCAATCCGGCATCCAGTTCTGGCTTCAAAAGCTCCGTGATCGCACGGTGTCTTGCCAGTCGCGGCATGCCGGCAAACATGGCGGATACGATGCGAACCCGCATATGGGTCTCGCCGGTCTCCGTCATATCAGGCTGATGACCTGCATGAAGATGGCTTTCATTGATCACGCTGAGGCGCTCCGGGGCGAACGCGGCGGTCAGCTTTTCTTCGATGCGGGTCTGCAGGGTCATGGTCTCGTTGCTTTGCGAAAAAGGTTCCCACCAAGCCAGCAACATTCCGGTTTGTCAATTCTTGTTGTCGCCTCTTCGGAGGCCTAAAATTAGTGCCGTCATGAGACTCGATTCCAAATATTTCGACCGCATCCGCACCCGCCGCAAACGCGAGCAGGAACCCGAACAGGCTCCCCCTTCCTGTCAGTGGGACGGCTGCGACAAGAAAGGCGTGCATCGCGCTCCCGTCGGACGCAATGCCGAGGGGCAGTTCTTTCTGTTCTGCTTCGAGCACGTCAAGGAATACAACAAGGGCTACAACTACTTTTCCGGCCTCTCCGACGGCGAGATCGCGCGCTACCAGAAGGAAGCGATCACCGGTCACCGCCCGACCTGGACGGTCGGCGTCAACAAGTCGGCCAAGAACAGCCCGCTGCATTCCGATATGCGCTCGGGTACTTACCGCGTCCGCGATCCCTTCGGCTTCGTCAACGGCACCAAGGGAAACGGCCCGCGCTTCCCTGAGCAGCGCAAGCTGAAAAGCCTCGAAGCGAAGGCGTTCGACACGATGGGCCTTGATGCCAGCGCGACTTCCTCGGAGATCAAGAGCCGGTACAAGGAACTGGTCAAGAAGCACCACCCCGACGCCAACGGCGGCGACCGTGGTTCGGAGGAACGGTTCCGCGCCGTCATCCAGGCCTATCAATTATTGAAGCAGAACGGTTTTTGTTAGTTCCCGTCCTTGCTCTTGGTCTTCAATCAGGTATGGTCCCAAATCGGCTGAGGCCGCAGGCAACCGCGGCACAACTTTTTGCGTTTGTCCCACAGGCGCCTCGGCCACTTCCGGGCGCGGCGTTTCTTGTCCGGGACTTTGTTCAAGAATGCTCGCTAGCGGTAGTTTATCGCCCCCGAGGTTTCGTTTCAGTCCCGGAGAAGCATCGCCGACGTTCCGACATGAACGCGCGCAGAGTAGACTTGCGGCGTCATGGTTGTGAAATGGGCTGATACAGTATGGCCGGGTGTCGGGCACCCGCCTTGGAGACATGATGAGCAAGATTGACCTTGATATTTCGGAGATTCCGGACACCACCGTTTCGGTCAGGGAGGTCTTTGGTATCGATTCCGATATTCGCGTGCCGGCTTACAGCCAGGGCAGCGCCTATGTTCCGGACCTCGACCCCGACTATCTCTTCGACCGCGAGACCACGCTCGCCATTCTTGCCGGCTTTGCCCATAACCGACGCGTGATGATCTCCGGCTATCACGGCACCGGTAAGTCCTCGCATATCGAACAGGTCGCCGCTCGCCTCAACTGGCCCTGCGTGCGTATCAACCTCGACAGCCATGTCAGCCGTATCGACCTCGTCGGCAAGGACGCGATCGTCCTCAAGGACGGTCTGCAGGTCACTGAATTCAAGGACGGCATCCTGCCCTGGGCGTACCAGCATAATGTCGCGCTCGTCTTCGACGAATACGATGCCGGCCGCCCGGACGTCATGTTCGTCATCCAGCGCGTGCTGGAGTCGTCCGGTCGCCTGACGCTGCTCGACCAGAGCCGCGTCATTCGCCCGCACCCCGCCTTCCGCCTGTTTGCAACCGCAAACACCATCGGTCTCGGCGACACGACGGGCCTCTATCACGGCACGCAGCAGATCAACCAGGCACAGATGGACCGCTGGTCGATCGTCACCACTCTGAACTATCTGCCGCACGATCACGAAGTGAATATCGTCGCTTCCAAGGTGAAGAGCTTCGGCAAGGACAAGAACGGCCGCGACACCGTCTCCAAGATGGTCCGCGTTGCCGATCTCACCCGCGCTTCGTTCATGAATGGCGACCTCTCGACCGTTATGAGCCCGCGTACCGTCATCACCTGGGCCGAGAACGCCGAGATTTTCGGTGACCTCGCCTTCGCCTTCCGCACCACCTTCCTGAACAAGTGCGACGAGCTGGAGCGCCCGCTGGTGGCCGAGCACTACCAGCGCGCTTTCGGCGTCGAGCTGAAAGAGAGTGCTGCAAACATTGTTCTGGAGGCCTAAGGCCGACCGACCATGGCTGCTCGCGGTGACAATTCGAAAGCAAAGCCCGGCTCGCCAGTCGACGTCGAACCGTTGCGTCGGGCGATATCAGGCAGTGTTCGCGCGATCGCCGGCGATGGCGACGTCGAGGTGACCTTCGCCAATGAGCGCCCCGGAATGACGGCCGAGCGTGTCCGCTTGCCCGAACTCTCCAAGCGCCCGACGAAGCATGAGCTGGCGGTGACGCGTGGACTTGGCGACTCGATGGCGCTGCGACTCGCTTGCCACGACGATAAGGTGCACGCGACGATGGCGCCGCAGGGTTCCGACGCCCGTGCAATCTTCGACGCTGTCGAGCAAGCGCGTGTGGAATCGATCGGCGCGCTGCGCATGGAAGGTGTGGCCGCCAACTTGCGTTCGATGACCGAGGAGAAATACGCCAAGGCGAATCTCTCTGGCATCGAGCGGCAGGAGGATGCGCCGATCGGCGAAGCCGTCGCCATGATGGTGCGCGAGAAGCTGACCGGCCAGCAACCGCCAGCTTCTGCCGGCAAGGTGCTCGATCTCTGGCGCTCCTTCATCGAGGAAAAGGCCGGAGCCGATCTCGACAACCTTCCCGCCGTCATCAGTGACCAGCAGGCCTTCTCGAAGGTAATACGCCACATGCTCTCCGCCATGGAAATGGCCGAGGAGTATGGCGACGACGACAGCGAGCCGGAGTCCGACGACGAGTCTGAGCAGGAAGATCAGCCGAACGGCGACGAGCAGGATCAGGACGAAGTCGATGACGACGCCGGCTCCGATGCCGCACCCGTAGAGGACAGCGAAGTTGCCGACGAGCAGATGGAGGACGGCGAGACCGAAGGCGCCGAAATCTCCGACGACGACATGCAGGATGAGGGCGAGGAAGATTCCGAGACGCCGGGCGAAACCCGCCGTCCGAACACCCCCTTCGACGACTTCAACGAGAAGGTCGACTACCACGTCTTCACCGAGGAATTCGATGAGACGATCACGGCCGAAGAGCTCTGTGACGCCGCCGAGCTGGAGCGCCTGCGCGCCTTCCTCGACAAGCAGCTAGCGCACTTGCAGGGCGCGGTCGGGCGACTGGCCAACCGCCTGCAACGCCGCTTGATGGCGCAGCAGAACCGTTCCTGGGATTTCGACCTCGAGGAAGGCTATCTCGACCCAGCACGCCTGACGCGCATGATCATCGACCCGATGCAGGCACTCTCCTTCAAAATGGAGCGAGACACGCAGTTCCGCGATACTGTCGTGACGCTTCTGATCGACAATTCGGGCTCGATGCGCGGCCGTCCGATCACGGTCGCCGCCACCTGCGCCGATATCCTGGCCCGTACGCTCGAGCGCTGCGGCGTCAAGGTCGAGATCCTCGGCTTCACGACGAAGGCCTGGAAGGGCGGACAGGCGCGCGAAAAGTGGCTCGGCAGTGGCAAGCCACAGACGCCTGGCCGTCTCAACGATCTGCGCCACATCATCTACAAGTCGGCCGACGCGCCCTGGCGCCGGGCGCGGGCCAATCTTGGCCTGATGATGCGCGAGGGCCTGCTGAAGGAAAACATCGACGGCGAGGCGCTGATGTGGGCGCATAACCGCCTGATCGCGCGGCGCGAGCAACGCAAGATCCTCATGATGATCTCCGACGGCGCGCCGGTCGACGATTCGACATTGTCGGTCAATCCGGGCAACTACCTGGAACGGCACCTACGCGCCGTCATCGAGCGCATCGAGACGCGTTCTCCCGTCGAGCTTCTGGCAATTGGCATCGGCCATGACGTGACGCGCTATTACCGGCGCGCCGTGACCATCGTCGACGCGGACGAGCTGGCCGGTGCGATGACCGAGCAGCTTGCATCGCTCTTCGAAGACAAGACCGTCCAGCCGCGGGGCGGTCGCCTCCGCCGCGCCGGCTAACCGCGAAAGGACGCTTTCTGGATGCTCGGGAAGCCTTTCGCCAGCTTGATCGCGATCGCCGTTGGTCTGGCGGCATTCGTGCCGCCAGCACTTGCCGATGGCAGCGTCGAGGTTCGCAGCCGCGCCATCACTGAATTCAAGATTGGTTCCGACGATACCCGGTTCGGTTCGCTTGAATTCCTCGGCGGGTTGGAAATGGTCTCGCCGCAGCGGCTGTTTGGCTCGCTGTCGTCGATCCGGTTTCGACAGGACAAGACGCATTTCGTCGGCGTACTCGACACCGGCCACTGGATGACCGGGCGCATCGAGCGCGATCCACAGGGGCGCGTGTCTGGTCTCGCCGACGTCGCGATCACGCCGATGAGGAATCGTGCCGGGCGGACCTTCGAAGGCAAGGGACATATGGATGCGGAGGGCTTGGCGTTGCACGGCAACGAGATCCTGGTCTCCTTCGAACAGGATCACCGCGTCGACGTCTATCCGGATCCGGGCTTTGAGGTGTCGCGTGCAATCGACATGATTCCCATTCCGTTTTCCAAGAAATCCCTGCGCGCCAATCGCGGCTTTGAAACGATCGCCGTCGCGCCCGCGGACAGCGCGCTGAAGGGCGGTACACTGATTGTGGCCGAGTGCAGCTTGGACGCCAATGACAATGCCTACGCCGCGATCCTCGACGGGCCATTGAAGGGGCGTCTTGCGCTCGCCCATTATGGCGACTTCGACGCGACGGACGGAGCGTTTCTGCCGAATGGTGACCTCTTGCTCCTCGAGCGGCGCTTCAATGTCGCGGAAGGCATCGGAATGCGGCTCCGCCGCATCAAGGCCGCCGACATTCGCCCCGGCTCAGTGATGGACGGAGAGATCTTGCTGCAGGGCGATTTCGGCTACCAGATCGACAACATGGAAGGCTTGGATGTCTTCGCAGCCGAGGACGGGACCATGCATGTGGTGATCGTCTCTGACGACAATCATTCCATCCTGCAGCGCAACCTGATGCTGGAATTTCGACTGGTCGAGCTACCATCTGGCGACACGGCTCACCTGCAGCGGTGACCGCGGCGTATCAACCGCCGAAATCGACTTTCGGTTCAACGCCCGCAATCAGTCCCGCTCTGTTGCCCGCCGCTCTTCGTAGGCTCGTCGCAGGAGAACCTATTTTGCTTCGCTGCGTCGCACGGATTGGGCTCAGGGCCGCACACACTTCCCGACGAGAATTCTCCCTGACTCGGTCTCAGTAACAGGAACGGCGGAGCGATAGGCTCCGCCGAACAGCTGGAACTCGAATTGGGGGGAGCGCGCTCAGCGGGCGGCGGCGGCCTGCAGGGGGCGCAGCACGTTCATCAGTGCGCCGTATGGCAGCAGCATTACGAGACCGACGACTACCTTCACCGTAAAGTCGCCGAGCGCCCAGGAAATCCAGCGCGGGGCTTCGGCCGTGAATGCGCCGAGGATCGGGGCGGATTCCAGCGCGAAAGGATCATTCGGGCCGAAGAAGACGAAGAAGGCAGCAAATGCGAAGGAGAAGAAGATGATCGTGTCCAGCATCGAGCCAATCAGCGAGCCGACGAGCGGCGCGCGCCACCAGGCCTGACGGCGCAGGCGATTGAAGACCGAGATATCAAGCAGCTGACCGGCCAGGTAGGCCGAGCCCGACGCAATCGCGATGCGCGGCACCGAGGTATAGAAGGACAGCGCCACACCGACGACGAAGCCGGCGAAGACGACCTTGCGGGCCGCCTGCGGTCCGAACTGGCGGTTGGTCAGATCGGTGATGAGGAAGGCGACCGGATAAGTAAAAGCACCCCAGGTCAGGATGTCGGCCAGATTGATGCCGGCGAATTCGGCATTCAGAGGGAACTGCACGAGGAAGTTCGAGGCGACGACGACCAGCGTCATCAGGGTGACATAGATAAGCGTAGAGCGTGTCGTCAGCATTTTTTTATCCTGGGGTATGCCACCAGTTGGAGGAACAGACCGGCAAAGCAAAAGGCTTGTCCGGAGTTCATCCGTGCAAGCCTTCTGAAGCCGTATGAAAAAGAAGCAGTCGAAGCTTACGCAGCAGCAGCTTCGGCAGTCTTCTTGACGATCTGGCGACGCAGCAGACGAGCGCGCATCGACAGTTCATTTTCGCTTGCCTTGATCAGGAAGGCATCGAGACCGCCACGGTGCTCGACGGAACGAAGAGCAGCAGCCGAAACGCGAAGACGGTAACGCTGGCCGAGCGCGTCGGAGATCAGCGTAACCTGGCACAGGTTCGGGAGGAACCGGCGCTTGGTCTTGTTGTTGGCATGGCTGACATTGTTGCCAACGAGGACTGCCTTGCCGGTCAATTCGCACATGCGGGACATGGAACACCTATTCTTGTTTTTCTCGGCCATCGGGTGCACGCCCACGCAAAACCGGGCTAGCAATCCATCAGACCATGATTGGAAAGTTGCGGTTCTATAGTCAGACAGGCCGTGCGCGTCAAGCCAATCCTTGGCATTTCCCGCAATTCTGTCAAAAAGCTCGTGTTTGCTTCATCGAGAGACAGGCGTATAGACCGTTATCAACGGCGTTTCCAGCCGCCTGAACAAGGTTCATTTCATGGCTCATCTGGGCAAACGCATTCTTATTTCCGCAGTCGCAGCGCTGATTGCCATTCCGGCCGGCGCAAGCGAGATTGTGCACCGCACCGAGTACAGGGTTTCGCTTGGAATCCTGACGATTGCGCGCGCCGCCTTCCTGACGAAGATCGAGGACGACAAGAGCTACAAGGTATCCGGCGACATCAGCTCGGCAGGACTTGCCGATCTTGTCACAAATATCTCTGCAAAGACCAGCGTTGACGGCGTCCTGCGCGGTGACCGGCTGCAGGCGTCTCGCTACTATCTCTATTACAAGAGCGGCAAGCGCGCCCGGACATACGAGGTGCGTTACAACAACGGCAATATCACTTCGACAACCGTCAGGCCGCCACGGACGCCGCCGAAGAACTGGGTCAGCGTGCCGGCAAGCGACCTGCGTTCCGTCCTTGATCCCATCTCCGGCCTGATCTTCCCTGCCGACGCCAATGTCTGCGCGCAGAAACTGCCAATCTACGACGGCGAAATGCGCATGGATCTGGTGCTCTCGCCAAAGGGCTCTCAGGATTTCTCGACGTCGGGGTTCAGCGGCAAAGCGACCGTTTGCAGCGTGCGCTTCGTCCCGCGCTCCGGCTACAAGAAGGGCCGCAGCGATATCGACTATCTGAGCAAGAGCAGCCGGATGGAAATCTGGTTTGCCAAGTCGGATGCTGCAAATGTATATGCTCCGGTCTACGTCCGTATTCCGACGCAATACGGTCCGGTGACGATCACGGCGGTGAAATACGGCGCGAGCTGACGGAGCAAGTGTCTCCGTAAAGGGGGACAGGTGAAGCTTCGGGCAACGCTAATCGGCTTTGCGGCTATTCTCATGTGGTCGTTCCTGGCGTTATTCACGGCTGCGTCAGGCACGATGCCGCCCTTCCAGCTGTCCGCGATCTGCTTTGCCATCGGCAGCATCCCCGGCATCGTCGTGCTGATCCTCAATCCGTCGCGGCTCGCCCTGCTCAAGCAGCCGGCCAAGGTATGGATCGTTGGGATCGCCGGGCTGTTCGGATATCATTTCCTTTACTTCACGGCGCTCAGGAATGCGCCGGCGGTCGAGGCCGGGCTGATTGCCTATCTCTGGCCGCTGCTGATCGTTGTCGGATCGGCGTTGCTGCCGGGCGAGCGGCTGCGCTGGTATCATGTCGCGGGAGCGCTGGCCGGTCTCTGCGGCACCTTTCTGATCGTCGGTCGCAACGGCATCAACTTCGATGGCGCCTATGCCGTCGGCTATGGCGCGGCCTTCCTCTGCGCCTTCACGTGGTCGGGCTATTCACTGCTGACGCGCCGGTTCGATGCTGTCTCGACCGATGTCGTCACCGGCTTCTGCTTCGCGACCGCGATCCTGTCGTTCATCTGCCATCTCGGCCTTGAGACAACGGTCTGGCCCGTGGGGGTCTCGCAATGGGTTGCGATTCTCGGCCTTGGGCTCTTCCCGGTCGGTGCAGCCTTCTATGCCTGGGATTACGGCGTCAAGAATGGTGATATCCAGATCCTCGGCGCTGCGAGCTATGCCGCGCCGCTTCTTTCGACGTTGAACCTGACGCTGTTCGGCTTTGCCGAGCCGAGCTGGCGGATCGCGCTTGCGTGCGTGCTGGTTACAGGCGGCGCCGTGCTCGCCGCAAACGAGCTGTTTCGCCGGAAGGCCACGACTGCCGAACAGCCGGCGGCCGCAGAATAGTGTCAACCGACAGGCTGCCAGTTCGGCGGCGCCATCTCGAAGGAGGCGAAGTCGAAGCCTGGCGCAACCGTGCATCCGACGAGCGTGTAATCGCCTGTCGTTTCAGCCGATTGCCACCAGTTGGCTAGAATGACCGCCTGCGGACGCTCGCCCTTGAGGATGTCGGTCCCAAGCATCAGCGTCTCGCTGCCGCTGCCATCCTGCGAGCGGTGAAGCGCAAGCGGCGCCCCGGCATAGTGATGCCAGACCTCGGCCGCATCATGGACACGGTGCCAGTGGGACCGTTGCCCCGCCTTCAAGAGATAGTAGATCGCCGTCGAATGGCCGCGTGATCCGCCCTCGGTGTCGCGGAAGGTCTGCACATACCAGCCGCCTTCGGGATGCGGCTGCATTCCAAGTTCGCGAATTATATCGTCCGGCGACATTAGAAATTGTCCTTGCGCCGGCGAATTTCCGCGAAGACTTCTTCGTTGGTCTTGGTTTCCATCAAGAGGTTGCGGCGGATGGCGGGATCGGCGGCGCGCAGGAAGGGGTTGGTCTCCTTCTCCAGCGCCAGCGTCGTCGGAATCGTGAACTTGTTCTCGGCCCGCAGCGCCTCGATCTCGGCTGCACGGCTGATCAGGCGCTGATTATCAGGATCGATGGTGAGTGCGAAGCGCGCGTTCGACAGGGTATATTCATGGCCGAAATAGACGGCGGTCTCGTCGGGCAGAACGGCTAGCTTCTGCAGCGAATGCCACATATCGGCGGCCGGTCGCTCGAACAGGCGGCCGCAGCCGAGCGCAAAGAGCGTGTCGGCGGCAAACAGCAGCTTGTCGTCGACAAAGTGATAGCAGATGTGCCCGGCCGTATGCCCTGGTGTTTCGATGACTGCAACCGTGTGGTCGCCGAACAGGAACGTGTCGCCGTCGGCCATCGTCTTGTCGAGGCCAGGGATCGCCACCGCTTCGTTGACCGGACCGATGATCTCGCAGCCATACTGCTCCTTGAGCGCCAGATTACCTTCAACGTGGTCGGTGTGATGATGGGTGGTGAAAATATGCGAGATCGTCCAGCCGCGGCGGCTTGCCGCCTTTTCGACAGCAGCGGCATCAGGCGCGTCGATCGAGGCGGTCAGGCCGGTTTCCGGATCATGCACCAAGACGCCGAAATTGTCGGAACGGCAAAGAAAAACGTCTAAATCCAAAGGTTTCATAGTCTCAGGCAGCCTCTTTATCGCGGGTTTACCGGGAATGTAGAGGGTCGTGCCTTGAAGTCCAACCGCCCATTGATAACATTTGCCTCAATGCACGCTGATATCGTCGACCTTCGCCAGTTCTATCATTCCGACCTCGGACGTATTGCCGAGCAGTCGATCGCCATGGCGCTTTCCTCGCTTTGGGTCCGGCTGCCGCAGGAGCGCCTTGTGGGTCTGGGCTATGTCGTTCCCTTCCTCGATCGCTTCCAGCCCGACACGGAGCGAACCTTTGCCTTCATGCCGGCGGGGCAGGGGGCGGTGAACTGGCCTGTGGGTGCATTGTCGACGACGGCCCTGATCTTCGACGAGGAGCTGCCGCTGCCCGATTCATCGATCGACCGGGTGCTGATGGTCCATTCGCTCGAATTCGCCGAGAGCCCACGGGAAACCCTGAAGGAGCTGTGGCGCGTGCTGGCGCCTGGCGGTCGGCTGGTCATTGTCGTGCCGAACCGTCGCGGTGTTTGGGCGCGCATGGAACATACACCGTTTGGGTCAGGGCGCCCCTATTCGCGCGGGCAGCTGACAAGTCTGTTGCGCGAGACCAATTTCACGCCCGGCGCGACAGCGGAGGCTCTGTTCTTTCCGCCGTCGAAGCTGCGGACCATGATGCGATTGCGCAGCGTTTTCGACCGCGTGGGACGCACCTTATGGCCCGCCTTTTCCGGCGTCATCATCGTCGAGGCGCAGAAGCGACTCTATCAGGGCTTGCCCGTTGCCGCCCGCGCCTCGCGGCGCGTCTTCGTGCCGGTGCTGGCGCCGCATGGTGTTCCGACGACGCGCAGCCGCTAGCCGGTCCTGAGCTAGGTCCCGCGGCACTCGACAAGATCGCCTTTCCGTTCTATTGCCTCTTGGCAATTTTCAGCCGAATTTTTCCCGGTATTTTCCCAAGGTCGATCTGATGAGCGAAGACAAGAGCAAGCCCGTTCCGCGTTCCGGTATTCTGGATATCGCAGCCTATGTGCCGGGCAAGGAACATGCGCCGGGCGTCGCCCGTGTCTACAAGCTCTCGTCCAATGAGACGCCGCTTGGCGCGAGCCCGAAGGCAATCGACGCCTTCCGCAATGCCGCCGACAGCCTCGAACGGTATCCGGACGGGCAGGCCCTCGAACTGCGCGAGGCCATCGCGGCGGTTCACGGGCTTAACCCGGCTAACATCATGTGCGGCAATGGCTCGGACGAGTTGCTCGGGCTGCTCTGCCATGTCTATCTCGGCGCTGGCGACGAAGCCATCATCACCGAGCATGGCTTCCTCGTCTACAAGATCCAGATCATGGGTGCGGGTGCCACCCCCGTTACCGTCAAGGAGAAGGACGCAACGGTTGACGTCGATGCGATCCTTGCTGCGGTTACGCCGAAGACGAAGATGGTCTTTATCGCCAACCCCGGCAATCCGACGGGCACATTCGTCCCCGTCAGCGAGATTCGTCGCCTGCATGCTGCCCTACCCAAGAACGTCGTACTCATCCTTGACGCGGCCTATGCCGAATACGTCCGCCGCAACGATTATGAGGCCGGCATCGAGATCGTGTCGTCCAACCCGAACGTCGTTATGACCCGCACCTTCTCGAAGGTCTACGGCTTGGCGGCGCTGCGTGTCGGCTGGATGTATGCGCCGGCCGATATCATCGATGCGGTCAATCGTGTCCGTGGTCCGTTTAACATGAACGCAGCGGCCATCTCTGCCGGTGCTGCTGCCATCCGCGACCAAGGGTTCATGCAGGAAGCGGTCGCCTTCAATCTGATGTGGATCGAAAAGATGACGGTCGCGCTCGAGGCTATCGGTCTCAAGGTGACGCCATCGGTCACCAATTTCGTGCTCATTCACTTCCCCGATGTCGACGGCAAGCGCGCGCCCGAGGTCGATGAGTTCCTGACAAGCCGCGGATATATCCTGAGGGCGGTGAAGGGCTACGGATTCCCCAACGCGCTGCGCATGAGCATCGGCCCGGAAGAGGCGAACCGCGGCGTCATCGAAGCGCTCGGCGAGTTTATGGGACGCAAGTCATGACGGTGCAGTTCGATCGCATTGCGCTGATCGGGATCGGCCTGATCGGCTCCTCCATCGCGCATGACATCAAGCGGCTTGGTCTGGCGAAAGAGGTTGTCATCGCCACGCGCAGTGCCGACACGCTGAAGCGGGCCGAGGAACTGCAACTCGGCGACCGCTATACGACGTCATCGGCTGAGGCGGTCAAGGATGCGGACCTCGTGATCGTCTCGGTGCCGGTAGGGGCATCAGAGAGTGTTGCCAAGGAGATCGCCGGCAGCCTGAAGCCCGGTGCGATTGTCACCGACGTCGGCTCGACCAAGGCTTCGGTCATAGCGCAGATGCAGCCGCATATGCCGCCGCATGTCCATTTCATTCCTGGCCATCCGCTGGCGGGTACCGAGAAGTCCGGTCCGGACGCCGGTTTCCCGGGGCTCTTCGAAGGGCGCTGGTGCATTTTCACGCCGATCGCGGGCACGGATGAAGCAGCGCTGAAAAGGCTGCGGCAGTTCTGGGAAGCGTTGGGCTCCAAGGTCGACGAAATGGATCCGGAGCATCACGACAAGGTGCTGGCTATTGTTTCGCACCTGCCGCACATCATCGCCTACAACATCGTCGGCACTGCGGACGATCTGGAAGCGGTCACCGAGTCGGAAGTCATCAAATATTCCGCCTCCGGCTTCCGCGATTTTACACGTCTCGCCGCCTCCGACCCGACGATGTGGCGCGATGTCTGCCTTCACAACAAGGATGCGATCCTCGAAATGCTGGCGCGCTTCTCCGAAGATCTCGCCTATCTGCAGCGGGCCATTCGCTGGGGCGAAGGCGACAAGATCTTCGATCTCTTCACCCGAACCCGCTCGATCCGCCGCTCGATCATCCAGGCGGGTCAGGATGTCGATGCACCCGACTTCGGTCGCCCGCATCCGCTCGAGAAGAATGCCTAACCCTGAGAGGCTCTAGTTTCAGATCGGCGGGATCGATCCGAGCGGGATGAAGCCGCCGACCGTGGCATTGCCGTGTGCGACGACGAGGTCGACCGACACCTTGTCGCCGCCGCCGGCCAGCGCCTTCAAAAGCTTGGCGGCGGTATCGACGGTCTTGGCGATCTCGGGGAAGGTCTGCTTGATGCTGTCGCGCCATGGGCCGAGCTGTTCGATCTCCAGCTTGAACTTGCCTGAGAGATAGCCCTCTT
The DNA here is from genome assembly GCF_014193305.1 of Rhizobium sp. BK181. Taxonomy (NCBI): domain Bacteria; kingdom Pseudomonadati; phylum Pseudomonadota; class Alphaproteobacteria; order Hyphomicrobiales; family Rhizobiaceae; genus Rhizobium; species Rhizobium sp. BK181. The sequence continues at coordinate 438,969 of NZ_JACHZA010000003.1, forward strand.
CGTCGAAGGAGAAGGGGCCGCTCAGTGTCATGACCTTGCCGTCACCAATATCCGCCACAACCTTGCGCAGTTCGCCGCTCGAGCCGTAGAGGCCTCTTTGATCGCTGCCATCGATCATGCCGGCCTTGCCGGCGAGCGTCACGTCGGCGCTCGCCGAGAGCTTGGGGAAGGCCGGCCAGTCCTTGATCGCGGTATTGGCGTCCGCGACGGAGATCGCGCTGTCGAGATCGCCGCCGTTCTGACGGAGGTGAATTTCGGTATGAGCGGCGTCGAAGTTGATCGACTGGCCGGTCTGCGAGGATACTGCCGTTCCCTTCAGCCCTTCGATGACGGTCGAGGAACGGTCGATGCCCTTCAGCTTCGTGATCAGGCTGGACTGCAGGCTAGCCCATTCGGCGTTGAGGGTCAGGCCGTGGGCACTACGGATCTCGGCAGGCGAGTCGAGTTCCCACACGATATGGCCTGGAGCGTAGACTTGGGCTGCTGAGCGCAACTGGCCGAAACTCGCCGACACGCCGTTGACGCTGTCATCGACATCGACTTTCGAGCAGAAGAGGCCAATTCGGAACGGATAGCCGCGGAAGTCGATATCGGCGCACTCGCCGCTGACGCCGGCTGTATTGCCGGGTGCGATCGCCCTCAGCACGGTCGTCTTCAGTTGCGAGGCGGCATAGAACCAGCCGGCGGTGTAGAGCGCGATCACCAGGACGATACCGCCGCCGAGCAACCAGAATTTTCTGCCGCTACGGGATTGGCTTGACGATGCCATGATGTTCTCCAATGGTGACTCGCGAGTGGGAATGTCGGTCTGGCGTGCGATATGGACGAATTTTGGGTATTTGGCTACGGATCCCTGATGTGGAATCCGGGTTTCGAGTTTTTGGAGCGTTCTCAGGCTCTTGTCTATGGCTACAGGCGTTCGCTCTGCGTCCGTTCCTGGGTGCATCGTGGCACCGAGCAGAATCCAGGCCTCGTGCTGGGCCTCGATCGCGGCGGATCATGTCGCGGCATGGGCTTCCGGATCGCCCCGTCGCTATGGGATGAAACGATCGACTATCTCCGGGAGCGCGAGCTGGTCACCAACGTCTATCTCGAGCGCCGCCTGCCGCTCCAGCTGGCGGACGGCCGGACAAGCAAGGCGGTCGCCTATGTCGTAGATCGCAAACACACGCAATATGCCGGCAGTCTCGATGCGATTGCGGCCGCATCCGTCGTCCACCGTGCTCAAGGCAAGTCGGGGCCGAACGACGCCTACGTCTTCAATACACTGGCGCACTTGCGGGAAATGGGCATTCGCGATCACTGGCTGGAGCAGGTGGTCGGCGAAGTGGAGCGGCTGAAACAAGCCGCCTGACCTCAGGCCGTCGCTGTCTCACTCTTTTGCAATTCCGCGAGACGGTTAGCGGCGGTCGGCGGGAGCGGCAGATCCGGGTTCCGCTTGATGGTGTCGATCAGCAGCTCGTCGCTCGCCCTCTCGGTCACCTCGATCAGATGGGCAAAGAAGGCATCGGGATCCATGCCAGGATGGATCGGCGGCAGGATTCTTACCTTGAAGTGGCCGGGATAGCGCATTGTGCTGCGTCGCGGCCAGAACAAGCCGGGATGCATGGCGACCGGCACGACCGGCAGCTGCAGGTCGCGGTACATGCGGGCGATGCCGTATTTGTAGAGCGGCTCTGCGCCCGGCGGACGGCGGGTTCCCTCGGGATAGATGATCAGCTGGCGGCCGGTTGCCAGTTCTTCTTTGGTCCGCCGCAATGCCTCGACCATGACCTTGCCGCGCGCGCCGCGGTTGATCGGGATCATCCGCTGCTTCTTGGCATACCAGCCGAAGAGCGGAATCCACATCAGTTCGCGTTTGAGGATGTAGACCGGATCCTTCAGCCACGGCAGCAGGGCATAGGTGTCCCAGAACGACTGGTGCTTCGGCGCCAAGATATAGCCGCCGTCAGGTAGGTTCTCCATGCCCTCGATCTCGAAGGTCGTGCCCACGATCTTTTCCATCAGCCAGTGGCACGACAGCGCCCAGTTCTTCGGCACGCTATAGGCTTCCTTGCGTGGTGCGAGGAAGTAATAGGGGGACAGTACGATCATCCGGAGGATGAGGTTGGCGTAGAAGATCGTGTTGAAGAGAACGGAACGCAGGGCGATCATAAATTTTCCCGAGGCCAATGCCCGCAAGAGGCGGTTGCGCCCTCCTACACGATATTGGCTCGCAGAAAAAGGTTTCCGTCGGTCTTAGCCGGAGACGCCGGCCGAGCGCAGTCCCGGGTGACGGCCGAGCCCGGTCAGGTTTCGCGCGCCGGCGAAGAGCACTTTCGCATACTCGGCGAGCATCACGCGGACGGCGTTGGGGTCGGTGAACCAGTCGCTCGTCTTCAGGTCGGTGTTCACGACAGGATAGGGAATGAACTGGGTTTCGGAGTCGACGTAAGCGAGTTCCGCCAGGCTGCGCGGCATATGGTAGTTATTGGTAACGACAAGGACGCTCTTGTAGCCGCGCTGGTGGATCCAGTTCGATGCTTCCTGCGCGTTGCCGATCGTATCGAGCGCATCGTAGCCGACGTCGACGCAGCAGGAGAAAAGCTCAGGCGAGGCCTGGGTCATTCTGCGGATCTGCTTTGGCGTGGTTGCCGGGTGAACCCCCGAAATCAGCAGGCGCTTGCCGGCGCCTTTCTGCAGCAATTCGACGGCCTGGTCGATACGCTGGTAGCCGCCGGTCAGAACGACGATCGCATCCGCCCGGGGATCAAGCGGCGGCTTCAGCGTCGTGACCGAATCGGCAAACCGCAGAAACCCACCAAAGACGAGGGCCATGGCCAGAACGGACGCCATGCCACCCCAGCGCAGCATGCGCCGCACAGGACCGCGCACAGGCCTCCCTTCGGAGCGAGCAAGCTCCGTTTCCGGGCGAATCGGGGTGCGCGACATGTGGCCCATGCTCATGAATCGGAAAATATATGCAGATTGCGGCGGCGAACAGACGCTTTCATGGCAAAAAAGGCATGTAAAGCTCAATTCACGAGCCCGTCCGCCCGTGTCGGATCGGAACGCAACGTGTCAATCTCGTAAATCGTTCGCATAACGGTGAGGCGAGCTGTAAAAGTCGTCAGTAGTGCGATGACGATCATGGTCGCGAAGATGCCGGCATAGCCGAGGGCGCCGACCGAAAACGTACCGAAGAGAGCGGTTGCCTGGTCGGTCTGCGGAGTCGCCAAGGTACGGCTCTGCAGGAAGCCGGCGGTCATGAAGAAGAGCGCGGCGAGGGCACTACCGACCGCCGATCCCTTGAGGCTGATTTTCAGAAAGTGCTTCTGGAACTCGGTGGCGACAAACGAGCTTTCCGCACCGACGAAGTGCAGAACTTCAACGATGTGACGATTGCCGGACAGGGCGCCACGGGTCGCGAAGACCACGGTCAGCACCATCGCCGAGAAAACTAGCAGCAGGATGCCGGTGCCGATCATCACGGTCGTGTGGGCCATCGACACCAGCCTGTCGACCCAAGTGCGGTGGTCGTCGAGGGAGGCCTGAGGAATGCTTTCCGTCAGCAGCGTCCGCATCGCCTCGAAATCCGGTGGGTTGTTCTCGTCGATGGTGATGATGATAAGCCGCGGAACCGGCAGTTCCTTGATGTCGAGCCCAGTGCCGAGCCAGGGTTCGAGGAGGCGAGCGGTTGCCGCCTCGTCGACGATCTGGCCGTCCTTGGTGCCGACGAAGGTGAGCGCGAGGTCGCGCGCCTGCGCCAGCGTCTTCTCCATGTCCAACCCCTCGTCGGGCTTGATCTGGATGGTGACCTCGCGGGAAATCTGGCTTTCCCAGCTCGCCGCCGTGGAGCGCACCATGCTGACGCCGCCGAGTGTCAGGCAGGCGAGGAAGGCCATGATGGCGATGACCACCATTAGCGCATTGCCCTGAATGTTGGCGGAGGGCAGGATCGGGGCCGTCGGGCGCACCTTCATCTCCGGCCGCTTCTGGCTTTTCTGGGCGGCCTCTGCGGGCGGCTTGGGCGCAGCTTTAGTCATGGATATCAAGGTGCCCTTCCGAGAGAATCATACGGCGGGCTTCCACCTGGTCCATCAGGGCCAGATCATGGGTCGCGATGACAACCGCTGTACCGAGACGGTTGAGCTCAAGGAACAGATTGAGCAGTCGGCGGGCCATCGGCGGATCGACGTTCGCGGTCGGCTCGTCGGCGAGAAGAATTTCGGGACGGTCGATCAGGGCGCGCGCGATCGCGGCGCGCTGTTTTTCGCCGCCCGACAGCACCGGTGGCAGGACATTGATGCGCTCGCCGAGGCCGACCCACTTCAAAAGCTCGAGTACGTCCGTCTTGTAGGAGCTCTCGTCCTTGCCGCGAACGCGCAGTGGCAAGGCTACGTTTTCGTAGGTGGTCAAATGATCCAGCAGACGGAATTCCTGGAAGATGATGCCGACACGGCGACGCAGCAGCGGCAGTTCGGGCCGCGGAATGTCGGAAATGTCGCGTCCGAACATGCGGATCAGCCCGCGGGTCGGCTGCAACGAAAGGAACAGCAATCTCAGCAGCGTGGTCTTGCCGGCGCCCGAAGGGCCGGTCAGGAACTGGAACGATTTCTTCGGAATGTCGAACGTCAGGTCCCGGAGAATTTCCGGGCCCATGCCATAGCGCAAACCGACATTTTCGAAGTGGATCAACGGGAGATCAGTCTTTTGTTTGTTCACCGCACGACTTGTTAACCAACACCATTAACAACCAGTAAATTTACCGGAAAGACGCCGCTTTGATGGCGATCTTTGCGAAGCATTAACCATTAAAATTTACGACTGAGCAGGATTCGTTTCAATGCCGGATTTCTGTCCGGCCCCGAAACCATGTGGACACCGGAAAGGCCGTCATCATGACTTCCTCCTCGTTCAGACGCCAGGCGCCCCGCCGTACCTATGATTTTCTGCCGCCCGAACCAACAAAGCGCGAGGTGCGCCGAGCTCGACCAGCGGATATCGCCGATGCCGAATTCGTGGTGATTTCGAACAACCGAATGCGAGGCTTTGATAGTCGCAGCTTCAATGACAATCGACGGCGCCCGTCACAGCCGTCGAGCATGTCGAGCGTAGAACCGCGGTCGCTTCCATCCGCACTCGCTCGGGCAGGCGAGGCTTGGTTGCAGCAGGCATCGGTCAGAACCTTCGTCGCGCTGGTGCTCGCGCTCTCGGTGCTCGTGTTCGGCCTCGTTGGGGGATTTGCCGGCTTTTCGCAAAGCGAGGCGGCATCGACGGACTCGCCGCTGCATTTCGCGCATGTAACGATGACGCCCCGCGATGCGAACGGCATGCGGGTGTTGTTGATCAACGGCATCATCGACAATCAGAGTGGTACCACCCAGGTCGTGCGACCGATCCGCGCCGACTTTCTTGCCGGTGAGCAGCTGACCGCAAGCATCATCATCAACCCGCCTGCGGACGTCATCTATGGCGGGCAAAGCCGCGGATTCTCCACAAGAGTACAGTATGCGGGTGGAAAAATGCCGGAAGTCCGGCTTTCCTTCATGCCCTAAGGGGTGTTTCGTCCCGCCGTTTGTGGTAACGGCTTGTGCTTCTAGTCATGGAGCAAGCCTTCCTATGCCCGTCGTGCGCGGAAAAAACATCGAGCCACTCTTCACCGCCGAGCAGATCGCCGAACGCAATCATGTGATGGCGAAGCAGATCGCATCGGGACCGACGAAGGACCTGCTGGTCATTGCCGTGCTGAAGGGCTCGTTCATCTTTGCCGCCGACCTTATTCGCGCGCTGCACGACAGCGGGCTGGCGCCCGAGGTCGAGTTCATCACGCTGTCAAGCTATGGCACCGGAACCGTGTCGCAAGGGGTTCGGATCGTCAAGGATATCGACAGCGATGTGAAGGATCGCGACGTTCTTCTGATTGACGACATTCTGGAATCTGGCCGCACGTTGCTGTTTGCCAAGGAATTGCTTTACGAGCGCGGCGCCCGCAACGTCACCATCGCCGTGCTCCTCGACAAGAGCGTCAAGCGCAAGGAAAAGCTGGAGGCCGACTATGTCGGTTTCGAATGCCCCGACTATTTCGTCGTCGGCTACGGCATGGATGTCGCTTATGCGTTCCGCGAACTTCCTTTTGTCGGCGTGGTCACTGGCGACGCCTGACTGTGTCAGGATAAGACGGGTTGTTAACCATCCTGTCCATCCCTTCGTGCCGTTTACCGATCGCAAAGGAAAGTCGTGTGATTTCCGTTGCGGGGCATGAAACGGAGTGATGCACACCATGGCAAAAATTCTGATTACGGAAGACGAGGATTCCCTGCGCTCTTTCGTAGCCCGCGCTTTGCGTCTTGACGGTCATGAGACCGACGAAGCTGCCGACGGTGCGGAAGGACTGGAAAAACTCAGGGACGGCGTCTACGACCTGCTGCTCTCGGATATCCGCATGCCTGTGATGGACGGCATCGAATTGGCGCACCAAGCGAAATCCGCTTTCCCGGCGCTGAAAATCCTGCTGATGACCGGCTATGCGGAACAGCGCGAACGCGCTGATGACCTGGCGGAAAAGATCGTCGATGTCGTCTCGAAGCCCTTTGCCTTGCCTGACATTCGCAAGGCCGTGGCGCGCGCGTTGGCCGCCTGAGGCGGCTAACGGCACTCTCTCGACAATTCAGCCCTCGTTGGGGATGAATTTGCCTTCATAGCGGACGCGAAAATTGCGTCGCTGGAAGTCCTGCTGGAAACACACAAAGATCAGTTCGATATCGGCAAGGCTGTCGCGCTTGTGAAGCAGGCTGAGCGTGACGACAATGACGCCGGCATAGCCGCGCGTCAGCCTGAACGCCGCATTGCGAATGGCGTTGGCCTCGGCATCCTGTCGATCGTCCCGGCGTTCGTAGATCACCCAGAAGCGGCAGATGTCCCAGGTCGAACGGAGAATCTCCGTGATTTCCGCCTGGAACTGCTCGGCATGCATGCCGGGTGACCAGGGGAGGGTCTTCTCGCCTTCGTCAGCCACGACGTTGAGGTAGCCATCATATTCGCCGGTTCGGGCAAGCGCATTCTCGATCAACTCAAATGCCGCGCTTTCGCTGATTACCGTCTTGAAGAGAATTGCCATCGAATCGCTATCGTTATTCACCTGCAGGGTGACATACGAAGCTTTCGCCAGGCAAGGCTAGCCTTGGCGTTCAATTTTGGAGCTTGGCGTCGACAATGGCATCAGCACAACTGTGCCATCGCTTCACTTAAAAGGACGCGATGGTGCAATCAGCAAAAAGGCCATTGCTTCTCAATAATCGGGGCAAGCCGGATTTATTGTCGTTCCGCTGTTCCCACCCTGCGTCTGCAGCGTACCGGGAACCGGCCGCGGCGGGCAATTCACCGGTCGCCGTACCTTCGAGCCATTGGACGAGATGCTTCCCGTCGTCTCCATGCTGTAGGGAGCCCGGCGATAGCGGTCCGATCCATCCCAGTTTGATTCGTAGCCATCGGCAGCGAGCGTCTTGCCACCGCTGTTGGTCGTTGCGAAACCACCGATATCCCATGCGCTTGCCGTGCTTGCGGCCATGCCGAATCCAAGAGCGACAGCTGTAATCAGCTTCAATTCCGGTTTCATGGAAATACCCTCAACTCGTGCCCAAACGACGCGCGATCTCGCGTCACAGTAGACATAGGTACTTCCCGCGTGGTGGCGGTGAATCTCACGCTATTGTGACCCGAAATGGCACAAACCGGCTACTGGATGTCTAGCAGTCGTTCCAGATATTGCCGTTCGATCGCCTGCGTCGGGTTGTTGCCGAGCTTTTCGCGAATGGCGTCGAGGATTTCTCGGGCCCGCTGGACGTCAATCTCGTCGGGCACCTTCACCTGATCGCCGAAATCCGGTCCTTCGGCGCGGCGCGGGCGGCCAAGGGGATCGCGGCCGTTCTGGTTGCCTTGTCCCACCTGCCCCTGCGGGCCCTGGCCCTGCTGACCCTGCATTGCCTGCATCATCTGGTTCATCATGTCGCGCGCGCCTTGGCGCAGCGCTTCCAATGCGCGTCCCTGGCCCTGTATGGCGGGCTCGCCATGGCCCTGGCCGAGCTCACGCCCGGCGCCTTCCATTTCGCGCTGCGCCTGGCCGAAGCCCGGGCCGGGCTTGATACCCATGTCGCCGAGCCCCTTCTGAAGCTCTCCGAGCTGCTTGCCGAGTTCGTCCTGGCGCGAACGCAGTTGCTTCAGGGCTTCGCGCAGCTGCTCCGCGGTCATCTGATCCGAAGGCTGCTGCCCGGGCTGGTTCTGACCCTGCTGGTTTTGGTTCGGATTCTGACCCTGATCTTGCTGGCCCTGCTGTTGATCCTGTTGCATGCCGTCGTTGTCCATCGGCATGTCGTCGAGGAGCGGATCGTTCATGCCCATGTTGGGGTCGCCACGCTGCATGCGGTCCTTCAGCTGCTGATCCAGCTTGAAGGTTTCCTCCATCAGCTTCTGCTGGTCACGCAGGATCTGGCCGAGCTTGTCCATCTGCTGGCGCATCTGGCTGTTGTCCTGGCCCTGCTGTCCTTGCTGCGGCCTGCCGGCCTGCAGATTGTTCATCATCCGTTGCAGCTCGGAGAGCATCTGCTGGGCAGCATCGCGATTGCCCGACCGCGCCAGATTTTCGATCTGATCCATCATCCGCTCCAGGTCCTGCTGGCGAATGATGTTCTGTGCGTTCTGGTTCGGCTGCATCGGCGCATTTTGCATGCGCTGGGCGAGCTCCTTCATGTAGTCCTGCATTGCCTTGCGCAGCTCGTCCATGAGCTTCTTGATCTCGGCATCCGGTGCATTGCGCTGCAACGCGTCGGCCAGGTTCTGCTGCGCATTGCGGAGGTTGCGCTCGGCCTGCGAAAGGTCACCATCCTCCATGCCGATCGCAATGTCCCAAAGATAATCGGCGGTGTCCTTCATCGCCTCTTCGCCCTTGGTGAGCTTCATGCGTGTCAGCGCCGATTGCAGCAGCAGGTAGTTGGTCAGGTTCGGGATCGTCTCTTCCGGACGCAGCGTCAGTGCTTCGTTCAACGCAACCGCTTCCGGCATCTTCCGTGTATCCAGCGAGAACGTCTGCCGTTCCTCGGCCACGGCAGCGGCAAGCGGCTCGTTGAACGGGCGGGCCGGCAGCGTCATCTCATGCGGAGGACTACGGCCGGTCTGGCCTGCGGCGTCCTTGGCAACGAGGGTAATGCGGACGCGCTTGCCGGACAGCGGGTGTTCGGTGAGGTTCTTGCTGGTTACGCCTTTCGCATCTCGCGAGTTGCGGCGAGGGATGTCCAACCGGAAATCGGGCAGTGGATAGAGCGGTGTTGCGGCGGGGTCGGCATCAACGGGAACGATCTCGGCACGCGCTTCCTGCACGCCGTAATCGTCCTTGACAGTGAACCCGATCTCGAGCGCACCGTTGACCGTCGGCTTCGGCATTCCATTGAAGGCTATTTCCGGCGCCTTGTCGGCGATGACATCGAAGCTCCACGTCCGGCCGTTGACTTCAAGCTGGCCGTTTTCCTCGAGCTTCATCTCATGCGTGGCAGCCGACAGAGCTGTATGTGCTGCGCCTTCAGGCTGCGGAATTGGCGCGGTCGGCTTGCCCGCCTCTTGAGACACGATCTCCTGCGCCTCGCCGTTCTCGTTCCTGAAGATGACTTTCTCGGCGGTCTTGCCGCCGCTGACGCGGATCGTCAGATTCGAGAGTTGAGGAACGCGAATCGCTGCCTGCTCGGTGCCATTTGCCGTTAGATAGATGGGGGCGCGGCCGGTGTACGAGGGAGGCGTAACCCAGGCATCGATGCGCACGGCGGGATCGCTCGCCTGCGGTGTCGGTCGCGGCTGCAGCGCGTCCGTAATCGAGCCGCCGTTCATCGACAGCGAATAGGCGAAAGCCATCACCACAAGCAGCGCGGGAACGGCGCGCAACGCCATCCGGTCGTGCGAGGCGATGTCGGGACGCGGAAAGCCGGTATCGAGCGCCGCGATCTTCTCCGCCATACGCGTCTGGTGTTCGCGCCAGAGGGCGCGCGCGAAGGGAGTGTCGGTGGCGGGCTCGTCTTCCTGAACGGCCACCGGCTGGTGCTGCAGGCCGTTGCGCTGTTCGAGCAGCCGGTCGGCAGCGGCCGTGTCGGGCCAATGGAGCCGACGCAGCGGAAGCAGCGTTGCGACGGCGGCAATCGCGAAAATGATCAGCAGTGCCAAGCGGATCCATTCGGGCGCGTAGCGGAAGACGCCGAACCACGATGCCGCCAGATAGAGCGCCACGACGGAAAGGATCGGCAGGAAGAGCGGCAGGATTTGCTCGGACAGCAGGACCAGGCGCGCCAGAAGGCGCTTTGCCGCGACCAGCCGTGCCAAGGACGGCCTCAGGGCAAATGCACCGTTTTTCTCCCTGCTGGAGCTCTTGTTCAATCCGTTCTCCGCGAGCTGGCGTTCAAGGGCAGAGGGTGCTTCGGCGATTGCTGGCACAATTCGCTCTCAATCAAAGATAACATTCTTTGTGGCGAAGACGAGGGCAAGGACCGGCCGATGCCGGTTTTTCACGGTTCTCGCCAAAAAGTGATGCGCAATCGCTGGCGGATCAATCCAGCCAGGCCGGGAGGGAATCGAGGCCGATCAGCTCTTCGTAGGTGGTACGTGGGCGAATCACGTGGAAATCGCTGCCCTTCACCAGCACCTCGGGAATCAGAAGGCGGCTGTTGTAGGTGCCGGCCTGAACCGCCCCATAGGCGCCCGCGGTGCTAACGGCGAAAAGGTCGCCCGGCTTCGGAATGGCCATTTCGCGGTCCAGCGCCAGGAAATCGCCGGTTTCGCAGACAGGACCGACGACATCCGCCTTGATGCGGGGCGCGTTCGCCGCCGAGATCACGACCGGGCGGATCTCGTGATAGGCCTCATAGAGCGTCGGGCGGATGAGATCGTTCATCGCGCCGTCGACGATCACGAAGGTCTTCTCGCCGCCGTCCTTCACATAAACCACCTCGGTGACCAGAATGCCGGCATTGCCGACGATCAGGCGGCCGGGCTCGGTGACGATCTTGCAGTTGAGTTCGTGCAGCGCGCTCGTGACGACTGCGGCATAGGCTTCCGGTGACGGTGGTGGGTTGTTGTCATCGCGGTAAGGAATGCCAAGGCCGCCGCCGACATCGACGTGGTGTATGGCGTGGCCGTCGGCGCGCAGCGTGCCGACCAGCTCGCGCAGCAGCTTGAAGGCGTCCTCGAACGGCTGCAGGTCGGTGATCTGGCTGCCGATATGCATGTCAATGCCGGTCACTTCGATCCCAGGCAGGGTTGCGGCACGGGCATAGACGGCGCGGGCGCGCTCCCATGAAATGCCGAACTTGTTTTCCTTCTTGCCGGTCGAGATCTTCGCATGCGTTCGCGCATCGACATCGGGATTGATCCGGAAGGAGACCGGTGCCTTTTTCCCGGCCTTGACGGCACGCTGGTTGAGGATCTCGAGTTCCGGCTCGGACTCGACGTTGAAGCAGTAGATACCGGCCTCGAGCGCGTAATCCATTTCCCGCGGCGTCTTGCCGACGCCCGAGAACATGATGCGCGATGCCGGGATGCCGGCGGCCAGTGCGCGGCGCAGTTCGCCTTCGGAGACAACGTCGATCCCCGCGCCGAGATTGCCGAGCGTCTTCAGCACCGCCTGGTTGGAGTTCGCCTTCATGGCATAGCAGACCATCGCGTCGACACCGCTCAACGCTTCGGCGAAGACGCGGTAGTGGCGCTCGAGTGTCGCCGTGGAATAGCAGTAAAACGGCGTGCCGACGGCCTTGGCGATCTCGGGAACGGGAACGTTTTCGGCGTGGAGGACGCCGTCAATGTACTGGAAATGGTTCACGGTCTTGGCCTCTTAGAGAAGCGGATCGAGAATGAATGGCCTGTTCGCGGTGCCCGGCTGCGGCGTCGGCTTCGACGAGTCGCCGGTCTTCGTTGCATTCGCGCTCGGCGGATCGAGATCGCCTTTTCGTCCGCACCCGGCGACGGCAAGGCCGATCACGGCAAAAACAACCGTCAGGCGGACGATCTGCGGCAAGCTCTTCTGCATGGAATTCCTCTTGGGAAGCGGCACTGGTGGACATCTTCATAGCGAAGTTTATCCAGCTTGTGCACCCTGATTGTTGAGGTCAGTTGCGGGCGCGCCAATAGGCGATCTGCTTGCGCACTTCCGAAGGCGCGGTTCCGCCGAAGCTCTTGCGGCTGGCAACCGATGCCTCGACCGTCAGAACATCGTACACCTTGTCTGTGATGGCAGCGTTGATGGCCTGCAGATCGGCAAGCGGCAGCTCGGCCAAATCACAGCTTTTGCTCTCGGCCAGCGCTACCGCACGGCCGGTCACATGGTGGGCGTCGCGGAACGGCAGTCCGGCTTCGCGCACGAGCCAGTCGGCAAGGTCGGTCGCCGTCGAATAGCCGGAGCCGGCCGCGGCCTTCATACGGGCGGTATTGATTGTCATGTCGCGGACCATGCCGGTCATGGCTGATATTGCCAGTTCCAGGCTTTCGGCGGCGTCGAAGACCTGTTCCTTGTCTTCCTGCATGTCCTTGGAATAGGCGAGCGGCAGACCCTTCATGATCGTCAGCAGGGCGATCAGTGAGCCGTTGATGCGGCCGGTCTTGGCGCGCACCAGCTCGGCGGCATCCGGGTTCTTCTTCTGCGGCATGATCGAGGAGCCGGTGGAGAAGGCATCCGACAAGCGGACGAAACCGAACTGAGGCGTCGACCAGATGACGATCTCCTCGGCCAGACGTGACAGGTGCATGGCACAGATGGCGGCGAGGGCCAGGAATTCGATGGCGAAATCGCGGTCCGAAACGGTGTCGATCGAATTGCGGGTCGGCTCTCGGAAGCCGAGGGCCTTGGCCGTCATATGGCGATCGATCGGATAGCCGGTGCCGGCGAGTGCCGCCGAGCCGATCGGGCTTTCGTCCAGGTGCTCGATGGCGTGACGGACGCGCGAGCGGTCGCGGCCGAACATTTCGACATAGGCCATGCAGTGATGACCGAAGGTGACGGGCTGCGCGGTCTGCAGGTGCGTGAAACCGGGCATGACGGTGTCGGCATGCTCTTCGGCGCGGTCGAGGAAGGCTGCGATCAGATTGGTGAGCAGCTGCTCGGTCTTCTGCAGCTCTTCCTTCACCCACAGGCGGAAGTCGAGCGCCACCTGGTCGTTGCGCGAGCGGGCCGTGTGGAGACGACCGGCGGCCGGGCCGATCAGCGTCGCGAGACGGGCCTCGACATTCATGTGAATGTCCTCGAGCTTGCGGGAGAATTCGAAGTTGCCGCTCTCTATTTCTGACAGGATCGTGTTTAGCCCCGCGACGATTTTGTCTTTATCGTCAGCGGAAATGATGCCCTGGTGGGCGAGCATGGTGGCATGGGCGATCGAGCCGCGGATGTCCTGGGCAAACAGCTTCTTGTCGAAACCGATCGAGGCATTTATCTCCTCCATGATCGCATCGGGACCGGAGGCGAAACGGCCGCCCCACATCTGGTTGGAGGATTTGGTGTCCGTGCTGTCGGCCATGACGATGCCTGCCTTGAAGAACGCGTGTCTCGGAGAATGAAATGACGACAAGAACGCCCCTGCGCCTGCCATCCCTGAAGCTGATCGGGATCGCGGCCGTCGCAGGCATTATTGCCGGTGCGGCAGCGGTTTACATCAGGGAAGCCGGGTCTGGCAATGGTGGGACGCAAACGGCCTCGGGCGAATGCGCGGCGACAAAGGAGATTGCCACGCGGATCGCACCGCTGCTCAAGGGACAGGTGGCGGCGATGGTTGCCCCGGACGAGCATCGCAAGCTCACTACCGTCGCTTTCAAGGGCGCAGACGGCCAGCCGATGACGCTCGACAGTTTCGCCGGCAAGACGGTGCTCTTCAATCTGTGGGCGACGTGGTGTGTGCCCTGCCGCGAGGAAATGCCGGCTCTGAACACATTGGAGAAGGAGCTAGGCAGCGACAAGTTTCAGGTCGTGCCGGTCAACATCGACACCGGCGATGACGAGAAGCCAAAGGCCTTCCTCAGCGAAATCGGCGTCGATGCGCTGAAGCTCTATCGCGACAACACCATCGAGGTGTTCAACAGCCTGAAGAAGGAAGGCCTTGCCTTCGGTCTGCCGGTCACGCTGCTGATTGACGACAAGGGCTGCCTGATCTCCGCCATGAACGGCCCGGCCGCCTGGGACAGCGACGACGCCAAGGCGCTGATCAAGGGCGTGGTGGGTTCGTAAAGGGGAAGGCGCCGTCCACTGGTGGCCCGACCGAAGGAACAACCTCGTCCATTCGCGGTTTTGGTCATTGCAGCGCGAATAGCGCTGGAGAAAGCCGGGTTGCCTCTTATGTCAGGAGGACAAAGGCAAACCAACAGCGAAGGAACCGCGACATGCCCAAGAATACGATCTGCGTATGGTACGACAAGGAGGCCGAGGCCGCCGCGCGCTTTTACGCGGAAACCTTTCCGGACAGTGCGGTCGGTGCCGTCATTCGCGCACCGGGAGATTATCCGGACGGCAAGCAGGGAGACGTGCTGGTGGTCGAATTCACGGTTGCCGGTATCCCCTGCATCGGCCTGAACGGCGGCCCCATTTTCAAGCACAACGAAGCCTTTTCCTTTCAGATCGCGACTGACGATCAGGAGGAAACCGATCGCTACTGGAATGCCATCGTCGGCAATGGCGGTCAGGAAAGCGAATGCGGCTGGTGCAAGGACAGGTGGGGTGTTTCCTGGCAGATCACCCCGCGCGTTCTAACCGAAGCGCTGGCGGTCGGTGGCGCCGAGGCCAAACGTGCGTTCGACGCGATGATGACGATGCAAAAGATCGACGTTGCTAAGATCGAAGCCGCCCGGCGCGGCTGATCACCATGGCTTCGGTCACGACTTGGCGGAAATCGCGCTGAGCTCCTCGAGATCCAGATCCCGTTCCAGCTCATGCAGTGTCTCGTCGTCGATCTCGCCAGCGCGGTGGAGCCGGATCAGTTCACGCCGCCCTGTCGCTACCGCCTCGAGAACGACATCGAAATGGGCATGGAGGATCGGCGAGTAGTGGTCGGTGCGTGCCGCATAGTCGACGATCGCCACGGCCCGGCGCTGATAGCGCTCTAGCAACTGCGGATGGATGAGGTTTCCCTCTTTGTCATAGGCAAGGTTTTGGACGGTCGCGAATTGCGCCTGGGCCATGGCAGCTTCGGCTTGGCTCATGGAGAGTCGCGCTCTTTCCGCCTCCGGCTCGATCAGCCTTGCCCAGCTGATAACGCGTCCGAGCGTCGTTCCCTGCACAAGCACGGTCCCGACAATGACGGCAAACGACGTGACTAGGATCAGGTCCCTGCCGGGAAAGCCTTCCGGCACGCTCAGCGCGAGCGCCAGCGTCACGACGCCGCGGACACCCGCCCAGCTTATGACAGTTACGCCACGGCTGCCGAGCGGCGTGTATCGATCAAAACCCAGAAGGTTGCAGAACTTGATCACGAGGTCGGATCCGAAGAGCCAGGCAAAGCGTGCGAGGGTGAGTGCGACAAGGATTGCAAGGATGGGCAATCCCATCGTTGCAGCCACGACACCAAAGCCGCCCCCGCGTTCGACGACCCCGCGCAGCGATAGCCCGATCAATATGAAGACAGCGGCTTCCATCAGGAAGACGATCACGGTCCAGAACGACGTGCCGCGCATGCGCGTTGAGGCCGAAAGGACCGTGTGCTGATACCAACCCATGATCAGGCCGGCGGTCACGGTGGCAATGACGCCCGAAACATGGATCAGTTCGCCCAGCAGATATGAGGCCCAACACAACAGGGTCGTTCCGGCGATTATCAGGTACTCATCGCCGAGCCGCCGCACGAACAGAACCCAGACCGTTCCGACGACGATGCCGACGAAGGCGCCGCCTGCGGCCAGAAGCAGGAAGCTTCCTGCCGCGTCGACCACGCTGAAACCCCCGGTGACCGCGGCGGCGACCGCGAAACGGAACAGCACGAGGCCGCTCGCGTCGTTGAGCAGGCTTTCGCCCTCGAGCAGGATTTGCAGGCGCCGGGGCAACCGTACCCGCTCCAGGATAGCGCGGGCGGAAACGGCGTCAGGTGGCGAAACGATTGCGCCGAGCGCCGCGCACGCTGCCCAGGGCAGCGACGGAAACAGGAGATGGGTGACAGCGGCCACGACGGCGCAGGTGAAAAACACCGCTCCGATGGCAAGCGAGGCGATGCCGATCACATGGCGGCGTAGCGGATGAAGAGCGATGGACCAGGCACCGTCCATCAGGAGTGGCGGCAGGAAGATGACGAGCACCAAACCGGGGTCGACCGTAATCGTCGGCAGGCCCGGCAGGAAGGCGAGCAGCGCGCCGCCGGCAAGCAGTGCCACGGACGGCGGCAACCCAAAACGGTCGGCGGCATAGTGCAGCGCGATGATCGCCACGAACATACCGATAACCAGTTCGAACAAGTGTGTGGGATCCATGCGCTTGTGCCCTGATACACCGTTTGCCACGACCAGCTCTACTAAAGGGCGCGTTCCCGCGAAACGCAATTGCCAAGCGATGCCCACCAAGCAAAACGCAACGAAAACTCCGGACCAGCCTCTCCGGCGACGATCGCCAAAGGTTGCTCGTCGTATGAGATCCGGCGCTCGCCGCTCGTAGTACTGGGCGGTCCACTAGACTTCGGCGGTCCGCGGTCTACATTCATGTTTAGTAGGCCTTCATTGTATCAGGGCTCCGCCTCTTCGCATCGCCTGTCGCAAGAATTGCGGTTCGGGCCTGCGTTCCACCTCTCAGCTCGATTGATCTCGCCGCGCAAGCGGAAGGAGTTTTCATGGCCGATGCCCAATGCGCCTGTGGCGCTCTCAGACTGGCCGTTAGCGAACCACCACTATTGACGGCGCTGTGTCACTGTCTCGCGTGTCAGCGAAGAACGGGCGCACCGTTCAGCGCCAATTCGTTCTATGCGATCGATTGTGTCGAAATATGCGGGACGTCGACCGAATTCATTCGCACTGCCGATAGCGGCCGCAAGGTTCATATGTATTTTTGCCCGACCTGCGGTTCGACCGTCTATTGGAAGGCCGATGGTGCGCCGTCCTGGATCGGTGTGGGGGTTGGCGCGTTTGCCGACCCTACCTACGCGCCGCCTGCCATGTCCGTCTTCGAGCAATCGAAACATGCGTGGGTGCAGCTCGACGACACCTTGAAGCATTTCGAAGGTCTTCCAGACCGGCGGGATTAGGGGGATGTGAGGCCTTCCTTGTCCTCATTGGCGGCTCCCGTTAGTGAGAGGTCATGATGGACGACCTCCGCACCGGCCTCTTGAGCCCGTCGTCGACGCTGAGCCGGTTGGCCGGGAGCTAGGTGAGCTGATGAATGACGACCTCAGGCTTCGCGGCTTCGAGCGCCTGACGCACTTCCGCACCTTAGGCCGTGGATTTCGAGTATGGTTTTATGCAAGAACATCGACATCGCGGTCACCTGCGGGCAACTAGACGAGCAACGAGACTGCTCCGGTGGCAATATCGTAGCGGCCCGCGACGACCTTGAGTTTTCCCTCCTTGGAAGCTTGCGCGATGATGGTGGAGGTTCGGCTGAGCAGAGTCGCCTGGATCTTTGCGTTGGCGTCGATCACGGCGTCGAGGTCGTTTCCCGCCATATTCACTGCTGGCCAAATGGGCGCATAGAGGGCTCCGATCTGCCCGGGTACTGACTTGCCTTCGATGGTGGCCTTCACTGCACCGCAGTTGCTGTGGCCGAGAACCAAGAGAGCTTTGACGCCAAGAACGGCAACGCCGTATTCGAGGCTTGCGGTAATCTCCGGCGTGGTGACATTTCCGGCGACGCGCACAACGAAGAGGTGGCCGATGCTCTGGTCGAAGACATACTCGACGGGCACGCGTGAATCGGCGCACGACAGGACTGCCGCGAAAGGCTCCTGCTTTTCGGCCGTCCTTGCCTTGAGGATCGAAAGATCTTCATTGAGGGACTGGAGACGGCCATCAACGAAGCGCTTGTTTCCATCCATCATTGCCTGGAGCGCCTCATCGGGGGTGAGGGTGCTTTGTGCCGCCGCTGGCGTGCTGGACGAAACAGCAGCGCTCGCCAACATTCCTGCGGCTGCCAGCGAGCCGCACAGGAAATGGCGGCGCGAGGGGGCTGCGAGCTGCGCCCCATCTGTACAGGCAACACAACCGCAAGGCATGCTTTGGTGTTGTGCGAACGGATTCATCTTTGCCTCCCAAGGTTGACAATGTCGAAACCGGAGAGCCGGCCCCACCCATGATGGGGCCTCCTTCACACAAGTACCCAAAACCAAGAAGATGCGAAACTGTGTTTCTTGAGATCGCTGATCCTGGCTTCTGAAGCCCAAAGCGGGCAATCCGCGCTTTGGGACGGGCGTTCGAACGTTGTCAGCACCGGCGTGCTGTAGTCATAACCGCAGCGGCTTGCCGGCCTGCTCGTTTACGATCTACTCGGTGTAGCAACTGGGCCAATCCGCGTCACGCTGACCTGTTCGCTTCTCATGTTCACCGTGGGCGGCCTCGGCACGGCGAAGTGTGCCGGCGAGCTCCGCCCGGGAGGCGAATGTCGTGTCGTCCGCATCCACGCGTCCAGGCAGACGCGCTGTTACATCCTGAAGTAACCAGCCGTTGCCGTCCGGGTCATTGAACGAGGCATAGGAGCGATAGCTGCCGCGTTCCGGATCCGGGCCACGTACCCGGACCCTGCCGAACAGATAGGGTTCATCAGGACCGGCGTGAGCGTCGCCGGCGTGATGGAAAGCCTCGCTGATTTCGACGCCGCGTGCGAGCCGATCGCTGCCGCAGCCTCGATGTCCGAGACGATCAGGTACAGTCCCTGTGCGGAGCTGGGGACTGCCGCCGTCACGTGTCTGCCGAGGATGACCGAGGCGCGGAGCCCGGTGGCGTGAATTGTATGACGCGGTAATCGTTGTCGCCGTGAAGTCGGCATCGAGCCTCCAGCCTAGTTCATTGCCGTACCTTCGGGTTCCGTTTTGGGTTTAGCCTTGCGCCTCAGGCAAAGCCTCGATCAGTTCCGCTGTTGTCAGGATTGAGTGCGCGAACGTCGGACCGTTCAACTCATGCGCCGCATGCATCATCGCGTGCGAGAAGGCGGCCGTTGCGTCGGTCACAAGGGTCACGTGATAACCGAGTTCCATCGCGAAGCGGGCAGTGGACTCGATGCAGGTGTTGGCGAGCAATCCGACCACGATCACATGGGTGATACCCTTCTGCTTCAGCCGCATGTCGAGATCGGTGTTGGCAAACCCGCTTTGACCCCAGTGTTCCTTGGCGACGATGTCGCCGGGCTTCGGCGCAAAATCGGGGTGCCATTCGCCGCCCCACTCACCGCGCGCGAAGCTGTGGCGGTGCATGATCAATTGCTGCGTCGGATTTGGGTGATCCCAATCCTCATAGTCGCCGGGCTCCCACCGACGGTGGGGAACGATGGCCACCTGGATGCCCGCCGATCGCACGGCAGCATCCAAACGGCGGAGGTTATCAAGAAGCCCCACCTCATCGGCGATTGGCTTGATATGTGGATGAACCTTTCCGCCTTCGGACAGGAAGTCATTGTACGGATCGACAAGAAGGAATGCGGTTTGCTCTCGAGGGTAGGTGGCGTCAACCATTGGTCATCTCCTTGGCTTGCAACGCGGTCGTTGAACCGGCTTCAACAAGACCCTAATTGACTATGAGAATCATAGTTACAAGACCCTGTGAAAAAGAAAGTTACAACGACTGTGCTGCGCGCAGTGCGCGGAAACCGGTTGTCGGTGGTTGCCGGATGGCTGATCCGCTGGGAGCTGAGTTTTCGCCGGCCGATGCAATTTTCGCACCGGGCGCCTGGGTTCCGCGGCGCAAAGATCTGGCGACTTGGCTCCAGTCCAGGTAGTAATCCGCAGCGCATACGCCGGAGTGCTAGGGGCAGTGTCAGGCGTCAAGATTTCTATCGGGGCGTTCCCGTGTTATGATTTCTGCTCCTACGCCGTCCGTCGTGGGACCAGGCGCAGAGAGGCTTGTCTGATGAGTGAAGTGGACGCGCTTTTTGCCGCCCTGCGACAGGCGGCCGATCGGCAGACGGTCGAGTGCATCGAGAACGCAGTCATGCGCGGCTCGGATCGGGATCTCAATCGTATCAATGCGCTGGCCTTCGCAAAGGCACATTATCTCGATGAAGAGAAAACGATCGCGGCGCTGCTGCATGCGGCCCGTCTGGGCGTGTTCGAGATGACCTGGAATGTCCTTTGTCCAGGTTGTGGTGGAGTCCTTGACACCGGCGCGACCCTCAAGACCGTCGACCAGGAGAGCTACCATTGCGCGCTCTGTGCAGCTGGCTACGAGCCAACGCTCGACGAGATGGTCGAGGTGACGTTCACGGTCAGTCCGCGCGTGCGGCGGATCGCTGCCCATGATCCCGATCGGCTACCTCCGCTGGAGTACTACCGTCAAATCTTCTTCAGCTCCGGCGTCGATTTGCCAGAGGACTTCGAAGCGATCTTCGGACGAATCCTCTTGGAGATCATCGAGCTGGATCCGGGCGAGAAGGCTTTCGTCTCCGTCCGACTGCCGGCTCAATTCGTCATCATTTTCGATGCGGTAACACATTCGGCGCAGTTCATCGACGTGCAGGGAGAGCCGACCGGCGAACGGCAGAACCTCTCGATGGTCATCAGTCGCGGGCATGCGTTGAGCGATACGCTAACGCTCCGTCCAGGCCCGCTGCGGATCGCCCTCGAGAACCACACCGATCGCAGAGTTGTACCGAACATCTGCGTCGCTGGAGACGACCTGCATAACCTATTGGGCAGCAGGCGACCATTCCTGACGGCCAAGCGTCTGCTGACGAACCAGAGCTTCCGCGACATCTACCGGACCGACACGCTTGACGTCGACCAGCGGCTGAAGATCACAAGCCTGACGTTCCTTTTCACGGACCTCAGAGGCTCGACCGCCCTCTACGAGCGTGTGGGGGATCTCGCCGCTTTCGACCTGGTGCGGGCCCATTTCAGGGTTCTTCACGAGATCGTCGCCACGGAGGCCGGCGCGGTCGTCAAGACGATTGGCGATGCCGTGATGGCGACTTTCCCGAGCCCCGACCGCGCGGTTGCGGCCGCCCTGCGGATGCGGGAGGCGATGCTTCAATTGAATGCCGAACATGGCAGCGACGATCTCCTCCTGAAGATCGGCATCCATGAGGGACCATGCCTTGCCGTCAACCTGAACGACCGGCAGGACTACTTCGGCCAGACGGTTAATATCGCGTCGCGCGTGCAGGGCCTTGCCGATCCCAACGTGATCCTGACGACGGAAGCGATTGTCGGGGACGCCCACGTTTCGGAGATCCTGCGAGATAGCGGGATCAGCTCGGTCTCCCGGATGGAGGAGCTTCACGGCATCGGGAGAGAAGTAAAAATCTTCGCCCTGTCGTGAGCTGAAGGAGCGAAGGCACGCTGCTCGGCGCTTGTCATCTCAGCAAGAGCGATTTCTTCCGGACCGCGGGCTTCCGCGGCGTCAATGGCAAGCCGGCATCGCAATTGCGCTGGATCATGGTCTCCGTGATCGACGTGTCCGCATAGGTTTCCTGCATCCTGATGTAGACTGCCGAGAGACCGGGATCGAGCGAAAGCGCCTGCCGAACCAGAAGCTCAGCCCGCGCGGCGTTACCGCAGGCCATGCAGGCAGCGATCTGGTAGAGCGACGTCCTCCTCGTCTGGAAGGGCAGTGTCAGCGCGACGCGCAGCATGTCGTCGAAACGGCCCAGCGTGTAGAGGGCCGCCACTCGCTCCTCGGTGATCCAGACTGGCAGGAAGGGATCGAGCGTCTCAGCGCGATCAAGCATTTCGAGGGCGCGCTCAGGCTCGCCGGCATAAACATAGAACGCCGCGCTGCGGCCGAGAATATAGGCGTCGTTCGGGGCGAGTTCATGCGCACGGATATGATGGTAACGCGCCGAAACGAAGTCGCCTGACTTCATCTTGATCGCGCCCATGATGCGATGGGCTTCCGGGTCCGTGGGATCGAGGGCGAGCGCGTGCGCAACCTGCTGTTCCGCCTTCTGGAGGTCAAAACTTGGCAGGTTGCTCCATGAGCAGACGTGCATGCCGAAAGGCCGGCCGAACCCGGGGTCCGTGGTCATCGAGCGCTCGAACCAGGCCATGGCTTCGTGGATGTGACTATCCGAGACGCCAATCAGGCGGTGATGATCAAGTCCGCGCAGATAATACTCGTAGGCCGTCATGTTTTCCGGGCGCTTCAAACGAGCCGCAGCAAGTTCCGACTGCTCGACCCGTCCAGATACGGTGGCTGCAACGCGCGCGATGATCTCGTCCATGACATCGAGCAATTCGCGAAACGGACGCGTGATGCGATCGGACCAGATGACCAGACCCTCACCAGTTTCCGTCAACTGGATGTTGATCCGCATCTCGTCACCCGCTTGCCGGATGGAACCGCTGATGACATAGCCAACGCCGAGTAGGCGGCCGATCTCGACCGGGTCTTTGGTCGTCAGGGCGGTTGCCGCGGAGCGGGAACTGACAAACAATCCCTTCAGGCGGCTAAGCTCCAGTGTGAGGTCGTCGGTAATGCCTTCCGCCAGGAAAGATTGATCCACGACAGCGCCGGGCGCAATGTCGAAGCGCCCCACTGCGATTGAGTTCGTACGAGGAGATTGGGCCGCATTCGGCGTGGAACGCGTTGGAGCGAACTGAAACACGTGGCGGTCCACCAGTTCGGTGACCCGGTAGACCCGGATCGGCTCGAGAATGCCCTTCAGCTGCCGTTCGCCGGTATCTTCGAACCCACATGGCGACACCCGCCGGACCTGGTCGTATAGCAGCCCTGAAACCTCGATTGCGCCAGGTTGAGCCGACGCCTCGATGCGGGCGGCGATGTTCACCCCGTCGCCGCGCAGGTCCGTGCCGACCACGACGACATCTGCGACGTGGAGGCCGAAACGCATCTCGCCACCGCTCGATCCAGGCATGGCGGCGATCTCGGCACGCGCCGCGATCGCGCACCTCAGCGCGTTGACAGGGCTGCTGAACTCGGCGAGCAGGGCGTCGCCTGCGGTGCCGAAGACACGGCCGTCATGACGCCGGACGACCGAACGAACCGTGTCCAGGACGGCATCGATTCGGACAATTGCCCCTTCCTCGTCCGTTTCCATAGCAGGGGTGGAGCCGACGAAATCCCCGACCATGATCGTGGCCAGCTTGCGCTGCATTCTCGATCCCTCCCGCAACGGAAGCACGTGATGATGCAATCTAGCACAATAGCCGGGCTGGGTGTTTTGCGTTTGGCAAGGATAGCGACGGAGCGACAAGCCGGTCCGCTTGTGACGATGGCATCGCCCCGCACGCCGGTTGACTCAATTTATGCGTCGTCATTGGGTTTCCAAAATCGCTGCGCGCTCTACCTCAAGAATTCTTCTCGAAGGGGTACAGGGAGACCTCGGTGGTTGTCGCGGAACCCCCGCCGAGGTCTCTCCTCTCAAAAAAGAGCGGCAACGCCGTATCTTGCCCGCTCGCGTCGGCTCAAGACACGCCTCAATCGGCATTTGCACCACGACCGAGGAGATGGACGGCCGCGCGCCAGGCGTGATGAGCGATCCGGTCCAGCCGTCGGGCAGCATCGATCCGCGCAAATGCGTCCGCCGCCGTCAGCTCGCCTGGGGCAACGGATGCGAGGATGGCGGCGCGATGGTTGCGCTGCAGGACTTCTAGCGCGCTTGCAGCAGCCTCGGCGTCAGCGAGCGCCACGGCGACCTCGGCCGAGACGTTCCAGCCGATGGGGGCGGCTTTTATGCTCAGAGCACATTCCGAGGTGATGGAACCGGCGATTGCCTCCACCGCACGCATGGTGCGTGTGCAAAGATCGGTGGTGCGGAGGCCATCTGTCGCCTCGACCGGATGTTTTAGCGGACCGCCGTCGGCCAAGGTTTCGAGAAGGCGGGAGGCGTGGTCGAGTGCGTGGAGCGTGCTCGTCATACGCTGGCGCTCAGCGTCCGTCTCTGGACCGGCACTCAGTTCGGAGAGGAACGCCCGCACTTCCAGAAGCGCGGCCGCGTCGTTGGCCTCGGTGGACCTCGTGCCTCCGCCGGAAAGCGTTGCGGAAACGGCGGCCGCGATCCTTCCGAGAACGCCGGCTATGACACGCCGCGCGGTTTCGACGGCGATCACCGGACTGGCGAGCGCGCTCGGATCGAGAGCCTGCTGAAGTGCCGTCTGCTTGGAGGGCAAGAGCCGCTCGACCGTGCGGGTGAACCACTCCGTCGCAGGAAGGAGCACTGCGACGCCCACCACATTATAGGCCGTATGGTAGGCAGCCAGCAGCGTCATCCCATCGATCGATGCGGTAAAGGCCCGCATCAGCGGCGCCGTGAATGGAAAGGCGACGATGGCGATGAGTGCTGCGATGAGCTTGAACAGGACATAGGCAAGAGCCAGGCGCTTGGCCGTTGCGCTGGCGCCAATGGCCGCCAAGGCGGAGCTGGTCGCCGTCCCGATGTTTTGACCGATGATCAGGGCCGCGCCCTGCTCGAGGCCGACGGCACCGGCGTAGAAAGCCGAGATGGTGACGGCGATCGACGCTGTCGAGGACTGCATGACTGCCGTCATCGCCAAGCCGACGACGATCAGGCTTAACAGGCCCACCGAGCCTTCCATCCAGCCGACACCCGGCGTGCCGAGGACAGCGGGCAGGTCGGACGGATGCAAGGTTTCGGCCAAGCCGCCCATGCCCTGCTGCAGCGTTGTCAAACCATAGAGGACCAGCGCAAATCCCGCGAGGGCGCCGCCGATGGCCGCGATCCGCCGACCACCAAGCAACTTCGCCAGCGCACCAAAGAAGATGATCGGCAAGGCGTAGGTCGAAAGCGAGACGCGCACACCGATCAGCGCCACGAGCCAGGCGGTTCCCGTCGTGCCGACATTTGCTCCAAATACGAGGCCAAGTCCTTGCGGGAAGGTCAGGAGTCCAGCGCTCACAAGGCCAATCGTCGTCATCGTCACAGCGCTTGACGACTGGACGAGCAGGGTGACGATCGCGCCCCAAAAAGCGCCCGAAAGCGGCGTTGCAGCGGCCTTGCCTAGCACGGTGCGCAGCGCCGATCCCGCCAGCGCCTTCAGGCCGTCGGTCATGACGGTCATACCGAGCAGGAACAGCCCGATACCCCCCAGGATGGCAACCGCTGTCGACATGCGCGCTCCGCGCTTCGCCTCAAACCGCTTTCAAGACATAGCACCAGAAATAGAATTGTCCAAAAATCTCGCGTCGCCACTTGCGGCACCAGGGCACAACAGCGGTCAAGCCCTCTGAACCGCAGCGCCTGACCCGTCAGTTCTGTTCGTTCCAATATCGTTGCCAGAGATCAAGCCTGCGTTTCAGCGGATCGGGCGCTACAAGCGCGCCGTCATTGGTGAACCTCATGACTTTATCGACATTGGGATCGTAGATCGGCCAATTCGGCCGGGAGCCGCCGTTGGGATCACCCTTCGTTGCAAAATCAACCCAATAGGCACTCGCCAGCGCAGCCATGGCCCAGTCGGCTGGCGTAACTTTGCCTTTCACCAACGCGGCAGGAATATCGAACGTATAGGGAAATTCGGAGCCGTGCGGAGCGCCTTTCCATGTCGGATCGTTGCGCAGGGCCTCGGCGACGTAGGAAAAACGATACCACCACGTCGGCTGACCCGCTCGGAGCATCTCGTCAGCGAGATGGCGAGACGGTTCAATAACCGTCTTGTCGGCGAGGACCTGCTGTTTCAGCGCATCAAGCGTCTCCTGATTGTCAGGGTCATAAAGCGCACGGGCTTCCGCTGCATGCTCTCCGAACATCTGGAAGAGGTCGTCTTTCGACGCCGCCTGACCGATGCCAAGACCAAGGCTATTCGCACCCACAATGACGGGCACTGACGCCTGCCGTCCTGCTGCGAAAGCCGCTTCGGGTGTTTCGAGCAAGAACCGCCCATCCACGATCGGACCGGAGACGCCGACAACGGGCTTGCCCGTCGACGTTCCTGTCAGCACCGCTTGGGCCGACGCACCCTCCGTCAGCTTTTCAGCAGGCAGCGCCCGGAGCGCCGCGAGAGCGGCTGAATCGTTGCCAGCAATTCCGAGAGCCTTTGCGTAGTCCAGCGCGATTTTCTCGGCTTGTTTCAATGACGGCTGCTGCAAGCTTCGCGCACGCGCGGTGGGGAGGGTCGGCGACTGCAAAATGGCTGCCTGGAAAAGTCCTCGTGATAGCGGCGATATCATGTGTGCCATCACCGAGCCGCCACCTGCTGACTCTCCGAATATGGTCACTTTTGTTGGGTCTCCACCGAAGGCTCTGATGTTTTGCTGGACCCACCTCAAGGCTGCAAGCTGGTCCATGTAACCATAATTGCCCGCCGGTTCGCCGGGCGATTCCGCTATGAGCCCGGGATGGGCAAAGAAGCCCAGCCGTCCCATGCGGTAATTCATGCTGACGAACACGACTCTCTGGGCGGCAAGCTGGTTGCCGGGATAGTGAGCGGTGTTTCCGTGAACAAGCGCGCCGCCGTAAATCCAAACCATCACCGGAAGCGATCTCTCGAAGTGCTTGGCGGGTTTCCAGACATTGAGGGTCAAGCAATCCTCGGACTTCGGCACGTCGTCAGTCTGCATGCATGAAGGACCGAAGTTGCGCGCGTCCCTGACGCCGGTCCATTTTTGTACTGGTGTCGGATTGCGCCATCTCAGGCTGCCGACAGGCGGTGCCGCGTAGGGGATTCCTTTGAAGCTTAGGACGGTACCTGACCTCTCGCCTCTCAGCATTCCGCTATCAATTCGAACGGTGAGATCCGCCGCATCGCTTCCCGATGCAAAAATCGTCGGAAGCGTTGCGACCGCCAACACGAAGGGAAGTTTGCTACGGCTGCCTACAGACACGAGCCCCTCCAATCGCCAGGTTAGGGAATCCGGGAGAAAAAATAGTCCCCGCGAGCGGCATGGAGAAGAGTTCTTCCGGAGACGACTCTCGTCCGCTGTCGCCTTCGCTCCGCAGCGGTTCATCGGATTGCACGGCGTTTCGTTCGACGCCGTGCAATCCCTGTCAGATTACGATTTGCTCTTGAAGACCCCAAGATTGATGAGTTGCACGCGCCTGTTGTTCGACCCGTTCACATCGGTGCCTTCGATCGGCAAGTGTTCACCAACGCCGACGGCGTAGAGACGTCGAGGATCGACTGCGAAGGTTGTCGAAAGAGCTTCCTTGATGGCCGCCGCACGTTGCTCACTAAGCTCGAGATTGTGCTTTTCATCGCCTGTCGCGCTTGAGTGACCGACAATGAGGAAATTGTAGGCCCATAGGTTTGGATGATGCAGGGCGTCGGCGATCATCCCGAGTGTGCGGTACGACTTCGGCTGAATGGAAACGGAGTCATTCTCGAAATTGATCTCGACAACCATCTGCGGCAGCTTCGCGATCCGCTGCCAATTTGGAAGTGCCGACATCGGCTTGCTTCCGCCACTGATCGCCTCCTCGCGCAAAATCACGAGATCGATCACAGGGGCCGCTGCCGTCAGTTTGCCCAGTCCCTTGACGATCCGCTCTTGCGACACCTCCTGTGCGGCGGCAAGTCCGGGAAGGAGAGCCGCGACGGCGATGGCCAGGGACATCCTTGAAAAAATGCGCTTCATTGGTTCATCTCCATCCCGCATCGGTAATGACCTGGTTGCATTCCTTGCTGACACGCTTTTCCTTCGTGACGAGGCAGGCGAGAACAAAGCCGTCACCCTTGATGCCGGAGCAGCTCTTCGACATGTCCCTCTGACAGACTTGTTTGTACGACACCTGGGCATGTTCGCGCTGAGTGATCGACTGGAAGGCGGTGCTCAACGAGCCCTTGCAAGTTGCCGACACCTTGGCGGCGTTCTGCTGCAGGCAATCTGCAATTCGCCCATTCCCGAGATTTAGCCCCTTGCAGAGTTTCTGGATGTCCGCGCCGCAGTCATCCGCCAGCTTCGTCACCGCATCCGCGTAGCTCAAGGTCTGGGCGCTCGCTGCTCCGGAGTGAAAGGCGCAGGCAACTAGGACGATCGCCACCGTTAAATTGCGTTTCAACATTTCGCACTCTTTCTGTCAGATCGGATTGAGATTGAACGCGCAGATCATGCATAAGATGGCATCATTGGGGACGTATATTACTGTAAAGAACGCCCCCTCAGATGGGATCGCTTTGCCGGTTTCGCTCGGCAGACCGAGCCAGGCTGGTGCCAAATATTCAATCCCGTTGTCGGATTGACCGTAGCAGGTTCGTCCTATGCGCGTTCTAAGAGTTCAATCCAAAGGAGGAACGTCATGCCCAACACGATACGTCTTCACCGCGTCCTGGCGACCAGTCCCGAGAAAGTCTATCGCGCATTCCTGGAACCGGACGCGCTGGCCAAGTGGCTTCCACCCAATGGATTTACCTGCACTGTCCACGATCTGGAGGCCAAGGTCGGCGGAACACACCGCATGTCGTTCCGGAATTTCACGACCGGCGGGAGCCATTCTTTCGGGGGCAGCTATCTCGAACTGGCGCCGGGCGAGAAGCTTCGCTACACCGACAAATTCGATGATCCCAACTTGCCCGGCGAGATGGAAGTCACCGTGACATTTCGAAAGGTCTCGGTCGGCACAGAGCTCGATGTCGTCCAGGCGGGCGTACCAGACGTGATTCCTCCGGAGGCATGTTATCTTGGCTGGCAGGAATCGCTTCGCAACCTGGCGAAGCTCGTCGAGCCCGACATCAAGGAGTAGCTCTCAAACCAGCGTTGAGCGGAATCAACCGCTTGGGCGGCAAGAAAAGCAAAAGGAAGGCGGAACTTAACGATTGGCGCCGCCTGCCTTGATGCACGAGCCGGTCAAAACGAGGAAATCCGAATTCGCGCCGAGCGAGCGCTCACGGCGTTGGTAGTGGAGCAGGGGATTCCCGCTGCTCTGGCCGCCGCCAAACCTTAGCGCGTCGGGATCGGCGTTTCGCCGCGATAGTCGTAAAAGCCGCGGCCGGATTTACGACCGAGCCAGCCGGCCTCGACATACTTCACCAGTAGCGGGCAGGGGCGGTATTTGGAGTCGGCGAGGCCGTCGTGCAGCACCTGCATGATCGACAGGCAGGTGTCGAGACCAATGAAATCGGCGAGCTGCAGCGGTCCCATCGGGTGGTTGGCGCCGAGCTTCATTGCGGTGTCGATCGCATCGACAGTGCCAACGCCTTCATAGAGCGTGTAGATCGCCTCGTTGATCATCGGCAGCAGGATCCGGTTGACGATGAAAGCCGGGAAATCCTCGGCGACCGTCACGGTCTTTTCCAGCGATGCGACGAATTCCTTGGCTGTCGCGAAGGTCACTTCGTCGGTCGCGATGCCGCGAACCAGTTCCACGAGTTTCATGACCGGAACCGGATTCATGAAATGGATGCCCATGAAGTGTTCGGGCCGATCGGTGGTTGAGGCAAGCCGGGTGATCGAGAGCGAGGATGTGTTGGTGGCAAGGATCGCTTCCGGCTTCAGGACCGGACAGACCTGGGCGTAGATCTTGCGCTTGACGCTTTCGTCCTCGGTCGCCGCTTCGATCACCAGATCGCAGGCGGCGAGATCGTTGAGGTCGGAGGAGCCTGAAATCAGGGAAAGCGTGGCGGAGCGCTCGTCGTCCGTCATCTTGCCACTCGTTACGTGGCGGGCAAGGTTGCCATTGATGGTGGCGAGACCGTGCTGGACGCGTTCGTCGGAGAGATCGTAGATTTGGACCT
This sequence comes from Rhizobium sp. BK181, assembly GCF_014193305.1. Taxonomy (NCBI): domain Bacteria; kingdom Pseudomonadati; phylum Pseudomonadota; class Alphaproteobacteria; order Hyphomicrobiales; family Rhizobiaceae; genus Rhizobium; species Rhizobium sp. BK181. Next base: position 468,725 of record NZ_JACHZA010000003.1, read on the forward strand.
TGTAGCCGGCCGTTGCCGAAACCTGTGCGATGCCGCAACCCATCTGGCCCGCGCCGATGATACCAACCGTTTTCAACACCGCATTCATCTCCAAACCCCCGCTCGGCATGCGCCGCCGCGCCGCCGCATTTTTCTAGCAAAACTGCCGGACGAATGATCGCCCGGCAGAAGTAGTAGCCCTTAAAAAGATAATTTTCCAGTCATTCGCAAGTGCGAAATGATGGCATCTGCTCGTTTCAAAGGGCCTTCTGCAGTTCCGGCAGGGCATCGAACAGATCAGCGACGAGGCCGTAGTCGGCGACCTGGAAGATTGGCGCCTCTTCGTCCTTGTTGATGGCGACGATGACCTTCGAATCCTTCATGCCGGCGAGATGCTGGATGGCACCGGAGATGCCGCAGGCGATGTAAAGGTCAGGTGCCACGACCTTGCCGGTCTGCCCGACCTGCCAGTCGTTCGGGGCGTAGCCGGCATCGACGGCGGCGCGCGAGGCGCCGACGGCGGCCCCGAGCTTATCGGCGACCGGCAGGATGACTTCCTTGAACTTCTCGGCCGAGCCCAGCGCCCGGCCACCCGAGATGATGATCTTCGCCGAGGTCAGTTCCGGTCGGTCGGAGGCCGACAGTGCGTCCTTGACGAAGGTCGATAGACCGGGATTGGCAGCAGCCGCGACGGTCTCAACCGCGGCGGAACCGCCTTCGGCAGCGGCGGCGAAGGAGGCAGTGCGCACGGTGATGACCTTCTTGGCGTCGGTCGCCTGTACCGTCTGGATGGCGTTGCCAGCATAGATCGGCCGCTTGAAGGTGTCGGCAGAGACCACTTCAATGATCTCGGAGACCTGGGCGACATCGAGCAGGGCGGCGACGCGCGGCATGACGTTCTTGCCGGTTGAGGTGGCGGCGGCGATGAGCGTGTCATAGCTTGCCGCGAGTGAAACGATCAGGGCCGCCAGGGGTTCGGCGAGGTTGTTGGCAAGGACTGCGTCCTCCGCAACCAGCACCTTGGAAACACCCGACAGCTTGGCAGCTTGTTCGGCGGCGGCCTTGGCGCCGGCACCCGCGACGAGGATGGTGACGTCGCCGCCGATCTTCGATGCTGCCGCCAGCGTCTTGGCTGTCTGGTCGGAAAGGTGGCTGCCGTCGTGGTCAGCCAGAAGAAGAATGGCCATGGATATAATCTCCCTTTCTCGAACCCTAGAGGACGCCGGCTTCGGTCTTCAGCTTTTCGACCAGCTCGGCGACCGACTTGACCTTGACGCCCGCCTTGCGGCCGGACGGCTCTTCGGTCTTCAAGACCTTCAGGCGCGGCGCGGTGGAGACGCCGAAATCGGCGGGGCTTTTCTTGTCGAGCGGCTTCTTCTTCGCCTTCATGATGTTCGGCAGCGAGGCATAGCGCGGCTCGTTCAAGCGCAGATCTGATGTGACGACGGCCGGGAGCTTGACGTCGATGGTCTGCAGGCCGCCGTCGACTTCGCGCGTCACGGTTGCCTTGCCATCACCGATTTCGATCTTCGAGGCGAAGGTTGCCTGCGCGGTGCCGAGCAGCGCCGCCAGCATCTGGCCGGTCTGGTTGGAATCGTCATCGATCGCCTGCTTGCCAACGATGATGAGACCCGGCTCTTCAGCGTCGACGACGCCCTTGAGGATCTTGGCAACGGCCAGCGGTTCGACGGCATCGTCGGTCTCGACGAGAATGGCGCGGTCGGCACCCATGGCGAGCGCGGTGCGCAGCGTCTCTTCAGCCTTGGCAGGACCGATCGACACGACAACGACTTCCTCGGCCTTGCCGGCTTCCTTCAGCCGCAGCGCCTCCTCCACCGAGATCTCGTCGAACGGGTTCATCGACATCTTCACATTCGCGAGTTCTACGCCTGTGCCGTCCGGCTTCACGCGGATCTTCACGTTGTAATCAACCACCCGCTTGACGGGGACGAGAATTTTCATGGGGTCCTTCCTTCAACTCTTTCGCCAAGAAAATGCGCGTTTTGGCGCTGCTCCGATTGTCGAATGGCGACATGGATACGCGTTTTTCCTCCAAACACAACGCTTCCATGACGCAGACAGGCAAATTGAGCTGTGAATATATTACGTTTACGTTCACGTCAATGTTGGAGTTATTGTTTGTCCCAGGGCAGCCGCGGACGTAGCGGTTGGCCAGGTACCGCGACCATTGCCGGGTTGGGCGTCGGCCGGTCCCTGACAGCCCTCGGCATGACGACTTCGCGATCGAAAAGCGGAACGCCGCGGCGGCGCATGACGAGAACCAGAACGCCACCGGCGACGATGCCGCCGACATGCGCGCCCCAGGAAATGCCGCCGTTTGGGTCCAGCACCAGCATGACGAACTGCTGGCCGATCCACAGAAGCAACGGGACGAAGGCCGGCAATGGCAGCGGCACGCGCATCAGCACCAATACCCAGACTTTCACACGGGGATGCAAGACGACGTAGGCGGTGACCACGCCGGAGATCGCGCCGGAGGCACCTACAAGCGGCGCTTCCGATGTCGGGCCCACGAGCCCATGGACGAGAGCGCCGGCAGCCGCGCAAAGCAGATAAAAGACAAGAAAACGGAAATGCCCCATCGCGTCTTCGACATTATCGCCGAAGACCCAAAGGAAGAGCATGTTTGGCGCGAGGTGCCAGAAACCGGAATGCACGAAGGAGTAGGTAATGTAGGTCAGTGGTTCGGGGATGAGGGCCAGCGCCGGCGCCAGCGTTGCGTGATGAAAGGATACCGCAGGAATGTAACCCAGGCCGACAATCGTCGCCTGCGACACAGACTGGCTGGCGACAACCCCGGTGAATAGCCAAATCGCGAAGTCCACCGCGATCAGCGCCATCGTCACCCATTGGACCTTGATATGCTTCAGCGTATTGGCATCGTGCAGTGGTATGAACATGAAGCCTGCCCCCGGCGTTCGCGTCACATAGTCGCGGAGGAACCTACCTGTTTTTCCCCGGAACCCAAAGCACATCCGCGTGCCCGCGGTCATTGGCATGGCGGGCGGCGACGAATAGGAAGTCGGAAACGCGGTTGACGTATTTCAATGCCGCTTCACTGACGACTTCGCCGTCGGCGCGGGCGAGCTCGACCATCAGCCGCTCGGCCCGGCGTGCGATCGTGCGGGCGAGATGAAGGTGTGCCGCGGCTGAGTGACCACCTGGCAGCACGAAAGACTTCAGAGGCTGCAGGTCCGCGTTCAACTCATCGATGTCACTCTCGATGCGTGCGACCTGGCTATCGACGATGCGCAGCGGCTCGTGTGTCAGCGGCTTGCCATCGTCGGGCGTCGCAAGGTCGGCGCCGAGGTCGAAGAGGTCGTTCTGGATCAACATCAGCATCCGCTCCAGGACCGGCATGCCCTGCATATGCAGGCGCGCGACGCCGATCGCGGAGTTGGCTTCATCAATCGTCCCGTAGGCTTCGACACGTAGATCGTATTTCAGGCGACGCGGCCCGGAAACAAGCGCCGTCGTGCCGTCATCGCCGGTCTTGGTGTAGATCTTATTGAGCCTTACCATGCCTCTCCCCTCTCTCTTCCCCGCCTTAGCTAGGGCGGCCGCCACCGGTCAGCCAGAGCGTCAGCATGATCAGGAGCACGGCGATTGCCTGCAGCAGCACGCGCAGCTGCATCAGCTTGTTGGAAAGATTCGGATTGCCGCCCTTCATCATGTTGAAGAGCCCGCGAATCAACACGAGGGCGACGATGCCCATGACGATGATCGCGAGGATATAGGTGACCGTGGACATGCTGGCTTTGGCTTTCTTGATCAGTCCACCCAGCGCATCAGGCGGTAGAAGAGGTCAGCGGGCAGCAGCCTCTTCAGCACCATGCCCTGCTTTGCCGGCGTGGTTACGGGGTAATGTGGTTTCGGATTGCTGGAGTTCAATGCGTGCTTCAGCACGGCATAAACGGCGTCCGGACCGAGCTTATGTCGATTGGGACTACCCGAGCCGTCAAGGCGTGCAAGCTGACGGCGGTAATCTGCCGCATGCACCGAGTTCTTGACGTCGATGTGCTCGTTGATTTTTGCGAGTGCGTTTGCCGTGAAGCGGGAGGCAATCGGCCCGGGTTCGATCAGGCTCACATGAATGCCGGTGCCCTGCAGCTCCATGCGAAGGCTGATGCTGAGGCCTTCGAGTGCGAACTTGGAGGCGGTGTAGGCACCGCGGAAGCGATGCGGCACGACGCCGAGGATCGATGAGCATTGCACGATCCGACCCTGGCCGCGCTTGCGCATCAGCGGCACCACCTGGCGGGTCAATTCATGCCAGCCGAAGACGTTCGTTTCGAATTGAGCGCGCAGGGCATCCGTTGGTAGGTCTTCCACGGCGCCGGGCTGACCATAGGCGCCGTTGTTGAACAGCGCGTCGATGCGTCCGCCAGTTAGCGCCACCACATCGCGCACAAGATCCGAGATCGTATCGGGGCGGGTATAGTCCATACGGAGCGCTTCGATGCCGTCGGCTTCGAGCGATGCCAAGTCATCAAACTTGCGTACGGTCGCGAAGACCCGCCAGCCATCAGCTTTCAGCGCGCGGGCGCAGTGCGCACCGATGCCGGAAGAGCATCCTGTCACGATGATAGTGCGCTGATCCGACATGGAATGATTCCTGTACAAAATGGGAGTGGTTTCCCATATTCGAACGGGCGATACAACGAAGAAAGCCGGGAGACGCAATGCCGAAGATAATGCGCATCTTCTATGATGTGGTCTACGATGCTATCTGCCACCTTATAGAGGACGACGGCTTCGCGATGGCGAGCCATGTCGCATTGTCCACGCTTCTGGCGGTATTTCCCTTCCTCATTTTTGGGACGACATTGGCGACCTTCCTGGGGGCCGACCAGTTTTCCGATAGGGCGATACATCTGATCTTCGATACCTGGCCCGAGGCGATCGCAAAACCGCTCGTCGATCAGGTGATTCAGGTTCTGACGGTACCGCGCGGCGGCCTGCTCACGGTGTCCGTGCTGGCGGCCGCCTACTTCGCCTCGAACGGCGTGGAGGCGCTGCGAATCTCGCTCAACCGCGCCTACCGCGTCCAGGAAACGCGGCCATGGTATCTCACGCGCCTTGCAAGCCTTGGCTATGTCGTTATCGCGGTCATCATCTTTGCCGCCGTCAGCATCCTGCTTGTCGCCGTGCCGCTGGCTCTCGACTATGCGCGCCAGTGGTTCCCGCTCTTTGCCGATACGCTGGAGGTTGTCTTCAGCTGGCGTGTCTACGGTACGTTGTTCATGCTGACCGTCGGCCTCTTCGTCGTGCATCTGTGGCTGCCCGCGGGGCGTCGGCGCGTGTTCGACGTGGTGCCGGGAGTCCTGGTGACGCTCCTGCTCTGGTTGGCGGGAGCGCTGATCTTCGCCTACTACCTGGCGACCTTCGCGAATTACACCGCGACCTACGCCGGCCTGGCATCGGTTATGATCGTTTTGATCTTTCTTTATATGGTCGGCGTCATCTTCATCATCGGTGCAGAGCTCAATGCCGCGCTCCTGAAGTTTCGAGTACGTGCGATCTTCAAGAGCAATTTTTTGGGCGGTGGGCAGGGCAAGACCTCAAAGCCCCACAAGGCGGCGGATATCGGCGGGTGACAGGCCGCGCTCGCGAAGCTCGGCAAGCCCCGTATCGCTTCGGCTCTTCGAAAGCTTGCGTCCGTACTCATCGGTGATCAGCCGATGATGATGATAGATTGGCACCGGCAGGCCGAGCAGATTTTGCAGCAGCCGGTGCACCGAGGTCGAATGAAAGAGATCGAGCCCGCGGACCACGTGGGTGACCTCTTGCAGGGCGTCGTCAAGAACCACCGAGAGATGGTAGCTCGACGGCGCATCCGACCGCGATAGGACGACGTCCCCCCAGGCACTAGGATCTGCAGCGATCCGGCCACGGTCGCCGTCTCCTGTCTCCTCCCAGGAAATGGCGCTGCCCGCAGCCGTCAAGGCCTTCGCCATATCGAGACGCCAGGCGTGCTTCGTGTCAGATGCGAGCAGTTGCTGACGGTCGAGCGCGGAGCGGTCACGATCGTCGGGTGGATAGAGCGGCGAGCCGTCGGGATCACGCGGCCAGGGTTTGCCAGCGGCTTCGGCGGCAGAAGCCCGCGTCTTGATTTCGCCTCGCGTCATGAACGATGGGTATGCGAGGCCGCGCCCGATCAGGTTGTCGAGTGCCGTCTGGTATTCCGCAAAATGCTCCGACTGACGCCGCACCGGGCGCTCCCAGTCGATACCGAGCCATTCAAGATCGGCGTAGATGCCGGCTTCCAATTCGGGTGTACAGCGCGTCAGGTCGATGTCTTCTATGCGCAGCAGGAAACGTCCATCCGACAATGCCGCCATGTCCTGGTTGAGAAAGGCCGACAGGGCGTGGCCAAGATGTAGTGGGCCATTGGGGCTTGGCGCAAAACGAAAGACAAGCTTTTGACGGGGAATCGCGGTCATGCTTTCTTCTGCCACGGATTCGGTGGGATCGCGAGGAAGCGTGCTGATCATTCGCAGTGACGACGATGTGAGGGAAGGGCTGGAGAGCCTGCTTCGCCTCGACCCGCGGCTTTCTACCATTGCAGTCGAGGCCGGGCCGCTGCCGTTGCGGCTGCGTGAGCCCGGTTTTGAGGGGCTTGCGCACATCATCGTCTCGCAAATGGTGTCGCGCGCCAGCGCCGAAGCGATCTGGAAGCGGATGCAGCCGGCCGGAGGCTTGCTGACCGCCGACAACTATGTGCTACTTCATCCCGACGCATGGCGGCAGTTCGGCCTTTCGCGCGCCAAGGCCGAAACGCTTGCGCGCATTGCCGAGGCGGTGGCTTCCGGTCGCCTCGATCTGCTGGCGCTCTCTGCGTTGCCGCCCGAGGTGGCGCTGGCAGAGCTGACGGCTCTCAAGGGCGTCGGTCCCTGGACCGCCGAGGTTTATCTGATGTTTTGCGGCGGCCACGCGGACGTATTTCCATCCGGCGACGTCGCTTTGCAGAACGCCGTGGCTGCGGCATTCGGTCTCGGGGTTCGCCCACCGCCCCGCGAGTTGGCCTCGCTGGCTCGTGCATGGTCGCCATGGCGTTCAGTCGCGGCAAGGCTTTTCTGGGCCTATTACGCCGTCAAGCTCGGTCGCGGCATATTGCCGATCGACTGAACTGCAGTGCTTGAACAACAGGATTGATGCCTGAATTTATTAGACTTCACAATGCCGTCACAACCGGCCTAATATAAGAGGGCAGATGCCGAATCGATCAGGAGAGTCCCTTGACGATTGCAGTCTCCCCACAGGCCCTGCCGGCGCTCGTCCTGAACGCTGACTACAGGCCCCTGAGTTATTACCCCTTGTCGCTGTGGTCCTGGCAGGACGCGATCAAGGCGGTATTTCTCGACCGTGTGAATATCATTGCAGAATACGAACATTCGGTGTCCTCGCCGAGCTTTTCGATGCGGCTCCCGAGCGTCGTCTGCCTCAAGACCTACGTCCAGCCTTCCCGCAATCCGGCGTTCACCCGCTTCAACGTGTTCCTGCGCGACAAGTTCGAATGTCAGTATTGCGGCGAACATGACGACCTGACGTTCGATCACGTCATTCCGCGCGCCCATGGCGGGGAGACGACCTGGCAGAACGTCGTTGCGGCCTGCTCTCCCTGTAATCTCAGAAAAGGCAGCAAGCTGCCGAAGCAGGCTGGCATGTTCCCGAATCAGAAGCCGTACCAGCCTACGGTGCAGGATCTGCACAACAACGGCCGGCTTTTCCCGCCGAATTACCTGCACGACAGCTGGCTCGACTATCTGTACTGGGATAGCGAACTGCAGCCCTGATCAGTTTCGAATCGGAAAGGCTCAAGCCGTCTTGCGGACGCCGATGAAGGCGAAGGCGGCCAGGACCAGGCTCGCGATCACGTTCCAACCGGCGAAGGACAGGCCGAGGACGCGCAGCGCCGCGTCGGTGCAGGACGGACCCTTGATGCTGTTCAGTTCGCCCAACAGGTCACCGGCGTTCTGCGTCATGCTGCCTGCTGTGGTCGAGCAGGTCGCCGGCCCTTGCCAGAACTGCCACTCGACACCGGCATGGTAAACGCCCATGCCGGCTCCGACGATCATAAGAATACCGGCGGCGAGCAGGAACGCACGGCCGATCCAGCTCGGAAGGCCAACCGCGGAGGCGATTGCGCCGAGGATCGCGATCGGAATGCCGTAGTAATAGGGCTGGCGCTGCAGCAGGCAAAGGGCGCAGGGAATATAGCCGCCGATATACTGGAAGCCGAGCGCGGTGCCGACTACCACCGCCATGCCGAGCGCGAGTGCCAGCGAATAGCCGATGACTGGGCGTGCAAGGGAAAACGAGGCAGGCATGTAGGACTCCGCGGAAATGGCTCAGTGGGCAAGTAGTTTATAGGCAATCCCAAGCGCAATGGCGACGGCGGCAACAACACCCGCAACCTGCCCAAGACGCTTTTCGATGAAATGGCGGATCGGCTCGCCGTAGCGGCGCAGCAACCACGCCAGGAACAGGAAGCGTGCACCGCGTGCAACGATCGCCGAGATGATGAAGAAGCCGAGATTCATGTGAATGACGCCGGCAAGAATCGTCACCACCTTGATCGGCGGCAGATGCGCCAAGCCGGAGGTTACGAGCAGGAGCAGGAGAATTTCCCACTCGTCATGAATATAGAGCCTCAGCTGCTCGAAGGCGTCGAGCTTGCCGTAGAATTCCAGAACAGGGCGAGCGATCGCATCGTAGGCATAGTAGCCCAGCGCCCAGCCGGCGATGCCGCCGAGCACCGAGGCAACGGTCGCGACCAACGCATAGCGATAGGCGCGCTCGGGCTTTGCAAGCGCCATCGGCAGGAAGAGAACATCGGCGGGAACGAGAAAGACGGAACTTTCAACGAAGGCGATAACGGCAAGCCAGACTTCGGCCGATTTCCGGGCGGCGAGAGACATGGTCCAGTCGTAGAGTCTGCGGAGCATTCCAATCCTTTCGCTTCGAGCGCATGAGCTTTATGAGGCGTCGATGCGGCTGTAAATGGTCGCTGTGTCGTTCGTAGGGTGACGTGCCAAAAAATCTTCGTGATCGCACTCGGCGCCGGATGCGTCACGATGCGACGCTGGAGGGTTGATTGCGTTGTTGCCGCATCACATTCATTTCGGTGCGTTCCCGCGCCATTTCGCTGACGGCCTGACGCAGGATGGGGTGCTTTGCGGTAAACATGTTGAAGTCGCGCCGTTCGAGCACAAGGAACTGGCAGAAGTCGACGGCGACGACATCCGCTGTGCGACGCCCACCGCTGAGGAGCGCCATCTCCCCGAAGAAGGCCCCCGGTTCGAGCGGGATCGGGCCGTCCGGGAGTTGCACCTCGACGGCACCGGAAGACAGGAAGTACAGGCCATCGCCGCGATCACCCTTCCGGATTACGCGTTCGCCAGGCAGCGCCGATTTCGGACGGAAGAGAAGCAGCAACTCTTCCTGCGAGTCCTCGTCCACCTTGGCGAACAACGGGAAGGTCTCGATAAGCTCCTGCATCTCGAGCTGATGCTGATGTTCGCGTGCTTCGTTGATCGCCCGGATCTTTTCAAGTTCACGGCCGAGTGCCTCATGCCGACGGCGGCCAAAGTGATTGGTGAGGACCGGCCACCTTGTGTGCACCCGATTGTGCAGCACTTCGGCGCCAGCACAGACAAGCGGATTGAGGATAATCGAAATGATCGCCGATCCGAGGATGATGTCTTTGCCGTCAGCCGGCAGCAGTCCGAGCGAAACGCCGAGACTGGCGAGAATGAACGAGAATTCGCCGATTTGCGCCAGGCCGCCGGATACGGTCAGTGCCATTCCGATCGGATAGCGAAGCAGGACGACAATCAGGAAAGAGATGACAGCCTTGCCGACGATGATCAACGCCAGCGCGCTGATCACCGCCATCGGCTGGCGCACCAGGATCGACGGGTCGAACAGCATCCCTACGGAAACGAAGAACAGCACGGAAAAGGCGTTCTGAAGCGGCAGCGAATCCGCAGCGGCCCGATGGCTGAGATTGGATTCGCTCATCACCACGCCGGCGAAAAAGGCGCCAAGCGCGAACGACACGCCGAAGATTGCCGCCGAGCCGAATGCGATACCCAGCGCTATCGCGAGTACCGTCAAGGTGAAGAGTTCTCGTGAGCCGGTTCGGGCGACCAGCGTCAGGAGCCAGGGCACGATCTTTGGTCCGAGAAAGATTGCCATGACGGCAAAGGCACCGACTTTCAGGAGCGTCAGCGCAATCGTCATGGGAAGCGGCAGTCCGGCGCCGGCGCCATCTGCGGCGTGGCCCCCGAGCAATCCGGCAAGGGCAGGCAGCAGTACCAGCGCCAGAACCATGGCCAGGTCTTCGACAATCAGCCAGCCGACAGCCACGCGGCCGCTGGCCGAATTCAGCAGATTACGCTCCTCCAAGGCCTTCAGCAGCACGACCGTGCTCGCGACAGACAGGCTGAGGCCGAACACTATCCCCGCGCCGAGGCCCCAGCCCCACCAGCTGGCGAGCCACATGCCAATCAGGGTAACGATGGCGATCCTGGCGAGCGCGCCTGGCACGGCGATACCGCGCACGGCGAGCAGATCAGCGGTGGAAAAATGCAGGCCGACACCGAACATCAGCAAGATGACGCCCATCTCGGCCAACTGACTTGCAAGCTCGGTATCGGCGACGAAGCCAGGCGTCATCGGCCCCATGGCAATGCCGGCGAGAAGGTAGCCGACCAGTGGCGGCAGACGCAGTCGGTCGGCGATGTAACCGAGGATCGCCGCACAGACGAAACTCACGGCAATTGTGGCAATAAGCGATACTTCCTGATGCACGCGCGCGCTTTCCTTTTTGGCGGCCGCAGTTTGGCGGAAACGCCTCAAAAGTTAAACAGTTGATTTGCAACCTCCAACCAAATGGTGGGTAGAGCCAGATTGCGGCGGCAATGCTGCCACCGGGTCGGCTCGGCAAGCGTTGCGTTGGAGCAACACTCCCCGCAGGAACGGCGCTGGTAAGTCCCCGAAGTTACAGGTGAACTGTTGTGCGGTTTATCAGAGGAATTGCATGTTTCTGCCACAGAGCATTGTTCAGACGAGCGGAGATGGGGCCGAAATTTGACGGATACTACTAGTGGTTCATATGTTTCCCCCCGCCGTTCGACGCGGCTAAGCACACTCCTTCCCGTCCTTCTGCTGGCAACGTACTTTACCGCGAGCTTCGTCCTTCGGCTGCTGCGCGGCGGCGATCTCGCCTCCGACGAGGCGGAACAAGTCGCACTCTCGCATGCGTTGCAATTCGGTTATGGCGACCAGCCGCCTCTCTACAACTGGGTGTTCTACTGTTTCGCCAAGGTCTTCGGCGTGTCAGTCGATACGCTGGCATTCATGAAGAATGCGACGTTGCTGATGAGCTGCCTGTTTCTTGGCTTGGCTGCTCGCAAAGTGATGGGAGAGCGTGACACTGCCTGGATTTCCATTCTCGGCTTCCTGAGCCTGCCGGCGGTCTTTCTGCTGTCGCAGCGGGATTTGACCCACAGCATTGGCGCCTTCGCTGCTGTTGCGCTGTTCCTCTACGTGCTGACGTTAGTGGCCGAGCGCCCGTCGGCTGGCAACTACGCGCTTCTCGGCGCGGCGGCCGGCCTGGGATTTCTGGCAAAGTACAACTTTGCGATCATCCCCGTGGCGACCGTAGTTGCGCTCCTGCTTGAACCCAGCCTGCGCCGATTGGTTCTCAACTGGCGGCTGGCCGTGACCATTGCGGTTGGTCTCGCTGTTGTTGGCCCGCATGTTTATTGGGCGATAACACATCTCGATGCGGCAACCGGTGACACGGTGACAAAGATGCAGGCAGCATCGAGCCACGGGATGCCTCTGCAGCTCATCGCCGCCTTGGAGTTGGTGGAATCAATTGTCAAATGCTGCGCATTGACGATCGCTGTTCTCGCCGTTGTCTATCGCGGGCATCTCCGCACCATTTTCGCTGCGAGCAGCGAATGGACGCGGGTGATCGGCCGGATGCTTGTCGTCAGCATGTTTCTGGTCTTCGTCATCATGCTGGCTGTCGATGCGACGATGATGCGCCCGAAGTGGATCTCGATCTTCTTCGTCGCATTCCCCCTCTATCTCGCATGTAAGGTCGATGCGGCAGGGGTCCACGTCCCCGGGGCAATCAGCAAGCTTACCGTCCTCGTTGGGGCAATGATCTTTATCTCACTGGGCGTCGTTTTCGCAGGAAGCTTTCACTGAAGATCCTGCTTGCGGCGGTGCTTGAGCACCGCTTAGGCGCAATCCGCGCCGAGTGGTTGCCATTGGCGCGCCGCATTGAGCGATCGTGCTGGAAACGTGTCGACCAGGCCTGACAAAAAACACCCGAGAGAAACTGTCCGGTGGTGATGTCTGGCAGCGGCAGTGGGATTGTCGGTGGTGCCCCATGCCGGGGTCGAACCAGCACTTCTTTCGAAACTCGATTTTGAGTCGAGCGCGTCTACCAATTCCGCCAATGGGGCAACGGATACCGACGAGGCGGCTGTCTAGCATGCGTTCGCCCGCGCGCGCAAGACGGCGGGCGAAGTTCTCGGCTTGATTTATTGGAGTTTCCGGCCCGCCGTCTCAGGCCGGAAACCGTGTCAGTGTGCGCCGGCGGCAGCGGGTGCGTGAAGGCCCGACTTCTTCAGCGTGATCGCGAGGACCGAGGCGAGCAGGCAGAAGGCGCCGGCAATGAAGAAGGCGGGCAGATAGCTCTGCAGTTCTGTTCGCGACAGGCCGGCGCCATAGGCGGCGGTGGCAGCACCCAGCTGATGGCCGGTGAAGACCCAGCCGAAGACGATGCCAGCTTTTTCGCGGCCGAAGCGGTCGGCGGCGATCTTCACGGTCGGTGGAACGGTGGCGATCCAGTCGAGGCCGTAGAAGACGGCGAAGATCGACAGGCCGTAGAAGGTGAAATCGCTGAATGGCAGGAACAGCAGCGACAGTCCGCGCAGCCCGTAATACCAGAAAAGCAGCCAGCGATTGTCGAAACGGTCGGACAGCCAGCCAGAGCCGATCGTGCCAAAGAAATCGAAGATGCCCATTACGGCGAGAACGCTGGCCGCAGCCACCGGCAGGATGCCGAAATCGCCGCAGAGCGTCACGAAATGGGTCTGGATCAGGCCGTTTGTGCTCAGTCCGCAGATGAAGAAGGTGGCAAAGAGGATCCAGAAGGTCGAGGTCTTTGAGACCTCCTTGAGGACGACGACAGGTGCGGCGAGCATGGTGAGCAGTCCGCCGGTCCGCGCGGGCGGCGGCGTCACCTGTGCCTCTCCGAAGGACGGCAGGTTGAGATCGGAGGGGCGGTCGCGCATGAAGGCGAGCACGACGAGTGCCGCAAACAGGATCATGCCGCAGACGAAGAAGACCGTCGCGCGCCAGCCGTAGCTTTCCGTCAGCTGCGCCATCATTGGCAGAAAGACCAGCTGGCCCGTGGCGGAACTCGCCGACAGCATGCCGACCACGAGGCCACGGTGCCTGGTGAACCAGCGGGCCGAGACGGTGGCGGCGAGCACCATGGCGGTCAACCCGGTGCCGAGGCCGACAACCACGCCCCAGAGCAGCAGAAGCTGCCAAAGCTCAGTCATGAACAGCGAGCCGACGAAGCCGCTTGAGATCAGGATCATCGCGAAGACGATCACCTTGCGGACGCCAAAATAGTTCATGAACGCGGCCGAGAAAGGCCCCATGAGACCGAAGAGAATCAAGCGGACGGCAAGCGCCGACGATATCTGCGAGGTCTCCCAGCCGAATTCATCCTGAAGGGGCTTGATCAGGACGCCGGGGGCGCCCATCGCGCCGGCTGTCACCAGCATGGTCAGGAAAGTTGCGGCGACAACAATCCATCCATAGTGGATGTTGCGTCGCGCCAGCGATGAGGCAAGTGCAGTCGATACCATAATGACGCTTCCGTCTGGGGTTGTCGTACGATCTGGATTTTAGATGATGATCATCATAATTATTGCATATTGATGATGGACATCATATAAATTGTCAAGCTGCCAATTGCGGAGAAATGAATGCGGGTCAGCCGAGAGAAATTTGCCGAAAATCGCGAGAAGATCCTGCAGGTCGCAGGCGTGCTGTTTCGCGAAAAGGGTTTCGACGGTATCGGCGTCGCCGACATCATGAAGGCGGCCGGGATGACGCATGGCGGATTCTACGGGCATTTCGAATCGAAGGAGGACCTGGCGCTCGAAGTCAGCCGCACCTTGATCGAAAAGGTGAAGATCCGCTGGAACGAGATCATTGCCGCGGCACCGGGGCAGCCTCTGGATGCGCTGCTCAATCACTATCTGTCCCGATGCAGCGTCGATGATCCAGGCGGCAGCTGTGTCTTTGCATCGCTTGCCCAGGAGGTCAGCCGCAGCCGCGGGCCGATGCGCGAGACCTTCAATGACGGGCTTTCGATGCTCGTCGATATTCTATCCGGTATCGTTCCCGGCGAGACGGCTGAGGAGCGGCGCGCGAAGGGCTTCACGACCCTGTCAGCGATGATGGGCGCCGTCGTTCTCGCACGCGCCGTCGAGAGCCGCGAGCTCTCCGATAGCTTTCTCTATACCACGCGCAATGCGCTCTCTCTTGCAAATCGGGTCGACGGCTAGCTTCGGCGTGCGATCAGGCCGCCGATCTCCACCACCTCCGCGAAGGTGCCCTCCGGCGACAGCTTGAGAAGGCTGTTGCGCAGTTCTGCCTCGAAGGCGGCCGTTCTTTCGCCGAGCGCCTGTGGCGATGTCACCGAGGTGGAAAAGGCGCGGCCGACGATATCATCAAGGCCAAGCTTGCGTTCCCTGATAACCGAGATCCGCTCCAGATCGTTGAAGGGTGAGCGAAGCAGGATGTTTTCATGCTCTATCCAGTCGGGTGCCTTGCGTCGTTCGCGATCGGCATTGCGCTCGGGTGCGAAGGCTTCAGCAAGAGGGTTCACGGCCTGTCGCCACTCCGGCGTCGAGGAGATGTGACGGTCGCCAAACAACACCACGCAGCCGTCGGCAACGGTGATCTCATCGAGCGCAGTCAGCGTTGCTAGTCGGTCCATCCAATGGAAAGAACGCCCCATGACCGTCATCTTCAGGGGTGCGAAGCGTGAATCAAGATCATAGGAAGAGCCTTTGACAAAGGTGACATCAACGCCGGCAGCGGCGGCATCAGCGTAGGCCGCCTCCAGCATCTCGGGCTCGGGGTCGAGGCCTGTCACGGCCGCCTTGGCCAATCGCGCGAAGGCGATGCCGAGCTGGCCGGGACCGCAACCGAGATCGAGCAGGCGTTCGCCGGGCGCAAGACCCGCGCGCTCAGCGATCCGCTCGATCAGTTCATCCGGATAGGGGACGCGATAACGCGTGTAGTAGGCGGCGGTAGATTGAAAGCGGCGGGCCTCGAAGGGAATGGTCGTCATGGTGGATCCTTGAGAGGAATGCGCAAACCGAATTGGCCGGTTGCCGGCCGAGGCCAGCGACCGGCGCTTTGCCAACAATCGTTTTACTTGAAGCCTTCGACCCGGTGGGGAACGTAAGGATCTTCGAGGGCTGCAACGTCCTCCGGCGCCAGCTTGACTGCGAGCGCCGCAACCGCATCGGTAAGGTGGTTGGCTTTCGATGCACCGATGATCGGTGCTGTCACCGCGCTCTTCTGCAGGATCCAGGCAGTGGCGATCTGGGCACGTGAAACACCATGTTTCTCGGCCAGCTTGCCGACGGCACCAATGATGGCGCGATCGGCATCTTGCGCCTGCTTGTAGAGCGTCTTGCCGAATTCGTCTGTTTCGCTGCGGGCGGTCTTCTCATCCCAGTCGCGCGTCAGCCGGCCGCGGGCGAGTGGACTCCAGGGGATCACCGCGATCTTCTGATCCTGGCAGAACGGAAGCATTTCGCGTTCTTCCTCGCGATAAAGTAAATTCAGGTGATCCTGCATGCTGACGAAGGGCGTCCAGCCGTTGGCACGCGAGGTGTAGAGCATCTTGGCGAATTGCCAGGCATACATGGAGGAGGCGCCGATATAGCGCGCCTTGCCGGCCTTCACGACGTCGTGCAGGGCTTCCAGCGTTTCCTCGATCGGCGTCGTATGGTCAAAACGGTGGATCTGATAAAGGTCGACATGGTCGGTCCCGAGCCGACGCAGGCTGTTGTCGATCTCGTCGAAGATCGCCTTGCGTGAGAGGCCGGCGCCATTCGGACCGGGACGCATGCGGTTGAAAACCTTGGTCGCGAGCACGATCTCGTCGCGCTTGGCAAAGTCGCGGATCGCTCGGCCGACTATCTCTTCGGACGATCCGTCCGAGTAGACATTGGCCGTGTCGAGAAAATTGATGCCGAGGTCAAGCGCCTGCCTGATCAGCGCCCGGCTTTCTTCCTCGCCGAGCGTCCAGCTATGGTTACCGCGGCTAGGCTCGCCGAAGGTCATGCAGCCTAGGCAGATTTTCGAAACTTCCAGCCCGGTGCCGCCAAAGTTGACGTAGTCCATGAAATTGCTCCAAACATTCGATCGCTACCCAGCGCGCTCCTTGATCTAGCGCGGCAAGCGCGAAAGTGTTGGTTGCTCGCATAAAAGTTTTGTGACCGACCGGAGGGCCGTCCGCTGGTCTCGCGCTTGCGTCGGCGGAGTTTCGGGTGTTAGCTGTTGCAGCATTTGACTGGATTTTCGCCGATGAGACTGCCGCAGCGCGATCGCTATGAAGACCTCTACCGCGATTTCGCGTGGGATATACCCGGGGATTTTAATATCGGCCGCGCGGTCAGCGACGAATGGGCCGAGCGGGTGCCGGATCGGGTCTGCCTTGAGCATTTCAGCCCCGACGGCAATCACCTCTCCATGACCTATCGGCAACTCGCAGATCGGTCTTCTTCGCTTGCCAATGCTCTGATGTCTTTGGCGGTAAAGAGAGGCGATCGGATCGCTTTGCTTCTGCCGCAGTCTTTCGAAACTGTTATCGCTCATGTCGCGATCTACAAGATCGGCGCGATTGCACTGCCGCTGGCTTTGCTCTTCGGCGTCGAGGCATTGGAATACAGGCTACGCACCGCCGGCGCTTCTACCGTCATCACCAACAGGTTCGGACTCGACCGCATCAACCACATACGCGAACGACTGCCCGACCTGGCAGAAGTGATCTGCGTCGATAGCGATCGCCATGGCGTGCGATCGTTTGCAGCGTTGGTCGAAAGCCATCCGCCTGTCTTCGAGGTCGCGAAGACAGCACCCCACGATCCGGCGCTGATGATCTTCACGTCGGGAACGACAGGCCCGCCGAAAGGCGCGTTGCACGGGCACCAGGTCTTGGCTGGACACATACCCGGCATGCAGTTTGCGCACGAAGGCTTTCCGCAACCGAGCGACAAGGTCTGGACGCCATCAGACTGGGCCTGGGCCGGAGGGTTACTGAACGCTCTCCTGCCAAGCCTGCTGCTCGGTGTGCCCGTCGTCTCCTCACCGGCGCAGAAATTCGATGCCGACATGGCGTATCGGATCATGGCCGAGATGAAGGTGCGCAATGGTTTCATCCCGCCGACAGCCTTGCGGCTGCTGAAATCGGTGCCTGATCCGCGCTCCAAGTACGATCTCGTGTTGCGCACGATCGGTTCGGCAGGCGAGTCGCTCGGTGCGGAAACACAGGAGTGGGTCAAGCGCACGCTGGGGATCACCGTCAACGAGTTCTACGGTCAAACGGAGTGCAATTTCGTGCTCTCGTCGAATGCCGCCATCGGGGTCAGTCGTCCCGGTGCGATCGGTCGGCCGGTGCCGGGGCATAGCGTAGCGATCGTCAGCGAGACAGGCAAAGAGCTTTCGGCTGGCGAACCCGGGCAGATCGCCATCCGCAGGCCGGATCCGGTGATGTTTCTCGGCTATTGGAACGACGCCCCGGCCACCGAGCGGAAATTCGTTGGCGACTGGCTACTGACGGGCGATACCGGGCGCCAGGACGCCGATGGTTACGTCACATTCTTCGGACGAGACGACGATGTCATTACGTCCTCGGGCTATCGCATCGGACCGGCGGAAATCGAGGATTGTTTGCTTGGCCATCCGGCCGTACAGCTGGCCGCTGCAGTGGGCAAGCCCGATCCGGTTCGCACCGAGATCGTCAAGGCCTATGTCGTGCTGGCGCAGGGGTTCGAGGCGAGCGATCGACTGGCTTCCGAGATCAGCGACTGGGTGAAGATGCGCCTCTCGATGCACGAATATCCGCGCGAAGTAGAATTCGTTACAGAACTGCCGCTCACGACGACGGGCAAGGTCATCCGCCGTCTGCTCAGAGAGCGGGCGAACGCTGACTGAGCCGCGCGGCAGGACTAGGCTCACAGAGGCGACTTGCCGCCGCGGGCAAGCGACATGATTTTCTGCCGCAGCATTTTCGCGACGTTTCTGGTGCTGCTGTACATGTGAAGCTGGGCGGCCACCTGGCGCACGTCGCGGTCACCATTCTGGCTGAGCCCAATTACCATCGTTCCCATGTCCTCTCGCTCCTGCCAGAAGCGGTCCATGATCGGATGATTTGGAACGGCACAGGAGTCCGAGCGCATGATGTTGGCATCGTCGAGGTGCCATTCCGTCAGCTCGCCCATCAGCAGCTTGCCCGGCGAATAGCGGGAGTAAGCTTCGTCATAGGCTGTCTTCCACGTGTAAGCTTCGCCACCCATCATCAAAACCACCGTGGCGGCGATTGCCTTTCCGTTGAAATCGATCGTGTGGATTCGGACGGCGTCGACGGCGGCAAGGTTCGATACGGCCTCACGGGCAAACGCCGTGTGGTAGCGGTCGGTCACGAGTGCGCTGCGCTTCTTGCCCTTCCAGCCGCCGGCCTCGAGCGCGAGGAACTCCTCGAAGCGCATGTGGACTTCGCGCGGCTGGCGAGCGACGCTGTAAACGACCGTGCCCTGCTCCTCGAGCAGGCGCCACTGCCTGCGCATCTCCCGCATATGCGACGCGGAAATCGAGCTGCGAAGATAGGCGACGGCGTCTTCCTCGCTTTGCAACATGGCGCGTTGATAGGGATTGGTGATCGTGATCGGCAGGTTGCGGCTGATGGCGACCGCCCTTGCCATACGGGCAAAGATGCCGTTCAGCCGGACATCCGGCAGCACGAGGATCTGCGGCAGGCGCAGGTCTCGATGGGTCAGGCCGTCATAGAGATTGTCCAGCGTTTCGCCCGCGTCCTCGGCATCGATCAACGGCGTGCCGAGCGGTGCAAAGCTGTTCGACCAGACACGCACGATCGAGGGGCCGACGGCGAAGCCCGGCTTTTCGACAGAGAACGGCATGAGAAAGCGCATCCGGCTGCGGGTGTCGTTCTGGTCCCGCAACAGGGCGAAGCTAACCTGTCTCTCGTCCAGCCGTGGCATGGCGGGCGCAAGAAAGCGCCCGGTGAAGAAGACATTCGGCTCCATCGCGCGGTTCGACAGAAAATCGAGCTCTTCCTGCAGTTCGTAGCCCAGCTTGCCGGAGTAAAGGCAGAGTTCGCGGCCCGGGCGGCCGATTTCAACACGCGCATCCGCTTGCGGCGTATCGAAATCGAGAGCCGCAAGCTCATGAACCATGCGGTTCGTCGTAACATCGGTCGTTTCGGTGGCTGGAGGATTGCGGACCATTTATCAGGCTTCCATGTCTGTTTTGACCGGGGACGCGGCAAATGCGAAGAGCGCGATGCCAAGCGCGCGCCGGACGGCAAAATGCAGGAGGATGGCTTCCACGCCCATGGCCGAGGCCGTGGCGATTGCAGCACCCTCGATGCCTAGTCTGGGGATGAAATACAGGTTGAGGCCGATATTCGCTGCAAGCGCTCCGGCATAGAGCAGAACACACATATTCTGTTTACCGGCCATCATCAGCAACGTTTCGGCCGGTCCGACCAACGCTTTGGCGAGAATGCCGGCGAGCAGGATCGCCATCACGACGTAGCCCGCCGTGAAGGCACCACCAAAGAGCGAGAGCAGCAGGTGACCGGTAGCGACCACGGCAAGGCCTATGGCAAGCGCAGGCCAGAAAGTCCATCTTGCGGCGTCGATTGCAGCGGCCGCGAGCTGCTGGCGTGTCCCTTCTGCGATGAGGCTTGAAAAGCGCGGGCCGGAGGCGGCCTTCACCGAAAAATTGATGAAGTGGACCAGCGCCATCGTCTTGGCGGCGGCGAAGTAGATCGCGACGTCGTGTGGTTCGAGGAAGATCCCGACGACGACCACGTCGGAATTGGTCAGGAGGAAGCCGACGCCTTCGACGAGGAAGATCGGGAAAGCGACGCCGAGCCAACCGAGAAAATCGACCTCACGCGGACCTTCCTGGTAATGGCGGCGCAACCGTAAAAGCGTTGCGACGTATTGCCCAACGGTGGTGACATAGGTGGCGACGAGCGCGGCCTGCATTGCAGTCATCGCGGTATGTGGCGCGCCGAGCCCGATCGCGGTCAGCATAAAGAGAATGATGAGCACGGGCCGGACGATGTAGGCAGGGCTCAACGCCATGACAGGCCAGTGATTGGCGCGCGACGTGCCTTCCAGAATGTCGCCGAGCGCGATCATCGGCATGGCGATCAGTCCGAGGAAGACCGGCATGACGTAGTAGGTCTCGATCCTGTCGCCGAAGACATGTAGGGCGATCATGCCGACGGCAAGAGTGGCCGTACCCGAAAGTAACCCGAAGATGCGGGCGGTGCCGGTCAGCCCGCGGATCTTCTCAAATGCGCCCACTGCCTTGTATTGCGGCAGGAAACGGACGATGGCGGTGTGAAAGCCGAGGCAGGAAAGATCGCCGAAAAGGACGATCAGTACCCAGACGAATACAAAGATTCCGTACTCGTATTCGCCCATGAGGCGCGCCAATACGATTTGCGACAGAAAGGCGAGGGCAGCACTGACAATGCGGATGGAAAAGGCGGTCAGCGCCATGCGCTGGGCAGCCGCCTTGTCCCCACGTGCAGTCATGACGGCAGTGAGTGTGCGCAGGATACGGCTAGCCGCCGGGCGCAGACCCGCAGGCAGCATCTTTTCCGCCGTCTCAATGACTGCCATCACAAACACGCAAAACTCTTCAGGCAAATCCTAGCCGAAGTCATGGCAGAACAGCGTTAAGAAACGGTTGTAGTAGTGCGCCCGGCGCTTAATGTGATGCGTTGCTTCCACAAAAGAAAATGCCGCCCGAAGGCGGCATTTTCAGAGCGTTTGCTGCTGGCTTAGGCCTGTGCGAAGGCGCCGTGGCAATGTTTGAACTTCTTGCCCGAGCCGCATGGGCAGGGCTCGTTGCGGCCGACGTGACCCCAGGTTGACGGATCGGCCGGATTGCGGTTTTCCGGGGCAACAGTCACTTCCGAAGCCTGGAAGGCCGGCGCGAAATCATCTTCGCCGGTATCCGGATCCAGGTGATGAGCCTGCATGAACGGCGGCTCCGGTTCGGCTGGTGCCTGCTGCACGAGCTCGACGCGCATAAGCTGGGCAGTGACGGCTTCACGCAGGTTGTTGAGCAGCGAGGTGAAGAGCTCGAACGCTTCCGACTTGTATTCCTGCAGCGGATCGCGCTGAGCATAGCCTCGGAAGCCGATGACGGAGCGTAGGTGATCGAGGTTGACGATATGCTCGCGCCAGAGGTGATCGAGCGTCTGCATGACGATCGAGCGCTCGACGTAGTGCATAATGTCGTCACCGAAACGCTCAGCTTTCTCCGTGAAGGCCGCATTGGACGCTTCCGTCAGGCGCTCGCGGATGCTGTCCTCGCCGATGCCCTCTTCCTTGACCCAGTCTTCAACCGGCAGATCGAGGTTGAGCAGAGCTGCTGTCCGCTCCTTCAGGCCAACAGCATCCCACTGCTCGGCATAGGCGCGCTCGGGGATATGCTTGTCAACGAGATCGTCGATGACCTCACGGCGCATGTCGGAGACAGTCTCGGAGATGTTCGCCGCTTCCATCAACTCGAGGCGCTGTTCGAAGATCACCTTGCGCTGATCGTTCAGAACGTCGTCGTACTTTAGAAGGTTCTTACGGATATCGAAGTTGCGGGCCTCGACCTTCTTCTGCGCACGCTCCAGAGCCTTGTTGATCCAGGGATGGACGATGGCTTCGCCTTCCTTGAGACCGAGCTTCTGCAGCATCCCGTCCATGCGGTCGGAGCCGAAGATACGCATCAGGTCGTCCTGAAGCGACAGGTAGAACTTCGAGCGGCCCGGGTCGCCCTGGCGACCGGAACGACCGCGCAGCTGGTTGTCAATGCGGCGGCTCTCGTGGCGCTCGGTAGCGATGACGTAGAGGCCACCGGCGGCGAGTGCCTTTTCCTTGAGCTGCTTGATCTCTTCGCGGATCGCTTCGATCTTGACGTCACGCTCGGGACCGGGCTCGACCTCGCCAAGTTCGCGCTCGATACGCATCTCGAGGTTGCCGCCGAGCTGAATGTCGGTGCCGCGGCCTGCCATGTTGGTGGCGATGGTGACGGCGCCGGGTACACCGGCCTGGGCGACGATATAGGCTTCCTGCTCGTGGTAGCGGGCGTTGAGAACCTGGAAGTCCTTGAAGCCCTGCTTGCGCATCAGCTCGGCAAGAAGTTCCGACTTTTCGATCGAGGTGGTACCGACGAGAACCGGCTGGCCGCGCGTCTGCGCGTCTGCGATCTCGGCGATGATCGCCTTGTATTTCTCTTCGAACGTCCGGTAGACCTCGTCGTCCTCGTCGATACGCTTGATCGGCAGGTTGGTCGGCACTTCGACGACCTCGAGACCGTAGATGTTGCCGAACTCTTCGGCTTCCGTCTGCGCCGTACCGGTCATGCCGGCGAGCTTGCCGTACATGCGGAAGTAATTCTGGAAGGTGATCTGCGCCAGCGTCTGGTTTTCCGGCTGGATCGTCACCTTTTCCTTGGCTTCCAGCGCCTGATGCTGGCCTTCCGAGTAACGGCGGCCCGGCATCATGCGGCCGGTGAACTCGTCGATGATGACGATCTCGTCGTTGCGGACGATGTAGTCCTTGTCGCGCTGGAAGAGCTTGTGTGCCTTCAAGGCGTTGTTGACGTGGTGGACGATCGCAACGTTCTCGATGTCGTAGAGCGAGGCACCCTTCAGCAGGCCGGCCTGACGCAGCAGGTTTTCCAGCTTTTCCGTGCCTACTTCGGAGAAGTTGGCCGAGCGCTGCTTCTCGTCAATCTCGTAGTCGCCTTCGCTCAATTGCGGAATGAAGGTGTCGATCGTGTTGTAGAGATCGGAACGGTCATCGAGCGGACCGGAGATGATCAGCGGCGTGCGCGCTTCGTCGACAAGGATCGAGTCGACTTCGTCGACGATCGCGAAGTTGTGGCCGCGCTGGACCATCTGGTTCTTCTCGTACTTCATATTATCGCGCAGATAATCGAAGCCGAGTTCGTTGTTGGTCGCGTAGGTGATGTCGCAGTTATAGGCAGCCGCACGCTCTTCGTCCGACAGGCCGTGAACGATGACGCCCGTGGTAAGGCCGAGGAAGCCGTAGATCTTGCCCATGGTCGCAGCGTCGCGGCGGGCGAGGTAGTCGTTCACCGTGACGACGTGCACGCCCTTGCCGGCAAGTGCGTTCAGATAAACCGGCAGGGTCGCAACAAGCGTCTTACCTTCACCGGTCTTCATCTCAGCGATGTCGCCATCATTGAGGATCATGCCGCCGATCAGCTGTACGTCAAAAGGTCGCATGCCGAGAACGCGGCGCGAAGCCTCGCGAACAACGGCGAACGCAGGCACAAGGATGTCGTCGAGCGTCTTGCCGTCAGCCAGCATCTTGCGGAATTCGACGGTCTGGGCAGCCAGTTGTTCGTCGCTCAAGGCCTTCGTTTTTTCTTCGATGGCGTTGATGGCTGCGACTTTCGGCTGGAAGGACCGCACGCGGCGATCATTGGCAGAGCCAAATATTTTGCGGGCTATACCGCCAAAGCTGACCATATGACTGGTCCTTTCTCAATAATATTCCCCGGCTTTTCTTATCCGCTGCCCGGCCGAATTTCAGGCACACGTCTCGAAACGCCAGGAAACTGTTCTGGACGCGAGGTTGCGTGACAGATAAGAGGGGGGTCGAATGATGTCAACGGATTTGGCTGATATACAAAGGCCACATTCCGGTGTTGATGGCTGTTTCAGGCTGGATTCACGACGTTGAAGCCGGTGGGGTTAACTGTGAAGGGTTATTTGATGTTGAACTACAACAAACTCGCTGTAATGGCGTTCGCAACCTTCGTTGCGTTCCAGGCGCCGGCACATGCGCAAGACAAGCCGGACCCAGTCGTTGCCAAGGTCGGCGACGTAGAGATCCACCAGTCGGATCTCGATCTGGCCGTCGCCAATCTCGACCCGCAGCTCGCACAGCTGCCGGACGACCAGAAGAAGGTCGCCGCGCTGTCCGCCGCCATCGACGTCAAGCTGCTGGCGCAGGATGCGATTGCCGAGAAGCTCGACCAGACCGCCGAATTCAAGAAGCGCATGCAGTATCTCGCGGATCGCGAACTGCACAATGCCTACTTCAAGAAGCACGTTGTTGACACGGTCACCGACGATGAAGTCAAGGCGCGCTATGACAAGGAAGTCGCGGCGCTCCCGAAGCAGGAAGAAGTGCATGCCCGCCACATCCTCGTGAAGACCGAGGACGAGGCCAAGGAAGTCATCAAGCAGCTCGACGCCGGCAAGAACTTCGCGGACCTGGCGAAGGAAAAGTCTACCGATCCGAACAAGGCTGACGGCGGCGATCTCGGCTATTTCACCAAGGGCCGTATGGTCAAGGAATTCGAAGTGGCTGCCTTCGCGCTTGACAAGGGTACCTACACCAAGACCCCTGTGAAGACCGATTTCGGCTATCACGTCATCCTCGTTGAAGATAAGCGCGACGCTCCTCCGCCGGCCTTCGATCAAGTCAAGGATCAGGTTCGCCAGCTGGTGATGCGCGACAAGTACCTTGCACTTCTCGCCGCAGCCAAGGAAAAGTCCAAGGTCGACATTACCGACGAAGCGCTGCGCAAGGGCTATGACGACGCCAACAAGCAGCCGCAGCCGGGCGACGAACCGCCAGCCGCGCAGCCGCAGCAGTAAGATCCAAAGTTTAGGGCCCGGTTCTTCCGGGCCCTTCCCTATAGCAGTTGTCGTATTTCCGCAGGGCGAGCCGGCTTATACTTCGCCCTGAAAATCCTTCCAGCCATCAGGTCGATCGCCATGTCCGGTTCCGTTTCTCCACTTGCTCCGAAATCCTATGCCACCGTGCCCGCCTTGCGCGGCGTGCGAATGGCCACTGCGTCGGCCGGCATCAAGTACAAGAACCGCACCGACGTGCTGATGATGGTGTTCGACAAGCCCGCAGCGGTTGCCGGCGTCTTTACGCGTTCGAAGTGCCCCTCTGCACCGGTCGATTTTTGCCGCGCAAACCTGCCGCATGGCACCGCGCGCGCTGTTGTCGTCAATTCCGGTAATGCGAATGCCTTTACGGGCCTGAAGGGGCGTGAGGCGACTGCCTTGACGGCAAAGTCGGCAGCGGCTGCCGTTGGTTGCGGTGAGAGCGAGGTTTACCTCGCGTCCACCGGCGTCATCGGCGAACCGCTGGACGCGACGAAGTTCTCCGGCGTTCTCGACCAGATGCACGCGGATGCAACCGGCGACTTCTGGTTCGAGGCCGCCAAGGCGATCATGACCACCGACACCTATCCGAAGGTCGCCACCCGCAGCGCGGAGATCGGGGGCGTGAAGGTGGCGATCAACGGCATTGCCAAGGGTGCCGGCATGATTGCTCCCGATATGGCGACCATGCTTTCCTTCGTGGTAACCGATGCCGATATCGCTCCCGCCGCCCTGCAGGCGCTCCTGTCTGCGGGTGTTGATCCGACGTTCAATTCAATGACGGTCGACAGCGACACCTCGACCTCCGACACGCTGATGCTGTTTGCTACCGGCGCGGCTGCCGAAGATGGTCAAGTTCGTGTCGAGAAGGCCGATGATGCGCGCCTGGCCTCATTCCGCGCTGCGCTCAATGATCTTCTCAAAGATCTTGCGCTGCAGGTCGTGCGCGACGGCGAGGGTGCCACGAAGATGCTGGAGATCACCGTGACCGGTGCCGAAAGCGATGCGGCTGCGAAGAGGATCGCGTTGTCGATCGCCAATTCGCCGCTGGTCAAGACCGCTGCTGCTGGCGAAGACGCCAACTGGGGCCGTATTGTCATGGCCGTCGGCAAGTCGGGTGAGATGGCAGACCGCGACCGGCTGGCGATTTGGTTCGGCGATGTGCGTGTCGCCGTCAATGGCGAGCGTGACGCCGGTTATTCCGAGGAAGCCGCAACCAACGTGATGAGAAAGCAGGATATTCCTGTGAAGGTCGACATCGGTCTCGGAAACGGCACCGCTACGGTCTGGACGTGCGACCTTACAAAGGAGTATGTCGCCATCAACGGTGACTACCGGAGCTGATCTTTCATTGACTGAAACTTTATCCAAGAAGCCAAATCTGCCGCTCGTGCGCAGGCTGGAGGCCGTCGGCTTCCGCGCCTGGCCGGCCTCGTCCGTACAGTATGACGGCAGCTGGCAGGTGCGGCTGACCGCGGGACATCCGTCCAACCGGCTGAACTCCATCGTGCCGCTCGATCCTTCGGATCACCGCGATGTCGAAATTCGGCTGGCGAAGGCAAGTCGCAAGTTCGAAGCCTATGGCCGCCCGGCTGTCCTTCGTCAGACACCGCTGGCCTCACCGGTGCTGATCGACCTTATTCGGGCGCAGCAATGGTCATCCTTCGACGAGACGATCGTGATGACCTGCGATCTTGCCCACGCGGAGCTGCCCGATACGCTCGATCACTTGCCGACCCATGACATCGGCCGCTTCGTGGATGCCAATCTGGCAACCGACGGCGTCTCGTCCAAGCTGAAGCCGGCGCTCGCAGAGATCATCAACGCGATCAAGCCGCCGTCAGGCCTCTTCATGATCGAGGACACGCAGACGGGACCACTCGCAACGGTCCTTTGCGTTCAAGACAATGACCTTGCCGGCATCATGTCCCTTTCCGTTGCCAGGGAGCGCCGCCGCGAGGGATTGGGGATGGAAATCCTGACCTCCGCCCTGCGCTGGGCCAGAATGCGCAGCGCCCGTTCGGCCTGGTTGCAGGTGAAAGCGACGAACTCTGCGGCTTTGGCGCTTTATGAGCGGCTCGGCTTCCATGAGGCCTACCGCTATTCCTATTGGCGGCAGGAGCCGTCGCGATGAGTGACGCCACGCCCGCCCGAAGCATCCTTCTTGTTGCCGCTTGCGCCCTGATCGATTCGGACGGACGCATCCTGCTGGCGCAACGCCCCGAGGGAAAATCACTTGCCGGACTTTGGGAGTTCCCCGGCGGCAAGGTCGAGCCGGGCGAGACGCCCGAGGAATCACTGGTGCGTGAGCTGCATGAGGAACTGGGGATCACGACGAAGGTCGCCTGCCTGGCGCCGCTCAGCTTCGCGAGCCATACCTATGAGAAATTCCACCTTCTGATGCCGCTCTATGTGTGCCGGCGGTACGAAGGAATTCCGCATGGGAAAGAGGGGCAGGCGTTGAAGTGGGTGAAGCCGCAAGCGCTACGCGACTATCCGATGCCGCCCGCGGACGAGCCACTCATTCCGATCTTGCAGGATTTACTTTAGGAACTTCTGATTATTATTCCGCAAGCGTCCAATTTGGGTGTGGATATTAATCGATCGTTTAACACCTTCTGCCAAATATCGGCCTCAATCAAGCAACTGGCGTGTGTGTAGAAGGCTTGACGCATGGACGACGATTTCTGGAAAGCTGTGAGAGAGAAGCAGCAGACCTCGACTGGCTCTAGCAGGACGGGGGCGCTGAACATCGCGCTGCTGTTCGGCACGGCTGTTGTAGCCTTGACTTTGATCTTGACGCCGATGCTTGCCGACAAGTCCAAGTCGAGCGTTTTTGCGAGCGCGCCATCTGAATTCGATACAATGACGACCGGCTCGATTCCGAAGACCGAGAACGGCAAACGCTACACGATCCGCCGGAGCGTCCTTCAGGAGACACCTGGCTCGGTCTGCGTCGTTCAGGGATACGGAAGCGGGGTTGGCTGCTGACACCGACGTTGTTGCTGCGGCAGCCGCAACGTGTTTGACGACTGCCGCTTGATCGCCGAGGTGGGCAATGCAAAGAGTAAGGGCATTTCTGGCTGATATCCGTGGCGCGACAGCGATCGAGTACGGCCTGATTGCATCGCTGATAGCGGTTAGCCTAATCGTTGGGTTCGGAGCGATGAGCGGTAGCCTCGCGGACCTTTTCGTCGGCGTTGGCAACTATCTCACATTACCGAACTAGGACGAGCGGTCGCTACTGCTTGAGTTTGTGTTCCTCGACCTTCAACGCGTCGGCGAGCCTGACCTTCGCCGATCCAGGTCGAAGCGGCTTCTGCTGGCTTTCGTGCGGTGCCCATCCCGAGACATAGATGATCGAGAAGGTAGCTCTGATCCGGCCATCCGGGTCGGCATAGCGCTCGGCGTAGATCTCCGCCGCCCGTAGGAAGAAGGCGCGTGTCAGGGGCTTGCGACTCCTCGCTACGAGCGGATTGGTCATCCCCATCGCCCGCAAGTCCTTCATCAGGGGAAAAATCGAGTCGTAACGCACCGTATAGGTCTCGGCGTCGATGACGGGAAGGGCAAAGCCTGCGCGCTGCATCAGTCCGCCGACATCTCGCACATCAGCAAATGGAATCACCCGCGGACTCGCGCCCCCGGTAAGCTCGATCTCCGTTGCCAGCAGTACGTCGCGCAACTCTTGCAACGTCCCCGCGCCTGGGATCGCCGCAAGAAAGAGACCATCGGGTTTCAAAGCGCGGCGAATCTGGATGAAGACGCCTGGCGTATCGTTTGTCAGGTGAAGACTGAGCGGCGCCAACACTAGATTGGTGGATTGCGGCTCGAGAGGAACCTCTTCGAGAGTGGCCTTGATGAAGGCCTCCTCTGCTTTCGCATAGGCCTGCTCGCTCTCGACCCGGGTCAGTTTGCCGATCTTACCGGTTGAAATCGCTGCGCGGGCCGCAACACCGGTCGCACCATGCAATTCGACAGCATGGTCGAACGTCCGTTCGACCACCGCAAGGCGCTCACCCAATTCTTCCGCGGCGATATCAAGGAGAAACGTCGCCTTCGGGTCATGGTTGAGAAGCGCGCGATGCCGGTTTGCGGCAATCCGGGGCTGGTCGAAGATGATATCCATGGGCAGTGCATAGTCCCACGAACAGGGTGTCGCAAGGCGATTTTCTCCAGACGCGAAACGCGCTAGTCTCGCGTAACGGGTTGAGGGGCAGATGGGATTTAGGGGATTACGATTGCCCGCGGAGTTGAATGGGGCGCTCCTGACGCGTCCCTTCCAGCTGTTGGCCGACCTCGTCTATCCGCCGGGATGCGTGGTTTGCGGTGTCGCGACCGGCCGCCACAGCGGCCTATGCCCGACATGCTGGTCTGGCCTGCGCTTTATCGAGCGGCCCTATTGCGAGGTCCTGGGCGTGCCATTCTCGCATGATCTTGGCTCGGGTATCCTCAGTGCCGAGGCAATTGCCAATCCTCCGCCTTTTGACCGACTTCGATCCGCTGCTTTTCATGACGAGCCGGTGCGTCAGTTGGTGCATGGCCTGAAATATCGCGACCGAACAGATCTCGCGCCGATGATGGCCGGATGGATGCTACGGGCGAGTGACGGTATGGTCGAGCGCTGCGACGCCATCTTGCCGGTGCCGCTGCATCGGAGCCGAATGTTCTCGCGCAAATTCAATCAGGCGGCCGAACTGGCCCGTCATCTCGCGCAGCAATCCGGGAAGGTGCTGCTGCCCGCGACGTTGTTGCGCATCAAGCGGACCCGCCCGCAAGTGGGGCTCGG
The DNA here is from genome assembly GCF_014193305.1 of Rhizobium sp. BK181. Lineage (NCBI taxonomy): Bacteria > Pseudomonadati > Pseudomonadota > Alphaproteobacteria > Hyphomicrobiales > Rhizobiaceae > Rhizobium > Rhizobium sp. BK181. The sequence goes on from NZ_JACHZA010000003.1 coordinate 498,541, forward strand.
CGCAAAGGCGCGCGAGGAGAATGTGCGCGGTGTCTTCGCGATCGCCAAGGCGCGGGACAACGACGTCTTCGGCAAGCGCCTCGTCCTGGTTGACGACGTTTACACGACCGGCGCCACCGTTGCGGCGGCGGCCAAGGTTCTGCGCAAGGCGGGGGCGACCGACATCACGGTTTTGACCTTTGCAAGGGCTCTTTCAGAAACTATATGACGAAAAGATAACTTGTATTTTGTCTGGAGTCCTAATGGCACCCGTCACCATCTATACGCGCCAAGCCTGCGGCTATTGCGTGCGCGCCAAGTCGCTGTTGTCCGAAAAGGGCGTCGATTTCGTCGAGCACGACGCGACCTTCGCGCCTGATCTCCGCCAGGAAATGATCGGCAAGTCCAACGGCCGCACGACGTTTCCGCAAATTTTCATTGGTGAGCAGCATGTGGGCGGATGCGATGATCTTTACGCGCTGGATCGCGCCGGCGAGCTCGATCCGCTGCTCGCGGCCTAAGGAAGAGAAATGACGTTTAGGGCTGCTGCCATTCAGATGTGTTCCGGTGTCGATCCCGAGAGGAACGCCGCGGCGATGGTGCGCCTCGTTCGTGAGGCGGCCAGTCAGGGTGCGACCTATATACAGACGCCGGAAATGACCGGCATGCTGCAGCGTGACCGGGCAGCCGCCAAGGCTGTGCTGCGCGACGAGGGCAACGATGTCATCGCTCGCACTGGTTCGGAGCTCGCCAGAGAGCTCGGCATCTTCATGCATGTGGGGTCGACCGCGATCGCTCTGGATGACGGCAAGCTCGCCAACCGTGGCTTTCTCTTTGGTCCCGACGGCAAGATCCTCAATCGCTACGACAAGATCCATATGTTCGATGTCGATCTCGACAACGGCGAAAGCTGGCGCGAGAGCGCGGCATACCGTCCGGGATCGGAGGCGCGTGTGTTGTCGCTGCCCTTTGCCGAAATGGGTTTTGCGATTTGCTATGACGTCCGCTTCCCGGCGCTTTTTCGTGCGCAAGCTGTCGCCGGAGCCGAAGTGATGACGGTGCCGGCCGCCTTTACGAAGCAGACTGGCGAAGCTCATTGGGAAATCCTGCTGCGGGCGCGCGCAATCGAGAATGGCGTTTTCGTTGTCGCTGCTGCTCAGGCCGGTCGCCACGAGGACGGGCGTGAAACGTTCGGTCACTCGATGATCGTTGATCCATGGGGCAGGGTGCTGGCGTCAGCCGGTCCGGAGGGCGAAGCCGTTATCGTCGCCGACATTGACCCCTCCGCCGTCAAGGCCGCGCATGACAAGATTCCGAACCTGAAGAACGGTCGCGATTTCTCTATTGAGAGGGTTGCGGGGGTTGTCGCAGGAGGCGTCGCGGCTTGATCCGTTATTCTTTGCGTTGTGAAAATGCCCATGAGTTCGAAGGCTGGTTTTCCGAAAGCGCCGATTTCGATCGCCAGATCGCATCCGGCTTCTTGACCTGTCCTAGCTGCAATTCGGCGTCGATCTCCAAGCTCCTGATGGCCCCCTCGGTGTCGACCGCGCGCAAGAAGGACGAAATGCAGACGCTGGCGATGGATACGATGCGTCGGGATGCTTTTCAAAAGCTGAAAGAGGCCGTTGCGACAATCAAGGCCAATTCCGAGGACGTCGGTACGCGATTTCCCGAGGAGGCCCGCAAGATCCACTACGGAGAAAGCGACGCTCGCGGGATCATCGGACAGACGACAGTGGATGAGGCGCAGGCGCTTCTGGACGAGGGCATTGAGATCGCCGCCCTGCCTGTTTTGCCTGACGACGTGAACTAGACTGGAATCTTCAGTTTAACCCCGAGAAGCTCTAGTGCGCGCTGTAGGCTCCGTCGACGAGATGGTAGCTACCGGTGATGAAGCTCGCCTGCTCGGATAACAGGAAGCAGACGAGAGCCGCCACTTCTTCCGGCGTGCCGCGCCTTCCCATGGGCTGTAGCGCCTCCATGCGTCGGCTGCTGGCAATGTCGCGATGTTCGGACGAGAGCGGCGTTTCGATCCAGCCGGGACCGACCGCGTTGATTCGAATGCCCAGGCGAGCATATTCGATCGCAGCTGCCTTTGTCAGTCCTACGACGCCATGTTTCGCTGCCGTATAGGCGCATGCGATTGGCAAGGCGACGGTGCCGAGCACTGAAGAGACGTTCACGATAGCACCGCCGCCACCCGCGAACATCGCTCCGATTTCGTACTTCATGCAATAGAAGACGCCGTTGAGGTTGACGTCCATCAGCTTGTGCCAGTTGTCGAGGGGGTAGTCGCCGGTTGCCTTGCGAACACCATCAACGCCGGCATTGTTGACGGCAAGATGCAGGCCGCCGCACGTCTCGACAACCGTTCCAATCAGCTTTTCTACCGCTGCCGCGTCGGTCACATCGACAGCGAAATGGCGCGACAGGCCACCTTGGACATGAATCTCATCGGCAACGCGCTCCGCTGCCTCGGCATTGATGTCTGCGACGACGACCTGCGCGCCTTCCTCAGCCAAGCGGCGGGAGATGGCTGCGCCGATGCCGGAGCCGGCGCCGGTGACAATCGCTACTTTTCCTTCGAAGCCAAGGTTCATCGTTTCCCGTTATGCTCCCCCTGCAGCAAGGCAATGCCGATGTGGCAGCGCATCCTCGCCAAATTCCCTGATGCGCCGGCGCGCGAAATCGGTCCAAATTAGCTTTTTGGTGCTTGTTCCCGCAAGAGGCGCGCGCCGCCGCGATACCTTTATGAAGGACTTATACAACGATAGGATGGTTTTTGCATGGAAAGGGTTAGCCGAGCCCGCCCACTAATGCGCCCATATGCAATTTGTGGAGGCTTAGATTCTCTGTGGGGTTGAGACTTGGCCTGAAAACCACGGAATGCTAAAGGAAGGAAGTAGGGCTCACCAATCTTAGCAGGTAACGATGGATAACGACCATATTACGCGCCGTGGCCTTGTCTTGGGCTGTGTCGCTTTGATGACCTCTGGATGCACTACGGCGAGCTGGCCGATAGGGAATCCGTTCTCCTCGACGAGTTCTCCCATCCGTCGGCGGGAAGTTGCATATTCGGGCAGCGAGCAGCCCGGCAGCGTAGTCGTCAACACCTATGAGCGTCGTCTCTACTACGTCGAGGGTGAAGGCCGCGCGACACGCTACGGTGTTGCCGTCGGTGAGGAAGGTCTCACGCTTAAGGGCAGCGCCGTTGTTGGCCGGAAGGCTGAGTGGCCATCGTGGACGCCGACGGCAAGCATGATCGAGCGCAAGCCGCGTTTGGCGCAATATGCAGGTGGTGTTCCCGGCGGCGAGAACAATCCCCTCGGTGCGGCGGCGCTTTATCTATACCGCGGCGGACAGGATACTTATTTCCGAATCCACGGAACAAACGAACCATGGCTGATTGGGCAGGCGGTGTCTAATGGTTGCATCCGCATGACCAATGAGGACATCATTCATCTCTACGGGCGGGCACCCGTCGGGACGCCAGTTTTGGTCATATGATACTTACATTTTGTATCGATATTGCCACCGTCTGTTAGCTTTGCGCGTCGCTTGCGTGACGTGGGGGTAGGCTGTGCCCTTTCTGCACTTGGCTTGGGGCTATTTTACCGCTATTAGTAGAATCGTTGCCTTCGATAACCTATTCCATGCTAACGGAGAGGACTACTTTGATGAGCAGAATCCTAATCATGTGCCTGGTTGCGTTGTTTTCCGTTTCGAGCCTGACGGCTTGCGGAGCAGTTGGTAAAGGCAAGGGGAAGGCCCCGCCACCGGTGGCTGAAGCCGCACCAATCACCAAGTAACATCTGATCTTTGAGTTAGGGGGAGGGACTTCGTGGCCCCTCCCCCGAATCGTTTGTCGGAGCCGGGCCGCCTCTGCGCAAATGCGCAACCCTAGGCTGGCATTTTTGCTTGAGGGTCCGCGCTCATTCGATGTCGGAGATAAAGCGTAACGATGACGCTTGCAAAAGGCCCCCTTTTCCTCCTGGTTCTCACCGCTCTCGCACTCACATCTTGCCAATCGGACGACAAACCGCCGCAACCGAGGTTCACTTCGGATGCCAGCGGTTCACAAGTCGGTAAGGCCTCCCAGCGCGAAGGCCAGTATTTCATCGAGTTCCGTTCACGCTATGCGCTGACCTATGGCCATACCTACGCGGTCTTTGGACGCCTGAACAAGGCCGGCGGGATGATCAATCCGGAGGTTGCCGGGCTTGCGCCGGCTTCTGCTGACGCTGCGCCTTACGTTCTCGGGCATTTCATTCCCGTTCCGGCTACGACCGGGGCGACGGATGGTGACCTTGAAGAAGCCTACCGTTCGGCAAGTTGGCGCATTCTGCTCACCCAGGCCGAGTACAACAAAACCGTCGCTTTCATTCGCCAATTGCAGGCAAAATCGAAGTTGTGGCAGGCCACGGTCGACAATTGCAACAATTTCGTCGGCGAGATTGCAGGTTCTATGGGATACAAGACGCCGAGCATCTGGCTTCGTCCGCAAGAGTTCATTACAAAGCTACGAGAAATGAATACGTGAGTGCGAAGCGAGCCGATCAGGTCATCGCCTTCGCATGATCGACGAAGGACTCCGGTGATCTGAATTGAGCATTGCTCTCATTGGTAAAATCGTGTGGGTGCTTGGCATTATCGCTTGGTATGCCATTCGCTATCCCTCGGAACGCCGCGCGAGGCGCACAAAGGTCGTTAGCGATCGTCGCTCCGGCGTGGAAATAGTTGGCCTTTCGGTCGCATTGCTCGGGCTCGCGTTCATTCCGGGCTTCTACGTCGCCACGGGGAAGCCGGAAGCTGCCGACTACCCGGCGCATTTGTGGGCGGTGATCATTGGTGCAGTCTTGTTTTTCTCGGCCATGTGGGTCTTCCGCAGGACGCACAAGGCGCTCGGCAGGAACTGGTCGATCTCCCTGCAGATACGCGAAAAGCATGAGTTGATTTCCCACGGCCCCTACGCGCTCGTCCGCCACCCGATGTATACGTCCTTTATGCTCATGGCGCTCGGCCAGGCGTTTCTGCTGGCGAATTGGGTGGTTGGGCTGGCTGGGGTGATCGGCTTTGCAGTCCTCTTCTTTCTGCGGGTGGACAAGGAAGAGCGGATGATGCTCGAGATCTTCGGGCCGGAGTATCGCGCCTACATGGACCGGACGAAGCGAATCATCCCCTACATCTATTAGAGGACGCATGATGCGGGGACGTGCCATCAAGCTTTCGCCATCGCGGCGTCTCGTCGGGGACCTGATGAGGTTTTCGATCGGTGTGCCGCGCGTCACAGTTCAGAGGCAGATGAATCTCGCGCCGCTGCAACAGGCGAGAATGGCGCAACAGACCAAGACATCGTGGACGGTGTTGTTTCTGAAAGGTTATGCGCTTCTCAGCCAGGACGTTCCGGAACTGCGGCGCGCGTATGTCAAGTTGCCCAGGCCGCAGCTCTATGAGTATCCGGTCAGTGTTGCCTCTGTTGCGCACGAGCGGGAGCATGACGGCGAGCGGATCGTTCTGCTGAGTACGATGAAGGATCCTGAGCATCAGTCCATCGGGGAAATCGAAGAACACTTCCTTGCAGCCCGATCGAAGCCGATTCATGAGATCAAGGAGTTTCGCAGGGCACTGAAATTTGCCCGCGCGCCGGGCCCTATCCGCTGGCTGCTGATGTGGCTCGGGCTGAACCTTGGACGACAGCGCGGGCGGCGTTTCGGCACATTCCAGCTATCGGTCTATTCGGGCCTCGGAGCAGAATCCTTGAACCCGCTGACGCCGCTGACCACCATTTTCAACTATGGGCCGATTTCCGAAGACGGGACAGTCACGGTCCGCATCCACTACGACCATCGGGTGATGGATGGCGCGAACGTTGCGCGTGCCCTGGTTCGCTTCGAGAGCATCCTGAACGGCGCGATCGCCGATGAGGCCCTAGGCCTGGCTACCAGTGAGGTGATCTCCGGTGAGGTTGCGTCAGGAACGGCATCATGATGGACGAGCAGCGTGAAACATTGCGCCCCGCCGTCGTCGTCGTCGGTGGATCACGGGGCATCGGCCGGGCAATCGCGAAGGTGGCTGCACGAGACGGGACGGTCGTCCTTGTTGCACGGTCGCTGGATGGACTGGCTGCCGCGGCGAGCGATGTGAAAGAGGCGGGCGGCCAGGCATTCACGCTGTCGCTTGACCTTCGTGCAACCGACGCATCGGCACAATTGAAGGAATTCCTGGCTTCCAACGGACTGTTTTGTGACGTGCTGGTCAACAGCGCCGGCTATGGTTTGCGTGGGGCAGCAACGACGCTTCCTATTGCCGACCAGCTCGGCATGGTCGACCTCAACATCCGCGCACTGACGGATATGACGCTGCATTTTCTGCCGGGAATGGTGGCGCGCGGGCGTGGCGGCGTACTCAATCTCGGTTCCATTGCCGGCTTTACTCCCGGTCCGAACATGGCGCTGTACTATGCCAGCAAGGCGTTTGTCCGCTCTTTTTCGGAGGCCTTGCATCAAGAGGTCGGATCGACCGGCGTTACGGTGACTTGCGTCGCCCCCGGGCCGGTGGCGACAGAGTTCCTTGAAAGTTCCGGCGCGGGTCGGGCCGCGCTGTTCAAGATCCTGCCGAAGCTCAGCGCCGACTACGTGGCCGAGCGCGCCTGGCGCGGTTTCAAGTCCGGCCGTCGGCTGGTAGTGCCGGGCCTGTCGGCAAAGCTAGTGGCCTTCGTGGCGTCGTCGCTGCCGTCGGCGGTGAAGGTGCCACTGATCGGTCGTCTGCAACGGCGCAGTCGCGACCTGTGTCCTTGCGGTTCGGGCAAGCCTTTCAAGGAGTGTTGCGGCTCGCGACAGGGACGCCGGGCAAGCGCCTGATCGTGGATGTTATGGGCCCGCGCGTTTCGCCAGCAACATGTAGTTCACGTCCATGTCCTTCGACAGATTCCACTGGTTTGACAGCGGATTGAAGAACACGCCTGTGCGGTCGATAATCGTGAGGCCATTTTCCGTGACAGGCTTTTCGATCTCTTCTGGGCGGACCAGCTTCTCGTATTGATGCGTGCCCCGCGGCAGCCACCGCAAGATATTCTCGGCGGCAAAGATGGCGAGTGCGGCCGCCTTCATCGTCCGGTTGATCGTTGCGACGAACATCAAACCACCGGGGCGAACCATCTTGGCGCAGGTGCTGAGGAAGAAATCGACGTCTGCGACGTGCTCGACGACCTCCATGTTTAGAACAATGTCAAAAGTCTCGCCAGCCTCTGCAAGCTGCTCGGCGGTAGCTGCACGGTAGTCAACGGCGACGCCGGAAGCCTTCGCATGCGTCGAGGCAATTCCGATATTCTTTTCAGACGGATCCGCACCGACGACGGTTGCTCCCATCCGTGCGACTGGCTCCGAGAGGAGACCGCCGCCGCAACCGATATCCAGAACGCGAAGCCCTTCAAGCGGCCTTGCGCTGCGAACATCGCGGCCGAAGGTCTCGGCTGCCTTGTCGCGGATATAGGCGAGCCGAACGGGATTGAATTTGTGCAGCGGCCTGAACTTCCCCGTGGGGCTCCACCATTCTGCCGCCATTGCCGAGAAGCGGTCCACTTCGTCCTGGTCGATCGTGCTCTTTGCCGCTTCGCTCATACTTCCGTTCCTCGCATTCGTTCTGAGTGAAGTCGGACGAAGTGTCGACGAAGTCAAGGGCTGGGCGTAGACGCTGCGTCATAAGCAACCCCAAGACGAGGCGAGAAAACGCTCAGCCTACACCAAGAAGATGAGGAGACGTTAAAGTTAACAATATGCTAATATAAAAAAAGTTTGTTGGGGGGCGGTCATGTTTCGCTTCTGTGGTGCTGTCGCTGCAGGTGTCTTTGCTGCGTTTTTTGGCCCGATGACGGCGTTTTCCGCCGAGCCTGTTGGTCAGGCGACATTGATCCGGACCGAGGTCTCGGGCGAGACCGGCCCACTGGTGGTGCGATCGCCTGTTCACAGAGACGAGCGTATAAAAACATCATCCTCGGGTCTTGGGCAGTTCATATTCAAGGATGGGACGAAGCTTGCCGTCGGTGCTGGCTCGACGGTTGTGATCGACAAGTTCGTCTACGATGATTCCGCTTCCGTGAAGCGGCTTTCGATCAAGGCGGCGAAAGGCACGTTCCGGTGGATCAGCGGCAATTCGGCATCGTCCGCCTACTCGATCGTAACTCCGGCAGGGACCATTGGTGTACGTGGTACCGCCTTTGACTTCTACGTCGGACCCAACGGGACGACTGCCATCGTGTTGCTGAGTGGTGCGGCGAGTTTCTGTGGTCCGGGTGGCTGTCGGCAATTGCGTCAGCAGTGCGACTGCGTGGTTGCAACTCGCGGCGGCAGGATGACCGATCCTAGCAAGGTCGACCGTCGTACGCTGCAGACGCTGAGCAATCCACGCGCGCTGCCGTTCCTCTCCGGTGATCAGCAACTTTCCGGCGTGCTCGGCGGCATTCGTACAAGCTGCGGGCTGGCATCCTTGCGACAGGACCGCCAGGATCGACCACAGCCGCAGCGGCAGCAGCAACCGGCTCCGCAAGCCCCCGCGCCGGCGCCACCTCCACCCGCGCCTCAGCCGACCCCTCAGGCACCTCAAGCGCCAGAGCCACAGCAGCAGCCGCCGGACACGCCGGATCCACCCGATAAGCCAGACAAGCCTGACCATCACCACCACCACCATCATGACCGGGATCACCACGGGCGCGACCACGACGACCGGGATCATCGCGGACGTGGCGGGGACGATAATGATCGAGATCGCGGCGGTCGCTATGGTGGCGGTGGAGGCAGAAGCGGCAATTATTAAGGTTCAAGATGCACCTTGGCGTCGTGCGGTAAGCCGACGCGAGTACCGTCGTGATCGCTGCCGGGACTGTCACGGAAGTGGTCGGCTCGGCGCCCGAGACGGCTGTAAAACTGAGGCAGTGTCGCGGTTAGCTCCCCCGCCTTTAGTTTGGCGACGTTGAGCATTTTCCGGCTCTCCGCCGAATGAGTGCGGAGCGCTGCAACGAGCGCCGTATGAATGCGCTGCATGTCGCTAAAAGCACTCGATTCCCGAACCCGCTCGCCGCCTACGACAGCGTATAGTCGTGCCCGGCTGCTCTTGCCCTTCAGTCCGAGCAGCCCGGCGTCGAGCAGTGCGAACTGTGCCATTTCGGCAGCGGTGTTCTCCGAAACGAGGATATCGAAGCCAACCTCCTTGCAGGCAGATTCGATGCGCGCTGCGACGTTGACGGCATCACCGACGGCAGAATAGTTGAAGCGTGTCTCCGCTCCCATGTTGCCCACACAGGCAAGCCCCGTGTGAATGCCGATGCCGATGCCCACCTGATAGTCCGAGCCGAAGCCGAAGGCATCCGCCGCGTTGAGGGATGCAAGTGTTTCACGCATGGCAAGGGCCGCGCGAACCGCCTTGGCAGGGTGGTTTGCGACATCCACCGGGGCGTTCCAGAAGGCCATGATCGAGTCGCCGATAAACTTGTCGAGCGTGCCTTCATTGGCAGTCACATGACGGCTGAGGGCATCGAGCAGCGTATTCAGAAAGCGGACGACCTCGGCGGGCTGCAGCCGTTCGCTGAGTTCGGTGAAGCCGCGCACGTCAACGAACATTACCGTCAGTTCGCGGTCATCGCCTCCGAGGCGCATCGCATCGCGGGTGTGCTCGATCCTGTAGAGCAGGGAGGGCGAGAGGTATTGCCCGAAGGCTCGGCGGACTTCGCGCCGCTCGCGGTCGATGACGAGGATACGAAACGAGGTGGCGGCGAAATGGATGATCGAGCCGGCAATGATCGGAGCCAGCGGGTCCAGAAGCAGGCCCCAGGCGGAAAAGGCAAACCAGGAGGCGGCGAGCGCCAGCGCTGTGATACACAGGCCACACGCGAGTGCCACGGCCGGGCTGACGAAGGTCGTCAGCACGACCAGGATCGTGCCCAGCACGGCAATCGCAAGAATTTCCAATCCGTCCGCCCAGTCCGGTCGGGAGAGAAAATGACCGGTCAGGATTTGCTCGACGGTCTGGGCGTGCATGGAGACCCCCGGAACGTTCTGGCCGAGGGCGGTCGTGCGAATGTCCTGCAGACCGGCGGAGGACGTGCCGACGAAGACTATACTTCCTTCGATCGCAGCGGCGACCTGCGGATCGACACCCTGCGGCGCAAGAATCTTGCCGGCGGAAATATACCGGTCGGCGATGTCGGGGCTGGTGTAAAGCCACAGTTCCCCACCTGCAGTCACCGGCACGACGAACTCGCCAATCTTGACCGAGGTCAGCGTGTCGGGAGCCTCGGGAGCGGCCGCCAGTACATAGGTGGAGGCGCCCTGGGCGACACGCAGGGCCTCGATCGCCAGATTCGGATAGAGTTGTTCGCCGTCCGTCAGAAAGAGAGGGACCTTGCGAACGACTGCGGAGGGATTGCCGGGATTGAGGCTGATGTGGCCGAGACCCGTCGCGTTGATCTGCAACTGCGGGCGGATTGGTGTCGCTGCGTCCAGGCGGGGAGGAGCGTGGAGAGGGCTCTCGCCGGTAAAGGCAAAGCCCGCCTTGACCGGCGGTCGATAATTGCCTTCAGTGGTTAGGCCGAAGCCGAGCACCACCGGACGTCCGGCGATCGCCTCGGCGAAAAGCTCGTCATTGTCGGGCAGCCGGCTCAGCAGGGTCGGATCGACGCCGGCGACATCACGCATGACGGTGCGTGGCGACAGGCGGTCTGGCTCGGCGAACAGCACGTCGAAGGCGATCGCAGCTGCGCCCATATCCGACAGCCGCTGCACGAGAAGGGCAAGCCGGTCGCGTGGCCAGGGCCACTGACCGAATTCCTTGAGCGAGGCTTCGTCGATGTCTATGATACGGACCGGCGTCGGCTCGAAGGCGCGCGGCGAAATGCGCTGATACTCGTCGAAGGTAATGTCACGGATTTGCCGCAGAAGCGGCGGATCGCTTGCCCGCAGCATCGTGAAGGCCGCGACAATGGCAAGGCCGATGATAACGCCTATTTGCTGCGCACGCGTCATGATCCGATCGAGGCCCTCGCGCCGGAGACCTGGCGGCACAACAGGACCGGAGCAAGCAAGCCTCCGTCAGCGCGTTTCCAGGCAAGTCTAGGCTGCCTTTTTCTGACACACTATGCAATGGCGAAGGCTGTGATGACCACCGCGAGATCCGGCGTCGCACCACGTTGTCAACTGCGATAGAGCATCCAGTCTTTGCGCGCGGCTCCCGAGAGGAACACTACCTTCTCGTTCTGTTCGTCAATCGCTGTCTGAAGAGCCTTTTCAGTGTTCGCCACCAGTTCGGATGCCGTGCCGGCCTGGTGGGTCGTGCTGCAGCCGAAGCGGGCAATAACTTTCGGCATCACACCCTGTCGGCTGTCAAAAGCAACGAGGCAACTTCTCTTCAGTTGATCGGCAATCTTCTGGACCTCCGTCTCGGCGCTCGTCCGGACAATGATGCCGATCTGCGGCCGGTCAAGCCACGCGGCGAAATCCATCGTCTGAACGGTTTGCGAGACGATAGCGCCAAGGCGTTCGAGGAATGCTTCCTTGAGCCTGAGGAATTCCGCGGTCTCAAAGGGCGTCAGAACCAACAGATTGCAAAAAAGAAGCGAAATATCGTCCGGGTAGCGTTCTGCGCCGTAAAGCTCGGCAAGCTTCTTGTGGAATCCGCGCCGGTTGGCAAGCCTCGTGGTCGGATGCGTGAACTTCGTGCGCTCGAATTGCTCCACTTCGTCTGAAATGGCCGCAACTGTTGAGATTTGTGTCGAAACGTTTTCAAGCAACTTGGCACTCTTCGACTGCTGGACCTCGCTCAGTTGGCGAATGGAGCCGAGGTGGGACTGCATCGTCTTCGTGTCCCTTGGGTCGATCGAGGAGATTTTCCCGGTCGCCTGGCCCAGCATGTTCGTGAAGGTCGAGAGCGAGCTTTGGCCTGACTGCAGCGACTCTTTCAAACTGGTCAGTTCGTTTTGGAGGCGGCTTGCGGACTCGTCGTGAATCGATTTGCCGAAATGATGCGGTAGGTAGGTTCGAGCCAACGCCTCGACCTCATGATCCGCAATCGGCTTGCGGAGGCGCGAAAACTTTTCGCGAAGCTCCGGATTGTTGCCGCTGATGACGTCGTACATGAGCTCGTAGTTCGCCGGCGAGGCTTCAATCTCCAGCCGGTTTAACGTCGCGAATACGATATTGTAGATTTCCTTGCGAGCCTGCTGAGCAGGTGGCTTTGTGGGCGGCATTACAACTGCCATGTGCAACGACTTTCGGTGGAAGCGTCACAGGCATCGCACCTGAGACGATGGTCGGACAGGTAAACCTTGAAGAATGCAACGTATCTGATTGTCGCGTCCGATCCCACTTCATGCGGTTCACGTTGTGCCACAGCCCCTTATCGAACAACTTAGGGTAACTGATGGCTAATTAAGAAACTGTGAAGTCAAAACTTGGTATTGGCGCGAGTTGACGACTTCAGCGGGATTGTTTCGGCGATCGGGCGCCTTGAGCGGCACCTCTGCAAAGCGCATCGGAGCCCTCGGGTGCGCCTGTCCAAACTCCGGCGCCGGATTTAGGGAGAGACCAGGCCGCTTGTTTTCTGGAGTGCGATGGAACTGCATCTTTCGAGCAGGTAGCAACATCATTCCGACGGCTCAGGGCCAATTGCCTAGGCGAAAGCCCTCGATGGGTATGCGCGTCAGAACAGGTGGCTGCATCGTAACTATTCGCCGTTTGCCGTCCGTGGTCCGAGAAAGGGTTTTCGCTCGGTCTCTGCCGCCCGCAGGGTGCGGCGAAGGCGCAGCAGGTCCTTCCGCGCAATCAAGCCGTCAAGCTTGGCGGTCTGTGGGTCCACGATCGGGATGCGTCCAGCGTCCGTCGAAAGCATCAGGTCGGCAACGTATCCTGCCGTATCGTCTGGATGAGCCGCAGGGATGGAGGCGTCCGAAACCATGTCGTCAAGACGCTGGTCGGAAAGCACGGCTTCCTGTTGCCATTGCAACGCCTCGGCACGAGACACAAGCCCTTTGAGGGCGCCTTCCTCGTCGACAACGGGATAAACCCGGTGCGTTCTTGATGTCGTCGCGAAGAACGCGCAGACCTCGCCGACTGTCATCCTTGCCGAAAGCGTATCGACATCCTTGATCATGATGTCGCGCGCTCGCGTCAATTCGAAAGGATCGATGCCGTATTCCCGCGTGATGTGCTGGCCACGTCTGGCGATCTTTTCCGTGAGGATCGAGCGACGAAGGAGAAGCACGGTCACGGCGTAGGCCGTGACCGTCGCCGCCAAGAGCGGTACCAGCACAGAAATGTCGCCGGTGAGTTCGACTGCGAAGAAGGTTCCCGTCAGCGGCGCCCGCATGGTTCCGCCCATCATCGCAGCCATGCCAAGCAACGCCCAGAATCCAGGCTCGCCGGGGAGTGCCAGGCCGATCAGCCAGCCGAGAGCGCCTCCGAAGATCAATAGTGGCGCAAGCACACCGCCCGAAGTGCCTGAAGACAGAGCCACGAGCCAGATGGCTGACTTCACAAGCAGGATCGCCAACACCGCCGGCGGCAAAAGCGTGCTGTTGAGCAATCCGTCGATAATGTCGTAGCCGACGCCCAGGGCGCGAGGCTCGATCAAGCCACCGAAGCCGATGAACAGTCCGCCGATTGCCGGCCACCACATCCAGTGGATCGGCAGTGCCTCGAAGAGATCTTCGATCTTGTAGAGCAGCGTCGTCAGGAGGCCGGATTGCAGGCCGGCGACGATGCCCATTGCGGCACAAATCCCGATGCCCCACCAGGAAAGGTCCATGTGAAACTGCTTGGGGAAAAGGGGGCCTGCTTCAAAGAGGAAGGGGCGCCAGCAGATCGACACGCAGGCGGCGATGGCAACCGGGATGAAGCTTCGAGGCTTCCATTCGAAAAGCAGCAATTCGACGGCGAGCATGATTGCGGCAACCGGGGAGCCGAAGATTGCCGTCATACCGGCCGCCGCACCGGCGACGAGGAGGGTCTTGCGTTCCGCCGCGCTCAAATGGAAACACTGCGCGAACAGCGATCCGATGGCGCCGCCCGTCATGATGATCGGACCTTCCGCACCGAAGGGTCCGCCGGTGCCAATGGAGATCGCCGAGGATAGCGGCTTGAGGACCGCCACCTTCGGCGACATACGGCTGCCGCCTATGAGGATCGCCTCGATAGCTTCGGGGATACCGTGGCCGCGGATCTTTTCCGATCCGAAGCGCGCCATCAACCCGATGACTAGGCCACCGAGGACCGGAATCGCAACCATCCAAGCGGAGCGCGGCGCATGCGTAAGCGACGTGGCAGCGATGCTGAAGCGTCCGAACCACACCAGGTTCGTAACCAACGATATCAGGCTCACGAGGCCCCAGGCGGCAAATGCACCACCCGAGCCAATGACCACGGCCATGCCGACAAGTGCGAGAACGCGTCTATCCGTGGTGAAATCTCCTGCCTCACGCCTTGAGAGGCCGCCGGTGAAGTCGTGTGGTCGGTGGGTCGTCGGTTGCTGGGGCATCGCGGGTCCTGTTGCAGCACTTTTGTTCGATGTCGCAAATATATCGTGATACGATATAAATCAACATGGAAATTCAGGAGGCGAAATGGCGTCAAGCGGAAGCGGAGGCTTGTCGGAGGTTGACTACGAGGCGCTGGCGAACCTGAGATACAGGATCCGGAAGTTTCGCCAATTCAGCACAAAAGCGGCGGAGGAGCTTGGATTGACGCCGCAACAGCACCAGGCGTTGCTTGCCATAAAAGGGCTAAGGAGTGGAGGGCAGATGAGCGTTTCAATGCTGGCGGAGCGATTGTTTGTCCCTGCCGCATCCGCTGCCGAACTTGCGCGATCGCTTGAGGAACACGGCTATGTCATTGTCGACGTGAAACAGAGGCGCCGGCCCATTCTGCGGTTGACAGACAAGGCGGAAGAGATATTGCGGCGGCTGACGCCTGCGCATCTCTATGAGATCCGGGAGATGGCACCCGAGCTCATGTTAGCCCTTCGAGTCCTGCAGGATCATCGAAGAATGGAGGTCGCCGCCTGGATGCAATGATGGTTACGAGAGGTCACGTGTTGAAGACTCCGAGGACAGGACTGACAGACGCCGACTACGAAGCCTTGTCCAACTTGCGTTATACTTTGCGCCGTTTCATGGACTTCAGCACGTCCGCAGCGCAGGAAGAGGGACTTCCGACACAACAGCATCAGGCATTGCTCGCAATCAAGGGTCATCGCGGCGAGGATGCGATGACCATCGGAATGCTTGCAGAACGACTGTTGATAGCGCCGCATTCGGCGACGGAACTGGTCGGTCGGCTGGTTAGCGCCGGCTATGTGTCGCGCCGCGCCGATCCGAACGACAAACGGCGGCAAACACTGGAGCTTACTGACAAGGCTGAGGGAGTGTTGAAACGCTTGACCGCTATTCACCTGACCGAGATCAGGGAAATGGCTCCGCAGCTCATCCACATCCTCAAGAGGCTGCAAGACGAAATCGAACCTTAGGGAAGGCACAAAGACCAGGCGTTGCTGGTCGAGGCTGGCAAAAATGCAAACAGGCGTGATGGCATCGGCGCACTCCTTTGACGGTCAGCCCGTCACGCCGGCATTCTCCTTTCGGCACCTTGCCACCCCCCCACAAACTCGCTAAGAGACGCGGCAACTTGGGCCCCGGGGGCGCAAGGCGTTAGAAGGGTTCCAGAAACTCCCAATTCCTGGCTCTTCAGCCGTGCGGCTCAATGCAGGGGGCTCGTGATGCCGGGTCTGGCTTTGGTCTCTCTCGGCACTAGGTCGTGGTAGAGGCATATGGCACGCATCGTAATGAAATTCGGCGGAACCTCCGTCGCTGATCTGGACCGCATCAAGAACGTTGCCCGCCATGTGAAACGTGAAGTCGATGCCGGCCATGAAGTGGCGGTCGTTGTCTCGGCCATGTCCGGCAAGACCAACGAGCTCGTTGGCTGGGTGCAGAACATGCCGAAGGTCGTCGGCGCAAATTCCCCGTTTTACGATGCGCGTGAATATGATGCTGTCGTTGCATCAGGCGAGCAGGTGACAGCCGGGCTGTTGGCAATCGCGCTGCAGGCGATGGATATCAATGCGCGCTCCTGGCAGGGTTGGCAGATCGCCATCCGCACGGACAATGCTCACGGTGCTGCCCGCATTCAGGAAATCGACGGTGCCGACATTGTCAACCGCATGGGCGAGGGCCAGGTTGCCGTTATCGCCGGCTTCCAGGGCATCGGTCCGGACAATCGCATTGCGACGCTCGGTCGTGGCGGGTCGGACACCTCTGCCGTTGCCGTTGCTGCGGCGCTGAAGGCCGATCGCTGCGACATCTACACCGACGTCGATGGCGTCTACACGACGGACCCGCGCATCGTGCCGCAGGCGCGCCGCCTGAAGAAGATCGCTTTCGAGGAAATGCTCGAAATGGCCTCGCTCGGCGCTAAGGTCCTGCAGGTTCGCTCTGTCGAGCTTGCCATGGTGCACAAGGTCCGTACCTTCGTGCGCTCCTCTTTTGAAGATCCCGATGCTCCGGGCATGGGTGACTTCTTGAATCCGCCCGGAACGCTGATTTGTGACGAGGATGAAATCGTGGAACAGGAAGTAGTCACCGGCATCGCCTATGCCAAGGATGAGGCTCAGATCTCGCTTCGCCGTCTTGCCGACCGGCCGGGTGTTTCCGCCGCGATCTTCGGACCGCTGGCCGAAAGCCACATCAACGTCGACATGATTGTCCAGAACATCTCCGAAGACGGCTCGAAGACCGACATGACCTTCACGGTTCCGTCGGGCGATGTCGACAAGGCGATCAAGGTCCTTGGCGAGAACAAGGAAAAGATCGGCTACGATGTCGTTCAGAACGAATCGGGCCTGGTGAAAGTGTCTGTCATCGGTATCGGTATGCGTAGTCACGCCGGTGTTGCCGCTACCGCGTTCAAGGCGCTGGCCGACAAGGGCATCAACATCAAGGCCATCACGACCTCTGAGATCAAAATTTCCATCCTGATCGACGGTCCTTATGCGGAACTCGCTGTCAGGACTTTGCATTCCTGCTACGGTCTAGATAAGAACTGATTCTGAACAGACTTGCCGCGCGTTCAAGTTGAGAAGTCACGCGGCAATCGGCTGTGTGACTTTGATGTTTGTTTTGGAGCTTGAGACGCAATGAGAGACCTTTCCGGCGGTCCGCGCGTGCTGCTCAAGCGGCTACGCGAGTTGATGGCGGAGCCGCTGGAGCCGCAGGAGCGTCTCGACCGGATCGTTCGCCAGATCGCAGGCAACATGGTGGCGGAGGTTTGCTCCGTCTACGTCCTGCGCGCCGACGGCGTCCTCGAACTCTATGCAACCGAAGGTCTGAAGAAGGAAGCGGTCCACCTGTCCCAACTCAAGATGGGTCAGGGTCTCGTCGGCACGATCGCCGCATCGGCGCAGCCGCTCAACCTCTCCGACGCGCAATCGCATCCCGCCTTCCGCTACCTGCCGGAAACCGGCGAAGAAATCTATCATTCCTTCCTTGGCGTGCCGATCCTGCGCACCGGCCGTTCGCTCGGCGTTCTGGTCGTGCAGAACAAGGCAAGCCGCACCTACCGCGAAGAAGAGCTCGAAGCGCTCGAGACGACCGCGATGGTGCTTGCCGAGATGATCGCCACCGGCGAGCTCAAGAAGATCACCAAGCCTGGTCTTGAACTCGACCTCACACGTTCGGTGACCATCGATGGCGATACCTATAACGAGGGTATTGGCCTCGGCTACGTCGTGCTGCACGAGCCGCGCATTGTCGTTACCAACTTGCTGAACGAGGATTCCGAGAAGGAAATCCGTCGTCTGGGCGAGGCGCTCGGGTCGCTGCGCATCTCGATCGATGACCTTCTGTCGCAGCGCGACGTTTCGATGGAGGGTGAGCACCGCGAGGTACTCGAGACCTATCGGATGTTCGCTCATGACCAGGGATGGGTGCGCAAACTCGAGGAAGCGATCCGTAACGGCCTGACGGCGGAAGCCGCGGTCGAGAAGGTGCAGAGCGACACCAAGGCGCGCATGATCCGCATGACGGATCCCTATCTGCGCGAGCGGATGCACGATTTCGAAGATCTGGCGAACCGGCTACTGCGGCAGCTGACCGGCTACACCGGTCGCACCGCGGGCGATGGTTTCCCGAGCGACGCCATCATCTTGGCGCGCGCGATGGGTGCGGCTGAGCTGTTGGACTATCCGCGCGCCAACGTGCGCGGGCTCGTGCTGGAGGAAGGCGCGGTGACGAGCCATGTGGTGATCGTTGCGCGAGCCATGGGTATTCCTGTCATCGGCCAGGCAGCCGGCGTGGTGGCGCTTGCCGAAAACGGCGATGCCGTGATCATCGATGGGGATGGCGGGCATGTGCATCTTCGCCCGATGCCCGAACACCAGCGTTCGTATGAGGAAAAGGTGCGGTTCCGGGCCCGTCGGCAGGAGCAGTTCCGGGCGCTGCGCTCCGTCGAGCCGCGCACCAAGGACGGGCAGCGCGTGTCCCTGATGATGAATGCCGGGCTGCTGGTGGACTTGCCGCAGCTTTCGGACTCGGGCGCCGAAGGCATCGGACTGTTTCGTACCGAGTTGCAGTTCATGATCGCCTCAACCATGCCAAAGGCGGAGGAACAGGAACTGTTCTATCGCAATGTGCTGAAGCAGGCGGCCGGGCGGGTCGTCACCTTCCGTACGCTCGATATCGGCGGCGACAAGGTCGTTCCCTATTTCCGTGGTCATGAAGAAGAAAATCCGGCGCTTGGCTGGCGGGCGATCCGCCTGTCGCTCGATCGTCCGGGCCTGCTGCGCACGCAATTGCGCGCCATGCTGAAGGCAGCGGCCGGTATCGAGCTGAAGCTGATGGTACCGATGGTGACCGAGGTTTCCGAGATCGCCGCGGTCCGTGAGCTTTTGCAGAAGGAAGTTCAACACCTCTCCCGCTTCGGCCACGGTCTGCCGCGCAAGCTGCAGTTCGGCGCGATGCTGGAGGTGCCGGCGCTGCTCTGGCAGCTCGACGAGCTGATGTCGGCGGTCGACTTCGTGTCGGTCGGCTCGAATGACCTCTTCCAGTTTTCGATGGCGGTCGACCGCGGCAACGCACGGGTTTCCGATCGCTTCGATCCGCTTGGCAAGCCGTTCCTCCGGATCCTGCGCGACATCGTACGCGCGGGTGAGCGAAACAACACGCCGGTGACGCTCTGCGGCGAGCTTGCCGGCAAGCCGATCTCGGCAATGGCGCTGCTCGGCATCGGCTTCCGTGCGGTGTCGATGTCGCCGGCGTCGATCGGTCCTGTTAAGGCGATGCTGCTCGGTCTCGATGCCGAGGCGCTGGCAAAAGTGATGAACGAGGCGCTTGACGATACCAAGTCGGCGACCTCTATACGCGAGGTGCTTGCCCACTTCGCCGACGCTCACAATATTCCTTTATAGTTCAAGACAAGCAGAATCGGAGTGAAGGGTGGCGAAGCTTCCCGTTGAAAAGATGCGCGAGCTGGAACGCCGTTT
This sequence comes from Rhizobium sp. BK181, assembly GCF_014193305.1. Taxonomy (NCBI): domain Bacteria; kingdom Pseudomonadati; phylum Pseudomonadota; class Alphaproteobacteria; order Hyphomicrobiales; family Rhizobiaceae; genus Rhizobium; species Rhizobium sp. BK181. The sequence goes on from NZ_JACHZA010000003.1 coordinate 518,035, forward strand.
CGGCGAGATCGAAGCGCGCATGTCGGCCGGTCCTTCGGCCGAAGTCTACGTCAAGCTCGCCTCCGAGTATTCCGAGCTGCAGCCTGTCGTCACGAAGATTCGCGCCTACGAGAAGGCGATTGCGGAGCTTGCGGACCTTGAGACCTTGCTGAACGACAAGTCCGTGGACCGCGAAATGCGCGACCTTGCCGAACTGGAACTGCCCGAGGTGAAGGAGCGGCTGGAGGCACTGGAGCAGGAAATCCAGATCCTGTTGCTACCGAAGGACGCAGCCGACGAGAAGAGCGCGATTTTGGAAATCCGCGCCGGCACCGGCGGCTCGGAAGCCGCACTCTTCGCCGGCGACCTGTTCCGGATGTATGAGCGCTATGCCGCCGCGCACGGCTGGAAGGTGGAAGTCCTGTCGTCGAGCGAAGGCGAAGCGGGTGGCTTCAAGGAAATCATCGCGACGATCACCGGCAAGGGCGTGTTTGCCAAGCTGAAGTTCGAATCCGGCGTCCACCGCGTCCAGCGCGTACCGGAAACGGAAGCGGGAGGCCGTATCCATACCTCGGCCGCGACGGTCGCGGTCTTGCCGGAAGCAGAAGAGATCGACATCGAGATCCGGCCGGAAGACATCCGCATCGACACGATGCGCTCCTCTGGTGCCGGCGGCCAGCACGTCAACACTACGGACTCAGCCGTTCGTATCACCCACCTGCCGACGGGCATCGTCGTCACCAGCTCCGAGAAGTCGCAGCACCAGAACCGCGCCAAGGCGATGCAGGTTCTGCGCTCGCGCCTTTATGATGCCGAGCGCCAGCGCGCCGACAGCGAGCGTTCCGCGGACCGCAAAAGCCAAGTCGGCTCCGGCGACCGTTCCGAACGCATCCGTACCTACAACTTCCCACAGGGACGGGTGACGGATCACCGCATCAATCTGACCCTCTACAAACTGGACCGGATGATGGTCGGCGAGATCGACGAGGTGGTCGACGCGCTGATGGCCGACTATCAGGCGAGCCAATTGGCGCAACTCGGCGAGCAGCAATGAGCGGCATGAGCGGGAAACGGGCCGAGCCTACGGTTTCCCAAATGTTGGTTGAAGCTCGCCGGCGCTTCACCGAAGTCGGAATAGACAGCGCCGCCGCGGATGCCCGCGTCCTTGTCGCAGGGCTGCTTGGACTTTCGACGACTGCCATCGTGACGCGCGGTGGCGAGACCGTGGCCAATGAGCAGGCGATATTGATCGAACAAGCGATCGAACGCCGGTTGGCGCATGAGCCGGTTCACCGCATTCTTGGTGAACGCGAATTCTATGGGCTGCCGCTTTCGTTGTCAGCGGAAACCCTCGAGCCAAGGCCCGATACAGAAATTCTCGTCGATACGGTGCTTCCATATCTGCGCGATCTTGCAAATACCGACGGCCGTATCCATATCCTTGATTTGGGAACCGGAACCGGGGCGATATGCCTAGCTCTGTTGAGCGAATGTCCGGAAGCGTCAGGTGTCGGCAGCGATATATCGGCCGACGCGTTGAGGACGGCAAAATCAAACGCGGAAAGAAACGGATTGCAGGATCGCTTTGAAGCCATACAGTCCAGTTGGTTTGACAGTATCCACGGCACGTTTCATGCGATTGTCTCAAATCCGCCCTATATCGCTTCTAAGGTCGTTCACACTCTCGCTCCCGAAGTGACGAAATTTGATCCCCTTGCCGCACTGGATGGCGGCCGGGATGGGCTTGACGCCTACAGAACCATCGCCAAGGATGCGGCAAGGTTCATAAAGCCGAACGGCGTTGTGGGACTCGAGATCGGCTACGACCAGCGAAACGACGTAACGGACGTTTTCGAGGCTGAAGGCTTCAAGCTTCTGGAATCCGTAAAAGATTACGGCCAGAATGACCGGGCGCTTGTGTTCGCGCTCAAGTGATGCGCGACAACTTAATGCATCGAACAGGACATTGGTGTCATTGCGAAGAAAAGGCTTGGATTTCCACGGGAAGCAATATAGGTTGACCCCACGCGTTGGAGAGATGGGACAGAACGGTGAGCCGTTCGATACTAGCTCGGCCTCGGGGGTCCGCTCTTTTAAACGAGAGCTTCAAAGGTTGAATACGACCCAATGCGTGAATCAGTCAAACTGACTTGAGAACAAGCGGCAGGTTGGCGCGAAGGCGCAGTATGCTTGCGGCACAAGGGCTCTGAGCCGGTGAACCGGCCACGGCGGTTGATGCCATAACTCCACAACAAACAGAGAATTCAGGTGAACGATCTATGAGGCCAGGACAGCAGAACAAGCGCGGTCGCGGGCGTGGCAATAACAACGGCGGCGGTGGAAATAACAATAACAACAATTTCAACCGCAAGGGCGGCAATCCGCTGACGCGGACATACGACAGCTCCGGCCCAGACGTTAAGATCCGTGGTACCGCGCAGCATATCGCCGAAAAGTATGCGCAGCTCGCTCGCGACGCGCAGAGTTCGGGCGACCGTGTTATCGCCGAAAACTACCTGCAGCACGCTGAGCATTACAACCGCATCATTGCTGCCGCACAGGCGCAGATGCAGGAACGCTTCCAGCGCGACGATCGCAACGACTTTAGTGAAGGCACGGAGCGCGAAGGCGACGACATCGAAGGCGTCGACAACGATGATGTCGTTATCGTTCAGCCGCCGCGCCAGCAACATGAGCATCAGCAGCGCCGTTCGGACGAGCAGCCGCAGCGTCGCCACGATGAGCAGCCGCGCCGTCATGACGACCAGGCACGCCAGCCGCGGCGCCAGGAACAGCAGCCAGCTGCAGCGCCGGTTGAAGCTGTAGCTGCTGCGCCGCAGCCCGAAGTCAACGACGGCAGCGGTCCGCAGCCGGAGATCGAAGGCATTCCGGCAGAGGTCTCGATGGACGAGGAAAGTGCTGCAGGTCAGCCGCGCGAGCGTCAGCCTCGGCGCCGCGCTACCGGCAGCCGTCCGCGCCGTCCGCGTCGCGCTGCAGAAGGTGAGGCTTCGGCTGAGGGCGAAGACGCGGGTTCCAATGATGTCCCGGCTTTGGCCGATGCCGCTTCGGAATAAGCGGATCGTTCAGCGTTCCGTACTTGTGTTTAGAAAGGTCGCTCTTCGGAGCGGCCTTTTTTGCATTTTTGGTTTCGGCTCGCCCCCCAAACCGGCCTCGGCCGAACGTTAAAGTGCGGCGTATTTACTGTAACGTACTTACGCCTTCGCCGTGGCTGTGCCTGACTTGAGGGTGCCAATGCATCTCATCACCAGACAACATCGCAAACGTTCACGTTTGACGGGAGACACGCGACATGGCCTGTGACGACAACGTACGAGCAACCTCCTCAGACACCAGCAACCTTACCCGCCGCAACTTGCTGATAGGGTCGACCGCCCTTGCTGCTGGGGCCGTCACGGTCGCCAGCATGGCGAGGTCCGCCGCAGCCCAGGCTCAGACCGCTGCGCCGTCCGGCAAGAAGCCGAACATCCTGGTCATCTTCGGCGATGACATCGGCATCCCGCAGATCAGTGCCTACACGATGGGGCTGATGGGTTACCGCACGCCCAATATCGATCGTATCGCCAGGGAAGGAGCCATCTTTACCGATTCATACGGTCAACAGAGCTGCACCGCCGGCCGCGCTTCTTTCATTCTCGGGCAGGAGCCATTCCGCACCGGCTTGCTGACGATCGGCATGCCCGGGGATCCGCATGGCATCCAGGACTGGATGCCGACCATCGCCGATGTGCTGAAGACGCAGGGCTATGCGACCGGCCAATTCGGCAAGAACCACCTCGGCGACCAGGACCAACACCTGCCGACCAAGCATGGCTTCGATGAGTTCTTCGGCAATCTCTACCACCTCAACGCCGAGGAAGAGCCGGAGGGTTACTTCTACCCGAAGGATCCGGCGTTCCGCCGGCAATTCGGTCCGCGCGGCGTGATCAAGTCGAGCGCGGATGGGAAGATCGAGGACACTGGTGAGCTCAACACCAAGCGCATGGAAACGATCGACGAGGAGTTCCTGGCTGCCGCGAAGAATTTTATCGACCGCCAAGCCAAGGCTGATAAGCCATTCTTCTGCTGGTTCAACTCGACACGCATGCACGTCTTCACGCACCTGAAGGCTGACTCGCTTGGCAAGACCGGCAAGGGCATCCATGCCGATGGCATGGTGGAACACGACGGTCACGTCGGCCAGCTTCTCGACCAGTTGGATCAGCTGGGGATCGCCGAGAACACCATCGTCCTCTACACCACCGACAACGGCGCGGAACTCGCTCTGTGGCCAGATGGCGCAATGACGATGTTCCACGGCGAAAAGGGGACAACATGGGAGGGTGGTTTCCGCATCCCGATGATGGTTCGGTGGCCGGGTGTCGTTAAGCCCGGAACCGAGGTCAACGAGATCGTCACGTTGATGGACTGGATGCCGACTTTTGCAAGTGTTGCCGGAATACCAGACGTCAAGGAGCAGATGAAGGCGGGCTTCAAAGCCGGCACCAAGGACTTCAAGGTGCACCTGGATGGTTATGATCTAGGACCATTGCTAAAGGGCGAAGTTCCAACGGGCCCACGTGACGCAGTGTATTATTTTGACCAGGGCGGCAATCTCAACGCCATTCGCTGGAACGACTGGAAGCTCAGCTTTGCAATCAACAGCGAAGGAAACATCGCCACGGCGACGCGTGAAATACCGGCCTGGGCCAACATCGCAAACCTGCGCATGGATCCCTACGAACGCGGCATGAAGGAGGGGGGCGGGGCCATCGAGTTCCTTGCCCGCAACATGTGGCTGCTCGTTCCCGTGCAAGCCAAGATCAAGGACTTCTTCTCAGATTTTACCCAGTTTCCTTATCAGGAAGGCAGCTCACTGAATGCAAGTGGCATCAACTACGCCTTGCTTCGGCAGCAGGCCGCACTGAAACGGCTGAATGACCTTGAGCGGCTCGCCCCGCAATAACGGGGAGCTATTAGCCCGCGCCGTTTGTCAACGGCGCGGGCCCTTTCGATGTGGAGCCACAGTGTAACCGCAAGATCGCAATATCATTGCTTCTCACCGCGCTATCCATTCCCGCCACGGCCAAGTCTCCCGCCGATGTCGCTGAAGCTGAAATCCAGGCAAGGGGCCACGATAACGTCAAGAACAACATCCTGCCTTGAATGCCTGTGTGCAACGCACGGATGATTTGTAGAGTGCCAAGCGTGGCACGAGTGTTGTGAACGGAGCCGGACGGTCCGGCGGCAACTGGGTGCTGACTATGGCAACAGGCCAGTACAGCTCCAAGTGCACGGTCAACGGTTCCGGCCGGATTGTCAGCATGGATCCCATGTAGATCACATTCACGGTTTCGGACGGGCGCTGCTACCTGTTAATTCCTGGTCGCACGGCGGCGGTTTTTTCGCGTCATCGCCTCTTTAAACTTTTGAAATCCTCCACCATATCCAGCCCAAGTTCGTCAGCCGCAAATCCCAAACGCGGCGGAACGATGGGCTTGCCGTTTGAGGGAGCTCAATCTCAGTCATCGGCCTGTGCCTTATGAGGGCAGGGCGATTTATGGAGGTACAGTATGAATATCGAAAAATACTCCGAGCGGGTGCGCGGTTTTATTCAGTCCGCCCAGACCTATGCGCTTGCGCAGGGGCACCAGCAATTCACACCCGAGCATGTTCTGAAAGTCCTGCTCGACGACGACCAGGGTATGGCCGCTTCGCTGATCGAGCGCGCTGGTGGTGATCCCAAGGCCGCGCGCCTTGCCAACGACGCCGCACTTGCCAAGCTGCCGAAAGTCTCCGGCGGCAACGGGCAGATCTATCTTGCGCAGCCTCTTGCCAAGGTTCTTTCGACCGCCGAAGAGGCATCGAAGAAAGCCGGCGACAGTTTCGTGACCGTCGAGCGCCTGTTGCAGGCTCTGGCGATCGAGACTTCGGCCTCGACATCCACGACATTGAAGAACGCCGGCGTGACCGCGCTTGCGCTCAACCAAGTCATCAACGAGATCCGCAAGGGCCGTACCGCAGACAGCTCGAACGCCGAACAGGGCTTCGATTCGCTGAAGAAGTACGCTCGCGATCTGACCAGCGAAGCCCGCGAAGGCAAACTCGATCCCGTCATCGGCCGTGACGACGAAATCCGCCGCACGATCCAGGTTCTGTCGCGCCGCACGAAGAACAATCCGGTGCTGATCGGCGAGCCGGGCGTCGGCAAGACCGCCATCGTCGAAGGCCTTGCGCTGCGCATCGTCAACGGCGACGTGCCCGAGTCTCTCAAGGACAAGAAGCTGATGGCGCTCGATATGGGCGCACTGATTGCTGGCGCCAAATATCGCGGCGAGTTCGAGGAGCGTCTGAAGGCAGTCCTGAATGAGGTGCAGGCCGAAAACGGCGAGATCATCCTCTTCATCGACGAAATGCACACGCTTGTCGGCGCCGGCAAGGCGGATGGGGCGATGGATGCCTCCAACCTGCTGAAGCCCGCGCTTGCCCGCGGCGAGCTGCATTGCGTCGGCGCGACGACGCTCGACGAATACCGCAAGCATGTCGAAAAAGATCCGGCCCTTGCCCGCCGCTTCCAGCCAGTCATGGTCGAGGAGCCGACGGTCGAGGACACGATCTCGATCCTGCGCGGTCTCAAGGAGAAATACGAACAGCACCACAAGGTCCGCATCTCGGATTCGGCCCTGGTTGCGGCTGCGACGCTTTCCAACCGCTATATTACCGACCGCTTCTTGCCCGACAAGGCGATCGACCTGATGGATGAAGCCGCTGCGCGGTTGCGCATGCAGGTGGATTCCAAGCCCGAGGAGCTGGACGAACTCGATCGCCGCATCATGCAGCTGAAAATCGAGCGCGAAGCGCTGAAGAAGGAAACCGATACGGCGTCTGCCGACCGGCTGGTGCGGCTTGAAACAGAGCTGACCGGTCTCGAGGAAGAAGCCGACGCTCTGACGGCCCGCTGGCAGGCGGAAAAGCAGAAGCTTGGCCTGGCGGCAGACCTGAAGAAGCAGTTGGACGAAGCCCGCAACGATCTGGCGATCGCTCAGCGCAAGGGCGAGTTCCAGCGCGCCGGCGAACTCACCTACGGCGTCATTCCGGACCTGGAAAAGAAGCTTGGCGAAGCCGAACAGCAGGACAGCGATCGCAGCGCCATGGTGCAGGAGGTCGTGACCCCCGACAACATCGCGCATGTCGTTTCCCGCTGGACCGGTATCCCCGTCGACAAGATGCTGGAAGGCGAACGCGACAAGTTGCTCAGGATGGAAGACGAGCTGGCGAAATCGGTGATCGGCCAAGGCGATGCGGTTCAGGCCGTGTCGCGTGCCGTGCGCCGTGCGCGCGCCGGTCTGCAGGATCCGAACCGGCCGATCGGCTCGTTCATCTTCCTCGGTCCGACCGGCGTCGGCAAAACGGAGCTGACCAAGGCGCTTGCCCGCTTCCTCTTCGACGACGAAACGGCGATGGTGCGCATGGATATGTCGGAATACATGGAGAAGCACTCCGTGGCCCGGCTCATCGGTGCGCCTCCCGGCTATGTCGGTTATGATGAAGGCGGCGCGCTGACGGAAGCCGTGCGCCGGAGGCCGTATCAGGTTGTCTTGTTCGACGAGATCGAGAAGGCGCATCCCGATGTCTTCAACATCCTGCTGCAGGTTCTGGACGATGGTCGACTGACCGATGGGCAGGGCCGGACGGTCGATTTCCGCAACACGATGATCATCATGACGTCGAACCTCGGTGCCGAGTACCTGACCCAGCTGAAGGACGGGGACGACAGCGAAGCGGTTCGTGAACAGGTGATGGAGGTCGTGCGCGGTCATTTCCGGCCGGAATTCTTGAACCGTATCGATGAGATCATCCTGTTCCACCGCCTGAAGCGCGAGGAAATGGGCGCGATCGTCGATATCCAGCTGAAGCGCCTGGTGGCACTGCTTGCCGAGCGCAAGATCACGCTTGAGCTCGACGACGATGCCCGCAACTGGCTCGCCAACAAGGGCTACGACCCTGTTTATGGTGCGCGTCCACTGAAGCGGGTGATCCAGAAGTACGTTCAGGATCCGCTCGCCGAACAGATCCTCTCCGGTCAGGTGCCGGATGGATCGACAGTGAAGATCACCAGCGGCACCGACCGGCTATTGTTCCGCACACGGAATTCCGCGGTCAACGAAGCGGCGTAAGCTCTGGATACCCGGAAGGAAAATGGCGGCCTCGGCCGCCATTTTTGTGGGATGTTATTTGCTTGCTACCTGCGGCGGCGGCTGGTTGCCAAGCAGCGCATCGATGCGCTGCCGCTCGTCCTCGAACTTTGCCAGCGCCCCGCCCTTCAACGACTTGCCGCCCGGCAAGCGCACGCGCAACGGATCGACCTTGGTGCCGTTGACGATCATTTCGTAGTGCAGGTGCGGGCCGGTGGATTCACCGGTCGTTCCAACCCAGCCGATCACCTGGCCCTGGCGTACCTTGGCGCCGGGAACGACGCCCTTGGCGATCGCGCTCTGGTGATTGTAGGAGGATTCATAGCCGTTAGCGTGGCGAACGATCGTCTGGTTGCCGTAGCCGCCGGAATCCCAGCCGGCCTTCTCTACGGTGCCATTACCGACAGCGATAATCGCCGTGCCGCGCGGGGCGGCCCAATCGACGCCCGTATGCATGCGTGCGAAGCCCAGGATCGGATGCCGTCGCATGCCGAAGCCGGACTTGAATATGCCGTTCGGGACTGGATTGCGCAGCAAAAACTGCCGAATGCTCTTGCCGTCCTGATCGAAGTAGTCGATCGAACCGTCTTCCGGATCCTGGAAGCGGTAGAAGTTGGTCTGCGTGTCGCCGAAGCGGGCGTTCACATAAAGAAGCTCGGAATCGGCTGTCGCCTGGCCGCTGGAATCGGCGACCGAGAAGAAAGCTTCCAGCGTATCGGTGGGGCGCAGTTCCGCCTGAAAATCGACGCTGCTCGCCAGCAACTTAATGATCAGCGCGGTCATGTCCTTCGTCATGCCGTAGGAGAGTGCGGCACGATAGATCCCGTCATATACGCGCGGCAGGTTCTGGTTAGACGGGATCGATGTCGAGCTGTCGTCGAAGGCGGTGGTGACCGCGTCGATCTGCGGCGGTTCGCGGCCGGCAACAAAGCGATCGTGATCGTCGAGTGCCACGGTGACGAGATGACGGGTGCCGCGATAGACGCTGACGCGGATGATTTTCGCCTGTTCGCCCCTCTGCAAGATGCCGATGCGCAGCACGTCCCCCTTGGACAGTTCGTCGGATCCGATTAGCGGCGACAAATAGCCGGAGACGCCCTTGGCCTGTGGCTCGGGGTAGCCCGAATCCGCCATGGCCTTGGTGATCGACGTATCCTGACGCACCGGAATGATGTCGTCGGCGAACTCTTCCGTCTGCGGCGTGATCGATTCCGGCGCCGAGACCGTCATGTTCTGTTCGAGAACGCGCGCTGTCAGGCCGGTCGCCAAATCGACGTCGTTGTCATCATTGGAGAAACGGCGCGGATCAACATAGTAAAGGGCTGCCACCTGAGCCGCACCGTCGGTCAGGACCGAACCGTTGGAGCGGACGTTCTCCTCGATCTCATCGAGGGTCAGGCCGGCTGCAACCTGAAGATCGGATTTCGTCGTTGGATAAGCCACGGTCTTCAAGCTGACCTCTGACTCGACATCGGAGCCGTAGATCTGCCCGGTGCGAACAGCCGGCTGTGCGTCAGGCTCGTCGGCCGCGAAGATCGTCAGTGGATTGAAGCTTGGATAATCCTCGGTCGCCACGTGGTTGGCGGCAAGCGTCATCTTCACGCGCGCGAAAGGCTGGCGACGGACGACTTCCTTGTCGCCCTCATGGACGACGGTGGAGACCTCCATGATTTTGCGGTCCGACGGCTTGGCGGCGATCGCGGAGGCAATCAGCCGACCGCCGCGCGTCACATCTGTATCGTCCGCATGCGCGTCGGCATTGATCGTGGCGTAGGCCTCGGCGGGGATCGCCAGCTGCTGGCGCCCGTCGAGTGCCGCAAACAACGCGACACCCATCAGCACGCTTGAGGTGATGCCGGTGAGGAACGTACCCGAAAGCCAACGTAGTGAAACTTCGCGGCGGTCGGGCGCACGTCTGCCATCGGCGAGAAGCGGCGGCTCGTTGCCGAACGAGCGGATCATCATCTTCTCCGTCATCATGGCAGGTGGATCCGCGTCCTTTCGGTAGGCTTCTTCGGGCAGGTCTGACTGGCGCCGAAAAGTGCATAGTTTAATAATGGAAGTCAAATGGGCCGCGTGCGCGCACGCAAATCATTCGCCCTTGAGACCATCCGATTGTGAAGATGTGAGGGCGAAGGACCTCGTCATCGCGTCCCGCGCTGCTATTTCTGTAAAAATGACCCGGCTATCGGCGCATTCAGAGGGCAGAAAACCCGGCCTCCGAAAATCCGGCTTAGAATTCAATATGATGCAAGAAATCTCGCTTTTTTTGAAAACGGCTGTTGACTTAGAAAAGGGGTAGGATCTATAAGCCCACTCACTGAACGAGGGCGGCGGCGCTGCTGGCGACGAAGTCCTTCGCTCTAGAGATTT